>JAGQRI010000012.1 GCA_020425515.1 Planctomycetota bacterium | reverse complement strand
ATGGGCGTCGAGCGCTGCGTGCAGTGGATCACCGGCTGTTCGCACGTGCGCGAGACGATACCGTTCCCCAGGACGATTTATCGTCTGAATCCCTAGCATCGAAGAGGCACACCTTGGCCAGCGCAATCATCATTGACATCGCAGACGTCCTGACCGACGAAGAACGCAACGACCAGGAGGCGATTGCCTTGGTCCGCCAGATCGTCGCAACCGCCGGCCAGCGCGTCAGTGAAGAAGCGCTGCGCAAGGCCGAGACCTTCGCCATCAACAGCTTCGCGCCCAGCCCCTTCGAGGCGATGATCTTCAAGCTGGTGA
Organism: Planctomycetota bacterium; assembly: GCA_020425515.1. GTDB lineage: Bacteria > Planctomycetota > UBA8742 > UBA2392 > UBA2392 > JACKID01. The sequence continues at coordinate 12,835 of JAGQRI010000012.1, read as the reverse complement.
ACCGCGACACCACCATGGCGCTGCGCTGCATCTCGGCGTTCCGCAAAAACTTCAACCCGACCACCAACCTGCGCAAGGACGCGGGGGACATCCTGCAGGCGTGTAAACAGCGTGGCTGGAGGATTGCGACGGCCTCACGGCTGAGCGACGAGCAGTCCGGCGCCCTTGAGCGCGCCCGGATACTACAGATGATCGACGTCGCCGGCCCGCCCGGCGCCATGAAGATCGAGCTGCCGGACCCGCGCGTGCTGGAATTCCTCGTCGGAACTCTGGGCGCCACGCCGGGCGACTGCATCATGCTGGGCACGCGCCTCGACAACAACATCCGCCCGGCCAACATGATCCGCATGACGACGATCCATTTGCAGCAGGGACGGCACGGCAAACACCAGCTCCCGCGCGACCTGAAGGACGTGCCGGACTACGAAGCGCCGGACGTGCAGGCCTTGTTGCACGTACTCCCGACGGTAGTTTGACCTGGCCCCGGAACGCGGGCCTCCGGCCCGCATGCGGCCGGGACGGCCGCGTTCCGATCGCCGGCCCTGACACTTGAAACCCGAAATCTGTAATCTGAGCCCATGGCGACAGCAAGCAAAGTTGAATACGAACCGGTCATCGGGCTTGAGGTGCACGTGCAACTCAAGACCGCGACCAAGATGTTCTGCGGCTGCGCGGTGCAGTTCGGCGTGCCGGCGAATTCGCTGACCTGTCCGGTCTGCCTCGGGTTGCCCGGGGCGTTGCCGATGGTTAACCGGCAGGCCGTCGAGTACGGAATCCGGATTGGTTTGGCTCTGAACTGCCAGATCGCGCATCGCATCAAGTTCGACCGCAAGAACTACTTCTACCCCGACCTGCCCAAGGGCTACCAGATCAGCCAGTACGACGAGCCGCTGTGTTTCGACGGTGAGTTGCAGCTTCCGATTCACGATACGTCCGGGCAGCCGAAGATCTGCCGCATCACCCGCGCGCACCTTGAGGAAGACGCCGGCAAATCGATCCACATGGACGGCAGCACGCTGGTGGACCTCAACCGCGCCGGGACGCCGCTGGTCGAAATCGTCGGCGGGCCGGACCTGCGCAGCCCGGAAGAGGCCTACGTCTACCTGAACACGCTGAAGCGCAACCTGAGCTACCTGGGCGTCAGCGACCTGAGCATGGAAAAGGGCAGCCTGCGCTGCGACGCCAACGTCAGCATCCGTCCGAAAGGGCAGGAGAAGTTCGGCGTGCGCAGCGAGATCAAGAACCTGAACAGCTTCCGCGCCGTGCGGGCGGCGCTCGAACACGAGATCAAGCGCCACACGGAAGTTCTCGAAGGCGGCGGCAGCCTGAGCCAGCAGACCCTGCTCTGGGACGAGGAAAAACTCGAAACGCGCCCCATGCGCAGCAAGGAAGAGGCCACCGACTACCGCTTCTTCCCGGAACCCGACCTCGCCACTTTCGACGTCCCGCGCGAGTGGGTTGAGAAAGTGCGCGCAACGCTGCCGGAAATGCCGGAGAAGCGCCTGCTGCGTTTTCTTGATGACTACAAATTGAGCGAGCAGGACGCCGTCTACCTCGTGGGTGACAAGGCGCTGGCGGAATTCTACGAGGCCGCGATCAAGCTGATGGACGAGCCGAAGAAGGTCGCGGCCTGGGTGGTCGGCGAAGTCACCCGCGAGCTGAACGACCGCAACATCGGCATCGAGGAGTTGCAGGTTTCTCCGGCGGAATTGATTGAACTGATCAAGCTCCTTGATGCGGGCAAGCTGAACAACATTACGGCCAAGGAAGTCTTTCACGGCATGGCCGAAGAAGGCGCGGGCGCGCTGGAAACGGCGAAGAAACTCAACAAGCTGATCGAGCAGGACGAAGGCGCCATGGACGCCGCGATCGCCGAGGTGATTGAGGAATTCAAGGACAAGGCCGTCGCCGACTTCAAAAACGGCGAACAGAAGGCGCTCGGCTTCCTGATCGGCCAGTGCATGCGCAAGCTGAAGGGTAAGGCCAACCCGAAGGAACTGGGCCCGAAGATCGCGAAGGCTATCAACGGCTGATGACACGTGGCATGGGCTCCCCGACACGGACGAGGGCGTCCGTGCCACGGCGGTAAATCGAATGTTCGACGAAGAAAAACCGCTGCGCCACGCCATCGTTGCCGTGATCGAAGACGGCGACGAGGTGCTCATCATCGAGCGTGCGCCGATGGACACCTGGCCCGGCTACTGGTCGTCCGTGACCGGCTCTCTGGAGCCCGGCGAAACCCAGCAGCACGCCATCGCCCGTGAGTGCCTTGAAGAAGTCGGGTTGCGCGTGAAACCGGTTCGCAAACTGTGGGAGAGCATCACACGCCGCGCGCACTTCGTGCTGCACTGGTGGCAGTGTGAACTGGCCGGCCCCCGCGAAGTGAAAGCGGACCCGAGCGAAGTCTCGGACTACCGCTGGATCAAGCGCGACAAACTCAACGACATCGAGCTCACGTTCAGCGATTCGCGCTGGTTTTATCGCGAGGTGTATCCACGTGTACGCCACGATTTAGAGCCCGAAGCGTAAGCGCAGGCGCACGCCGCGTGAGCGGCGAAATTCGTGCCTTCGGCGCGTGCCCCTTCGCTTACGCTTCGGGCTCCAATAACAGCTCAAGCCCGCTACACTCTGCCCATGCTCAACGCGGTCATTGCACTCACGCTCGCCAACGCGCTCGACATCCTGCGGCGCGGCGGCACGCTTGTGCTGGGTGCTGCGGGGATCGTGTTCATCCTTTCCTTGCGCTGGTTCAGCGCGTTCGGGCTTGGCTACGAGGTCGTGCAGCTCGAGGAACTCGGCGTCTACACGATCGGGCTGCTTAGTGCCGTGGGCGTGCTGGTGTTCTGCCTGCCCGGCGAGGACGAATCCGAAGAGGCCGAGGCGCTGCTGCTGACTCGCCCGGTTTCGCCGTGGGTGCTTTCGCTGGGCTCGTTCCTGGGGCGCTTGCTGCCGCTCGCGTTGCTGAGCATCGTCTGGACGCTGACGATTTTCGCGGCGCTGCTCTGGTTCGAAATCGAGGACCCGCAGCTCTTTCACTATCGCGGTGAAACCAGCGCCTTCGCCGAAGTTGGCTCGCTGGCGCTGCCGGTGCTAGGCCAGTTGTTCGCGACCGCCATCCTGCTGGCATTCGTGCAGCCATTCGCGCGATTGCGGCGCCCGGTGCTGGTCGGGTTGGCAACGTTGGGGATTTACGTACTGGGCTACGCGGTCGCGGGCATGGGCGGTGTGTGGGCGGTGATCCTGCCGGACCTTGCGCGGCACGACTTGACCTCGCTGCTGTGGGGCACAGGCAGCGGAGTTTCGGTGCTTGCGCTGGCTGTTCACGCCTGTGCGTGGTGTGCAGCAGGGGTTGCTCTGGACAGCATCAGCTTGACCGTGAAGTCAGTGGCATAAGGCATATTCTTCATTGCGTTTACATTCGCCTTGCCGCCCCGTTCAGAGCAGGTTAAACTTTTTAATTGGACCTGCTGGGTCTAATTTCGTCCAACATCCTGTCAGAGCACTGTTGCCGGGAGTCGGTCTTTGCGGTACGCCATATTTGGAGACATCCACGGCAACATGGAAGCGCTGGAGACAGTGCTTTCACATTGCAAGAACGAGGGCGTTGATCGCTACCTCTGTCTTGGCGACATCGTCGGCTACGGCGCCAATCCCGACGAATGCTGCGACGCCGTGCGCGAGATGGGCTGCCCCACCGTCGCCGGCAACCACGACTGGGCCGTCTGCGGCAAGCTGAGCATCGAGTTCTTCAACACCTATGCCAAGCAGGCCGTCTACTGGACGCGCGACAACCTCAAAGAAGAGAACATGCAGTTCCTGCGCGAGCTCCCGCTGGTGCAGGAAGTGAACGAAGACATCACGCTGGTGCACGGCAGCCTGAACTTCCCGGACCTGTTTGATTACATCCAGACCAGCCAGGACGCGCGCCTGAGCCTTGAGAAGCTGCGTACCCGCGTCTGCTTCCTGGGTCACAGCCACGTACCGGTGACGTTCTTCAGCGGGCCGATGGTCAGCTACAGCATGTCGTACGAGATCAACCTGAAGGGCTTCGAGAAGGCGCTGGTGAACGTCGGCAGCGTGGGCCAGCCGCGCGACGAAAACCCGAAGTCCTGCTTCGCCATCTACGACAGCGACAAAGAGATGGTGAAGATCACGCGCCTCGAGTACGACCTCGAAACCACCGGGCGCAAGATCCTTGACGCAGGGCTGCCCGAAATCCTCGCCGAACGCCTCAAGTTCGGCCGCTAAAACAAAAACCCCGGCTGACAGGCCGGGGTGTCGCCGACGGCGACGTCGAGTACTCCAAGAGTTCACTGCTTCGCAGTGCCCCCGGCCTTTCAGCTGGGGTTTTTGTTATGCCCTTGCCGGCTTGCGCTTCCTGGCTTTGCCCAGCAGCAGGTCGCGGAAGAACTGGCCGATGGGGCGGCGGGCCTTCTTTTCTTCCTCGCGCACGTCCCAGGCCGGGCGTGCAACCTGCTTGATCAGCATGCGCACGATGTCGCGGCTGTTGATGCCGTCCGCCTCGGCGTGGAAGTTGGTAAGGATGCGGTGATGCATCGCGGGCAGGGCGATCGCGCGGATGTCGTCCGGCAGCGCTTCGTCGCGCCCTTCCAGCGCGGCTTTGGCCTTGGCGCCCAGGATCAGCGCTTGCGTCGCCCGCGGGCTGCCGCCGCACTCGACCAGGTCGGCCACGTCGGCGTTGAACTTGTTCTCGGGGCGTGAAGCGCGCACCAGGCTGATCGCGTACTTCAGCGTGTCGTCGCGCATGTTCACGCGGCGCACCACCTCAAGCATGCGCACGATCTTCTCGGCCGTGAACAGCGTCTGCACCGGCGGCATGTCGCGGCTGGTGGTCCGGTACAACATTTCCATTTCGTCGTGCTGCGTCGGGTAATCGACCATCACGGTGAACATGAACCGGTCCAGCGCGGCCGCCGGCAGCAGGTAGGTGCCTTCCTGCTCAATGGGATTCTGGGTCGCCATCACGAAGTACGGCTTCGGCAGCGGGTAGCGTTTGCCGGCCACGGTGACGGTGTACTCTTCCATCGCCTCCAGCAGCGCCGCCTGCGTCTTCGGCGGCGTGCGGTTGATTTCGTCCGCGAGCACGAAGTTCGCGAAGATGGGCCCGCCCATGAACTGGAAACTGCGCTGGCTGTCGTCGCCGCTGAGGACGTCGCTGCCGGTAATGTCGCTCGGCATCAAGTCGGGCGTGAACTGGATGCGGTTGAAGTCCATTCCCAGGATTTCGGCCAGGGTGCTGATCAGCAGCGTCTTGGCCAGCCCCGGTACACCCAGCAACAGCACGTGCCCGCCCGAGAAGAACGCCGTCAATACCTGCTCGATGACGTCTTCCTGGCCGATGATCCGCTTCGCCAACTCGGCGCGGATGGCCTTGTGGGCCTCGCCGATTTCGCCGAGGATGCGGTAATCTTCGCCTGTAAGTGCGGGCTGGTCCTGGCTCATGAGGCCCCTTCCTGTGCTGCGCTATTATGGAAACGTAAAGCCCCGCCACAAGACGAGATAAATCCGGTCCATCCGCTCGTGCGGCACGGAATTTGATGCATTCGGCTGCTGGGCCGAAAAGAGCCCCGGAAGGGCACAATTGCTACGTACAGGCCACGCCTGGCCCGTCATGGCGTTACCTGACGGTAGCATTGAAGCCGTATCAGGCTGGACTAGACTGGAAAGGCCTTAAAATCCGGTTGCCCCCGCCGGGAGCTGAAACGAGGAGACAACATGCAGCGCGCGAATCCCTATCGATGGACCCTGATTGCCCTCTGCGTCCTTGCCGTTTCGACACTCGGCATTGCCTTCACGCCGACAACCACCGTCCGCGCCGACGATGACTTCAAGTCGCTCAAGAAGGAATACGAAACCGCCAAGCGTGAGGATTCCCGCACGGCCATGGGTCGCATCGTCGAGAAGATGGGCGCCACCAACGACAAGGATGCCGCCAAGTACCTGCTGGGCGAGCTTGCGGATGACCAGAAAGCCCACAAGCACCACAAGGCCGGGCTGCCCGGCAACGTGCGCGACAAGATTGTCGAAGCGCTGGCCAAGTTCACCGACGAAGACAGCGTCGCCCTGATCGGCAAGGCTGCGCTGGACCTGAAAAGCGACAAGGAACCGTCCCTCGCGCTCGACCAGTTCGACTTCTTCAAGGCCCTGGCCACAATGAAGGACGTCGAAGCCGCTGACACCACGCTGCGAAAAGCGCTCGCCGACGAAAAGAACCCGTACGTCAAGTGCGCCGCCCTCGAAGCCATTCGCCAGGCGAAGGCCGGTCGCTTCGCCGACGACGTCCGCATGATCCTCGAAGAAGACAACGACGCCTGGGCCAAGAAGTGGCTGATCGTGCCGATCAACACCCTGGCCTGCCTGGAAGACATCGTGGACTCAAGCGACAAGGAACTGCTGATCCGCGTCGTGAAGTCCGTGATCGTCTGGGAAGAACGCAAGATCTGCCTGGATGAACGCGTGCGCTTCTTCGGCAGTAAGATGCTCAACGCCCTCACCGGCGAAGCCGCCGACATGGCCTCTACCTACTACTGGAAATGGTGGGTTGCGCAGATGGAGGCCGTCGGCGCCGTCGACAACAGCAGCAAGCCCGAGGGCAAGCGCAGCCGCACGGCCGCCGTGCCGCCCGTGTTCAACACCGCGCCCGTCGGCAAGCGCTTCGTGTTCGTGATCGACGTGTCCGACAGCATGAAGATGCCGCTCAAGATCACCCTTGAGGAAATCGAAAAGCGCAAGAAGGACGGCCCCGTGACCAAGGGCCCCAAGAACTCCAAGGACGGCGACCCGCAGAAAGACCCGGACGCCGACAACCCGCTGCGCCAGTTGCCGTGGAAGGACATCGACACCAAGATCGCGCTGGCCCGTGAAGAACTCGCCCGCTCGATCAAGTCCTTCGTCGGCGACCGCAAGTTCGCCATCGTCACCTACAGCACCGAGGTCAACGTCATTACCAACGGCTGGGTCGACGCCACGCCGGGCAACTGCGAGAAGTGGTCGAAGGAAGCCAAGGAACTCGAGCCGGACGCCATGACCAACATCCACGGCGGGCTGATGCGCGCCCTGAAGATCTCCGACGGCGGCATCGACTCCGACGAGCCCGCCGTCGACCCGGAATGCGTGCTCACCGGTGCGGACACCATCGTGTTCCTGACCGACGGCTGGGCAAGCTGGGACGACGAAAGCACCAGCCGCATCAAGGACAAGCGCAACGGCGTGGACAACAGCATCGGCGACGGGCCGTTCATCTACGGCGAGAACATCTGGCCTGACATCCTGCGCCACAACCTGTTCCGCAAGGTGATCATCAACACCGTCGGCATCGGCAACCACGACAAGGAACTGCTGAAGAATCTCGCCAAGCGCACCGGCGGCGCCTATGTTGACTGGAGCTTCCCTGAGTAGTCCCAACCCCCGGGGCGACGCGCCATTCAACGGGCGCAAGAAGGACAACCATGTTGCATAAACTGACTCTGCTGTCGGCGGCGGTCCTGATGTTGTTCGGGCTTTCCGTCGTTTCGCACGCCCGCGTAAACCGCGGCGGCGTAATGCTGGCCAAGGACGACCGCAACGAAGCCTTCGACGAGTTCGAACGCCTGTTGCCGATGGTCAAATCCGGCGACGAGAAGGAAGCCGAGGAAGTCAACGAAGTGCTCGAAAAGGGCAAGTCGGTCTGGCTCACGATGGCCGCCGTCGAGGCCGTCCGGCAGGGCGAAATCGACAAGTCCGGCGCCGGCAAGCCGTTTATGCCGAAGGTGCTTGCCCTGATGGGCGAAGACTTCAAGAAGCTCCACAAGGAAGAAATCTTCACCGTCAACGTGATCGCCTGCCTGGGCGTGCTCGCCAAGGGTAAAGAGGAAGCCGCCGTCGAGGTGGTCAACACCCTCGTCGCCTGGCAGAAGTGGAGCGAAAACACGGTCGTTCGCCTGCGCCACATGGCCGAGCGCATCCTGACCGACCTGACCGGCGAAGACTGCACACTCACCAACGAAACCGTCGACTTCTGGGAATGGTGGGCCCGCAACAAGGCCGCGGCCCAGCCCGACAAGGCGCCCGAAAAGCGCAGCAAGACCGCCCCGGTCATTTTCAAGGAGCCGGTCGTCGGCACGCGCATCGTGTTCGTTATCGACGTGTCGGACAGCATGAAGCACCCGATCAGCGAGGACGACCTGCCCAAGATCCGCAAGCTGGCCAACAACCTCGACTGGTCCAAGATGCCGGACCACCCGTGCCCGCTGGATCTCGCCAAGGCCGAGCTGGCGTACTCGATCGACCACCTGCGCCCGGATGACGCCGGGGACGGCAAAAAGAAGAAGAAAGGCACCCGCAGCAGCTCAAAGAACGATCCCGAGGCACGCACCTTCGCGATCATCACCTACTCGCACGACGTCAACTTGTTCACGGAAGACGGCTGGGTAGACGCCACGGACTCGAACTGCGACGAGTGGATGGTCAACGTCCACAACCTCGAACTGGAATCCACCACCAACATCCACGGCGCGCTGCTCAAGGCCTTCAAATTCAACGGCACGAAAAAGGAATCCGACGAGCCGGAACTCGACAAGGAATGCGTGCTGAACGGCGCGCATACCATCGTCTTCCTGACCGACGGCTACCCGACCTGGAGCAATGATTCCGAGAGCCCGTCCGCCAAGGACGAGTTCGGCAACCCGGTCGGCGACGGCGAGTACGTCAAGCGCGACAAGCTGCTTGAACTCGCGGCGCACCTGGACCGCTTCCGCAAGGTCGTGATCAACACCGTCGGCATCGGCATCCACGACAAGAAGCTGATGAAGGGCTTCGCCGACATTTCCGGCGGCGCCTACACCGACTGGGGCTGCAAGATCGACTGGAAATAGGGGCCGGCGATCTTGAGCAAACCCGCAGTCGTGCTCGTCTCAGGCGGCCTGGACAGCGCCACCGTGCTCGCCATTGCCAAAAGCGATGGCTACCTGCCCCACGCGCTGACTTTTGACTACGGGCAGCGCCACAACATCGAGCTGCAGGCCGCCAAGGCCGTATGCGCCTCGATGGACCTGCCTGAGCCGAAGCTTATCCGCCTCGACCTGCGGGCCGTCGGCGGCAGCGCCCTGACCGACGACATAGACGTGCCCAAGGACGAACCCGACCGGCCGGGAATTCCCGTCACGTATGTCCCCGCACGCAACACCCTGTTTCTTAGCTACGCCCTGGCCTACGCGGAAGTCGCCGGCGCCCACGACATCTTCATCGGCGTCAATGCGGTGGACTACTCGGGCTACCCGGACTGCCGCCCCGAATTCGTGGCCGCCTTCGAGCGGCTGGCCAACCTCGCCACCCGCGAGGGGGTCGAGGGGCGTCCCATCCACATCCACGCGCCGCTGATCGAGCTGACCAAGGCCGAGATCATCCGCCGCGGATCGGCCCTGGGCGTGGACTATGCCCTGACTCACTCCTGCTACGACCCCGTGGACGGCAAAGCCTGCGGGCGCTGCGACTCCTGCAGGCTGCGCCGCAAGGGATTCGAGGCCGCGGGCGTGCCCGACCCCACTGTCTACACCGAATGATCTTGATTCCGAATCAACCGTTACTACCTTGCCGGGCACATGTTGGTTTCGCTCCGGCGTGACCAGAACGTTGTTGAAGGAACACGGTCCATGCCTAACCAGCCGATTTCGATCAACCTCGACCGCATGGTGGACGCCATGCTGGATACGCGCACGCCGCATTACTGGGACCCGAAGCGGTCCAAGATCGTGCGCGGCAGCAGTGAACTTGACGACGACCGCACGCGCCGGGTCCTGATCGACACCATCGGAAAGCGCAAGTTCAAGCAGCTTACCGACGGCTTCGCCAAGACCATCGATCCCAAGGACGGCAAGCTGGTCCAGGACGCGGTCAAGGGCAGCTTCGACAAATTCAACCGCCTGCTGCAGAAGCGCCTGGACCTCAAAAAGGCCTGGATCGCGTTTGCCGGCGAGGAGTTGATGGAAGCCGCCGTCGACTGGCTCGCCATGCAGGGCGTCGAGGAATTCATCGCCACGGGCGAGATCGCCAGGCTCGCCGTTGAGGACGACGGCGAAGACGACGAAGACCTCGACGATGATGAGGACGACGAGGACGAGGAAGAAGAAGAACCGGACGAGGAAGAAGACGCCGAAGAGGAAGAGGAAGAAGAAGAGGAAGAGGAGGACGAAGAAGAACTCGAGGAAGACGACGAGGACTTCGAAGACGACGAGGATGAGGACGACGACAGCGAGGACGACGAAGAGGAATAGCCCGCAACTCGCCTTCGTTACCCGTACCCGGGCACAAGTCACCACGCGCGGCACCGCAATGCGGTGCCGCGATTGCGTCCGGGCATTGTCTCCCACGGACCGTATACTCGACCCATGGCAACAGCCACCGAACAACTTCTTCAGGCAACAGCACGCGCCGTCAGCGGCAAGCAGGCCGTCGGCGGGCTGGGCGGCTGCGCGTTCAGCGTGGCTGTCGCGGCGCTGGCGCAATCACACAAAGGCATGCTGCTGTGCCTGACGCCAGGCCCCGAAACGGCTGAGGACATCGCCCTCGACCTGGAAGCGCTGGCGCCGGGCGTAACCTGCCTGATCGCGCCGGTCATGGACGAGAACAACCCGGACAAGCAGGCGGTCTGGGTCAGCGTGCTATCGCGCATCACACACCTGAGCGGCCCGGCCGCGCTGCTAGCGCCCGCCGCATCGTTGATCGAGTCGCTGCCGTCGCCTGCCGAAATCAAGGCCGGCAACCTGTCATTGAAGCCGGGCAACACACTCAAGCTCGACGCCCTGTTCCGGAAACTCGTCGACGCCGGGCTGGAACGCGTCGAGCAAGTCGACGGCGCAGGCCAGTTCGCGCGGCGCGGCGGCATTGTCGACATCTTCCCGCCCTCGCTCGGCAACCCGGTCCGGCTTGAGCTGTTCGGCGACGAAATCGAAAGCGTGCGCGCCTTCGACGTCGAGACCCAGCGCAGCTTCGAAAGCCTGCCGGACGGCACGGCCTTCCCGCTCGTTCCCGTTGAAGGCGGGCGCGACGGCATGCTGCTCGACTACCTCGACAAGCCGGCCACGATTGCCGTCGAGCCCGAGCAGGTGGCCGAGCGCCTGACCACGCTCGCCAGTTTCAGTGAGGACCCCGCACGCCACAAGCGCATCCAGGCCGCGCACAAGCTGACGGTCAGCGCGATCGCGCTGTCCGAAAACGAAGCCGACAACAACCTGCAATGCGCGACGCCCGTCAGCCTCGGCGAGGGCTACGAGGGCGTGGCGAAGCTGCTGGCGCCGCTGCTCGACGGCGGGCTGACATGCCTGCTGTTCTGCGGCGCCGAGGCCGAGTTGCGCCCCGCCCGCGAAGGCATCTCCGCACAGGGGTTGAAGGAAGGCCGCAACCTGCACCTGCTCAAGGGCGACGTCGAGGGCGGGCGCGTACTGCCGACGCTGGGCTACGCGGTGCTCAGCCTGCACGAACTGCTCGGGCGGGCGCGCCGCCGCGTCCACTACGACAAGCCGGACGAAACCGAGCTGCGCGACGTGATGGAGGATTTCGTCGAGCTCGAGCCGGGCGACTACGTCGTCCACCTGCAGCACGGCATCGCCCGCTTCCGCGGCATGGAGACGCTGCAGCGCGAAGGCAAGCCCGGCGAGTTCCTGGCGCTAGAATTCGCCGACCACGTTGTGCTGCACGTGCCGGCCACGAACGCCGACGTCGTACAGAAGTACATCGGCATGCGCGGCATGGTGCCGAAGCTCAGCAAGTTCAACACGCAGGCGTGGTCCGAGCGCAAGCTGCGCGCGCAGCACAGCGTGCTCAAGCTCGCCACGGAGATGCTTGAGGTGCAGGCCATCCGCGCGCAGGAGGCAGGCCACGCGTGCAGACCCGACGGGCCTGAGGTGGCGGAATTTCTGGCCGCGTGTCCGTTCCGGGACACGCCGGACCAGGCGAAGTCCACAATCTCGATCCGGCGCGACCTGGAATCCCGCAAGCCGATGGACCGGCTGCTGTGCGGCGACGTCGGCTACGGCAAGACCGAACTCGCCATGCGCGCGGCCTTCAAGATGGTCCTCGAAGGCAGGCAGGTCGCCGTGCTGGTGCCGACCACGGTACTGGCACAGCAGCACTACCTGACCTTCAGCGAGCGCATGGGCAGCTTCCCGGTCATCGTCGATCTGTTGTCACGCTTCCGCACTGCGGGCGAACAGCGCAAGACCATCGAGGCCCTGGCCGAGGGCAAGGTCGACATCGTGATCGGCACCCACCGTCTGCTCAGTGAGGACGTGCAGTTCAAGAACCTCGGGCTGGTCGTGATCGACGAGGAACAACGCTTCGGCGTCGAGCACAAGGAGCGCCTCAAGCAGATGCGCCAGACCGTCGACCTGCTCACGTTGTCGGCGACGCCGATCCCGCGCACCCTGCACCAGGCGCTGCTCGGCCTGCGCGACATCAGCAACCTCACGACGCCGCCGCTGAGCCGACTGTCCGTACTGACGCGCCTGATGCACTGGAACGACAGAGAGCTGGCCGACGCCATCCAGCACGAGCTCGCCCGCGACGGCCAGGTCTTCTTCGTGCACAACAAGGTCTACGACATCGAGATCATTGCCGAGCGCGTGCAACGCCTCTGCCCGGAGGCGAAAGTCGAGATCGGCCACGGCCAGATGCCGGAGGGACAACTCGAGAACGTCATGCTGCGCTTCATGAACCGCGAGGTGGACGTGCTGGTCTGCACCACCATCATCGAAAGCGGCATCGACGTGCGCACCGCCAACACCATGATCATCGACCAGGCCCAGAACTTCGGGCTCAGCGACCTGCACCAGTTGCGCGG
>JAGQRI010000096.1 GCA_020425515.1 Planctomycetota bacterium | reverse complement strand
CGATGTTCACGAAGATCGACATCACGAACAGGAACATCGGGCTGCGGCGCAGCTTCTTGAACCACAGGGTCTGCGGGCTGATTACGTTGCAACTGACCATGATCCAGTACGACCAGGCGAACGGCCCGGTGGCGCGGTTGATGAAGGTGAACTTCTCGTACATGCTGCCGCTGTACCAGGCGATGAAGAACTCGGTGCCGTAGGCCAGCCCGACCAGCGAGCCGGTCAGGATGATTACCTTGCCCATCGCCTCGAGGTGGTCGCGGGTGATGTAGTTTTCCAGGCGCATCGTCTTGCGCGTGATCAGCAGCAGCGTCAGCACCATGCCAAAGCCCGAGAACACGGCGCCCGCGACGAAATACGGCGGGAAGATCGTGGTGTGCCAGCCGGGAATCACGGCCGTCGCGAAGTCCATCGACACGACCGAGTGCACAGAGAACACCAGCGGCGTCGCCAGCCCCGCGAAAATCAGGTAGGCGACCTCGTAGTGGTTCCAGTTGCGGGTGCTGCCGTTCCAGCCCTGGGCGAGCGTGCCGTAGAACACGCGGCGCAGCCAGTGCTTGGCGCGGTCGCGCACGGTGGCAAGATCGGGAATCAGCCCGATGTACCAGAACACGGCCGAGATGGTCAGGTAGGTCGAAATCGCGAATACGTCCCACAGCAGCGGGCTGCGGAAGTTCACCCACACCGGGCCGCGCAGGTTGGGGTACGGGGCGACCCACAGGAAGCCGATCCAGAGACGCCCCATGTGGATCAACGGGAACGAACCGGCGCAGACCACGGCGAACAGCGTCATGGCCTCGGCGGAGCGGTTGATGCTGGTGCGCCACTTCTGGCGGAACAGGTGCAGCACGGCGGAGATCAGCGTGCCGGCGTGACCNNCGACCCAGAACACGAAGTTCGTGATGTCGAAGCCCCAGCCGACGGTCTTGTTCAGGCCCCAGACGCCGACCCCTTCGTAGAGAAGATAACCGACTTCTCCACCGAACAGGATCAGCGTAACCAGGCCCGTGCCGAGGAAACCGTACCACCAGAGCGCTGACGGCTTTCCCTCGATGGACGTACACACGTCATGCGTGATCTCATGCAGCGTCTTTCCGCCGTGCACGAGGGGCCTACGCAGTGGTGAGTAGAACAGTCCCATAATCCTTGCCTACATTCCTCAGTCGGCTGACTTAGCCGTGTCCTTCGCCGTTGCTTTTGCCCTCGAGCGCGAGCTCGGTGGCTTTGGGCGGACGGTTGCGAACCTTTGTCAGGTATGAAACCACCGGCCGGGTGTTGATTTCAGCCAGCACCGCGTAGTTGCGCGGGTCTTTCAACAGCTTGGCAACCCGCGTGTCTTCGTCGTTCAGGTCGCCCATGACGATGGCGTTGGTCGGGCAGGTTTGTGCGCAGGCCGGCGTGATGTCGCCGTCCTTGACCTCGACGTCGTTGAGGGCCGCCACGCGCTTGCCCTCGTAGATGCGCTGGACGCACATGCTGCACTTTTCCATTACGCCGCGGCTGCGCGGTGTGATGTCCGGGTTGATCGCCAGGTTCATGGTCAGGTTGTGGTGCTCGTAGCGGAACCAGTTGAAGCGGCGAACCTTGTACGGGCAGTTGTTGGCGCAGTAACGCGTGCCGATGCAGCGGTTGAAGGCCTGCGCGTTCAGCCCTTCCTCGGTGTGGACGATGGCCTGCACCGGGCACACCGTTTCGCACGGGGCGTTCTCGCAGTGCTGGCACATCATGGGCTGGAAGCCGACTTCCGGGTTCGGCATGTGGGTGTTGTCGCCGTCGCCGGGGCTGTCGTCTTCATAGTAGGCGTCGATGCGGATCCAGTGCATCTCGCGGCGGCGCCAGACTTCCTCTTTGCCGACCACGGGCACGTTGTTCTCGATCGAGCAGGCGATCTGGCAGGCGCTGCAGCCGATGCACGCGTTCAGGTCGACGACCATGCCCCACTTGTGGCCCTTGTACTCCCACTTCGGCCACATGGTGATGTTCGACGACGGGATGTGCTCGTCGTTGCCGGCCTTCTTGTTGTTCTTCCATTCTTCGAGGCTGGCCTGCTTGAGCAGCGGGCGCCCTTCCTGGCTGTCGTGCTTGCTGATCTTGGCCAGTTTGATCTGCCGCCCGGTGGCGCTGATCGAGCCGCCGACCGCGTTCGCGCTCAGCAGCGGGAAGGCGTTGCCGCCGATCTTGAACACCGGCGGGTCTTCGCTCAAAAGTTCGGGGTCGACGGCGGCTTCTTCCGTGCCCCTGCCGTGGACGATCTTGCCGGCCTTGGTACGGCCGTAGCCGAGGCTGATGGCGACCGTGCCTTCCGCCTGGCCGGGCTGGCGCATCACCGGGGCGACGCAGCTTGCCTTGCGCCCGTCGACGTCGGCGCTGATTTCGACGTACTCGCCTTCCTCAACGCCCTGTTCCTTCATGGTTTCGGGCGACATGTAGGCGCAGTTGGTCCAGCTTACGCGGGACATCGGGTCGGCCATTTCCTGCAGCCAGCCGTTGCGCGCCTGGCTGCCGTCGCGCAGGTTGTAGCTGGCGTAGGTCACGACCTCGAGCCCGCTCGGGGCCTTGGCTGAAGGCGCCTTGACGCTGCCGCCCTTGAACGGGGGCTGGTCGGTAAAGTCGGCCACGTCGCGGGCGACCACGCCCATTTCGACGGCGGTGTTCCAGCCCATACCGCGCAGGATGTTGTCTTCCCAGTGCTTCCTGATGACGTCGCGGTAGTCCTGGGCGGCGTCCGCGTCGCCGATCCACTTCAGCAGCACCTGCAGCGGGTTGCGCGTGTCCCACAGGCGGCGCAGCCCGGGCTGCGCAAGGCTGTAGACGCCCTTGACCGGCTCGAAGTCGCTCCAGCTTTCCAGCGGGTCGTCGGCAGCGGCGATCCATGCGCATTCGCCGGCGGTTTCGTCCGGGTAGGTGCTGATGGCGAAACTGTTTTCCACTTTCGCCAGCGCTTCGCCGAACTTCTTGCCGTCCGGCAGGTCGTACACCGGGTTGCAGCCCCAGATCACGATCGACTTGACCGAGCCCGCTTCCATGTCCTTCAGCAGCTTCGCGAGGTCGTCGTCGTTACCGAGCTTCTGGCGCGACGGGCGGTTCAGGTCGATGGTCGTGCCGTAGGCGCCGAGCTTGTTGTTGATCCAGTTGACCAGCTTCTGCTCGTCGACGTTCAGGCTGCCCGTGATGACCAGCCCGCGGCGACCGGCCTTCTTCAGCTCCTCGGCCAGCTCGCCCAGCGCCTTGGCTTCGATGCTGTGCTTGCCGGCGTCGCCGAAGCTGCCGCCCAGCTTGTTGGCAAGGTCGGTCAGGATGGCCGCGCGCTCGGAGTCCTTGACGCGGAAGCGCTCGTCGGCGTTGGCGCCGGTCAGCGACATGCGCGCCTCGATCGCGACCAGGCGGCTCATTTCGTCGCGCCCCCATTTCAGGTCGCGCTGGGCGGCCCAGTCACGGGCGTGCTCGACGGGGCTGATCCAGGTGCCAAGGAAGTCGGCGTCGAAGCTGACGACGACCGTGGCCAAGTCGAAACGGTAGTGCGGGACGGCGCTGACGCCGTGGGTGGCCTCGTGCGCCTTGGCAATCGGGTAGCAGGACAGCGCGTCGTAGCTGACGTGCCGGGCGCCCTTGGCCTTCACCTTGTTGATCACCGCGTTGGCGGTCGGCCCGTTGACCGTGCCGGTCAGCAGCACCGTGCCGTTGCCGATGGCGGATCTGGCGGCCGCGTCGATGGCATCCCACTTGGCGTCTTCGCCCTTGTGGGTGGGGTTGTGCAGGCGCTCGGGGTTGTAGAGCGTCCAGAGCTGGGCCTGCCCGACGGCGCAGAGCCCGCCGTTGTCGGTCTTCTCGGCTTCCTTCTTGTCGGGCCCGCCGCGCTGCTTGCTGTTGAGCGGGTTGGCGTCGTTGCCTTCGAGCTTGATGGGACGCCCGTCGCGGACCTTCATCAGCATGCCGCAGTTGGCGCTGCAGCCCTGGCAGGTCGAGGCGTAGTGGTACGCGACGCCCGGGACGATGCCCTCGGTCTTGCTCGTCAGCGGCTTGACGATGCGGTCCTGCGCGGTGCAACCGGCGATCACGGCGCCCATGGCGGCCATGCCGGTGACCTTCATGAAGTCACGGCGGGACGTGTTGACGACTTCCATCTCCTTGCGGAGTTCTTCCGGCATGTCAGCCAGGTCGTCGTTTTGTGTGCGTATTTCCATCGTCTCTCTTACCGCTTTGCTGCTTGTCCCGGTCCCTTACCTATGGCAGGCGTCGCATGAATTCGCGGGCGCCCGGGCCGGCAGGTTCGCGGCCAGGTGGCGTTCGTTCTGTGTCCTGTGGCAGTTGATGCAGAAGCCCATGGCGAGCTGTTCCTGCTGTTTGGCGACGCCGTTCTTGGCCATGTCGCCGTGGCAGTAGGTGCAGTCCACGCCATCGCTGACCTTGCCGTTTTCGTCGATGTACTTCGCGATGCGCACGTGCGTCTGGTGGTTGAAGTAGACGAAGTCGGGGTTGTTGTGCACGCGCTTCCAGGCGATGCCGGGCACGGGCTTGCCGCCTTCCGACATCAGCGAATCGGCGATCTTCTGGATGTTCGCCTGCGCGCTCTTGGTGCGTCCCTTGACCGTGTTGTGGCAGTTCATGCAGGTATCGACGGTCGGGATCGTCGCGTGGCGTCCCTTGTCGGCGCCGACGTGGCAATACTGGCAGTCGATGTTCAGCACGCCCGCGTGCAGGCGGTGGCTGTACGGGATCGGCTGTTCGGGCTGGTAGCCGGTGTGCAGGTTCGGCAACTGGATGTCCGGGATGCTGCGAATGCCAAGCAGGATCGGCATCGCCATGGCGATGGTCAGGATGAAGAAAAGGACTGCCAGCTTCGCGTTCATCGCGTTCCTACCTACTTGTGCTCTTTCTCAGCCGATACGCCGGCCACCCATGCGGCGGCCTTGCGCACGGTGAATTCTTCCTCTTCGCCTTCGCCGCCGGTGCGCAGGTTGCCCATGCGGATCAGGCTCGGGCGCGGGATCATCAGGTGCGTCACCAGCCGGCTCAGGAAGATGTGCGCCGAGGCAAGCGGGAAAACAATCATGTGCAGCTTCATGAAGACCGGCATCTGCTTCAGCATGTCGTTGTGGCTGAAGTCGAACGTGAAGGCGTTGATCCACGTCTGCCACATCACCTGCCCGGTCCAGACGCTGGCCCAGCGGATCGTGGCCCATGCGTAAAGCATCACGCCCAGCGCCGGCAGCAGCACCGTGGCGATGATCAGCATGTCGAGCAGCCCCAGCTTGCCGAGCTTGCGGCGCACGTCCACCTCAAGCACCCAGCGCAGCACCACGTTCAGCAGCCCGAACATGGTGAAGAAGGCGAAGCCCATGGTCATGACTTCGATCAGCGCGCGCGGACCCTCCGTGGCGGCGAAGCTGCGCATCACGCCCGGGAACAGCACCAGGAACAGGTGCATGAAGAACAGCCCCCAGATGCCGACCGAAAGCGGCACGCTGCGCAGTTTGCGCTCGGTGGCGTCGTCGAGGAAACTGCCGCGGCTGGCCTCGAGCTTCCACTGCATCATGGCGCGCAGCAGGAAAGGCACGACCGCCGCCACCGCAAGGTACGGCACGAACGGGACGATGGCATCAAGCACCGGGTTCACCAGGCGCGTGATGTCGTCCAGCGTTTCCTGCGGGATGTATCGAAACTCACCGGCCATGCATTGCCCTTCTTACTTCTTCTCGTCGTCGGAATCGTCCGATTCCGCGTCGCCCTTGTCTTCAGACTTCTCTTCGCCTGCGTCTTCGGCGGGTGCTTCCGCTTTCTCTTCCGCCTTTTCGTCAGCGCTTTCTTCAGCCTTGTCTTCAGCTGCTTCTTCCTTGGCTTCGTCCGCCGGCTTCTCAGCCTTTTCTTCCGCGGCAGGCTCCTCGGCCTTGGTCGCGTCTTCCGGTTTCTCGGCGGATTCTTCCTTCTTGTCTTCCGCCTTCTCCGCGGACTTTCCTTCCGTCTTCTCTTCGGCGTGTTCTGCGTGGTCGCCGCCGTGGTGGTGTTCCTCTTCGGCGTACGGGCCGTCGATGTACTCGTGGTCTTCCTTGACGAACAGGATGTTCAGCACGCCCGGCTCGAGCAGCAGGATGCCCAGCGCCGCCGCCAGCAGGGCGAAGATCGGCAGGTAGTTCGAGTCCTGCTCGGTGCCGGTTTCGCGCGCGGCCTGTTCAAAGAACGTGTTCACCGCGACCAGTTCCTTCTCGGTCAGCGGCCTGCGGGGTGTGACGCCCTCGACGTCCTTGTACCAGTAGTGCGCCGCGGGG
Organism: Planctomycetota bacterium; assembly: GCA_020425515.1. GTDB lineage: Bacteria > Planctomycetota > UBA8742 > UBA2392 > UBA2392 > JACKID01. The sequence continues at coordinate 1,236 of JAGQRI010000096.1, read as the reverse complement.
GCGTCGTCGCCGGACAGGATGTCCTGCAGCCCGTCGGCGTAGTTGATCTTTTCGTTGCTGCCGCGCCGGCGTGCGAGCACGTAGGTGTCGGCGATGTTGCCGGCGATGTTGGCGCCGCGCAGGTCATGGTCCGCGCCGATGGTGTGGCAGCCGGTGCATGACGGGCCGCCGTAGGTGAAGTCGCGCGCGCCGGAAACCAGTTCGCGCCCGAGCTTGACCTGCTTGAGGTATTCCGCTTCGTCAAACGTCGGCGTGGTGTAGCGAAGGATGTAGTCAATGACGTTGAGGATTTCGCGGTCGGTGACCTTGTTGATGTTGAAGCCGCCGTATGACTGCATGTCGACGCCGGGAGTCGTGCCGTGCTTCTTCTGCACGTCCGCGAAGTACGGGTCTTCCGAAAGCGGGCCGCCGGTTACCACGTGCTTGATGTACTCCAGCATGCGCTTCTGGACCGGCCAGTCCTTGTACTTCGGGCCCTTGGTGACGCGATCGTATATGCCTTCGAGCCCGGGGCCGGCCTTGCCGTCGCCGGTGGTGTTCAGCGAGTGGCAGCCCGAGCAGTAGGTTTCGAAATCGTTCTTGCCGGGGTGTGTGCCGGAGCCGTCGTAGCCCGGCGGGGCGAACTCGCCGGCGTTCTTGACGCCGTCGGGCAGCTTGTCGTCGGGAATCTTGACGGCCTGGGCTTGCGTGACAGTGACGCCGAGTACGCCGAACGCAACCGCGGCGCAACCGAGAAAGACCAGCCAACGAAGCGAGCGCGCTCGCACTTGCATCCTCCTGCCGCGGGGGTTTGGAACAGGCTTTCGCGAGGCTGACGGCGCCTCGCAATCGCGATTTCAAGCCTGTCCCGGTTGTAAAGTCCGCACGATTTTTGCGCCAAACGACGCGAAAAATCGCTCCCGCGGAGTCCGGTGTATACATAGGTGGAATATGCGAATAAACCCCCTAGGTTTAACTTGTCCCTGAAAAACCGGCGGGCAAGCGACCGCCTCCAAATCCCCATGAAATAAGGGCTCGCGGGCTGTGACACTCGGCGCAATAAAGCGGCGTTTCGGACCGGTTTGGTCCGCATTGGAAAGGGTCCGGCTCGTTTTCGCAAAGCGAAAAGGTGCCAGACCCTTCTGGGTGGGGCGGACCCTACCCGTTGTCTACCTTCAGCACGGACAGGAACGCGCCCTGCGGCACTTCGACGCCGCCGATCATCTTCATGCGCTTCTTGCCCTTCTTCTGCTTCTC
>JAGQRI010000095.1:22803-26772 GCA_020425515.1 Planctomycetota bacterium | reverse complement strand
CAAGGCTGATCGCCATGCGCGTGAGACCGGCCTCTTTCATCTTGTGGATGGCCTCGCGCGTGAGCAGCCCGGTGGCGCTCGGCGTGACGGCCACGCGCAGCCCGACCTCGTCGGCGTACTTGATGTAGTCGTAGACGAAGGGCGACTTGATCGGGTCGCCGCCGGTCAGAACGAACAGCGGCGGCGCGGTTTCGGAAAACGCGCGCAGCTCGTCGATCAGTTTGAAGCCTTGCTCTTTGGTGAGCTCGTCCGGGTCGCGGTTGGGGATGGCCTCGGCGCGGCAGTGCACGCAACGCAGGTCGCACGCGCGCGTGACCTCCCAGATCGCGATGAACGGCGCCTTCTCGAAATCGATGTCGAAGAAGTTGGGTTTGCTGCGGTGTTCGACTTTGTCAGCCATGACTGCCTCACTGCGGACCACCCGCATGATAGCCCGAGTCAAGCCCCACGCCATGCCCGCGCAGCTTGTGGACAACCCAAATGAAACGGGCGAGCGCAATGCGCCCGCCCGTTGGGGTCAGTCTTGCCTACACCGAGCGCCGCCGCCTCACAACAACAACGGTCGCGCCCAGCAGAGCAACCAGCAGCAGCCATGTGTTCCCGGGCGGTGCGTCGTCGGTACTGCAGCCTCCGTCGTTGCCCCCGCCGCCTGATTGCGCAGCGGCGACGTCAATCGCGACTTGTGCCGCGTCCGTCAGCGGAGTGAATGCTCCGCCATTGCCAAGATCGTCGACGGCAATGTCCAAGGTAGCCGGCCCGCTGAATCCGGGAGAGGGTGTAAAGACGAGCCCATCGAGTGATGTGTTCAAGGCAGTGAGCGGGCCTTGAAGCGTAACGGTTGAGCTGCCATTTGCCCCGGCAAGGATCGCGACGCCGGCTGTGCCGTTTGTGGTGATGGCGCCGCTGCCGGCCGTCAGCGTCAGCTTGAGATCATTCATGCCGACGTCCGGATCGTTCAGGCTGATCTGGTTTCCGTTGGACGAAGAAAAGGTCACAGGTGTATCAGTTGCAGTAGAAGCCGCAGCCGGTGCCGTTATCACCGGGGGCTGATTCCCGGTCGAGACCGCAACGGTCACGGTTTCACTTGCCAAAACCGTTGTTCCGTCCACGGTGACGGAGTAGTCGAAAGTGTCATTCCCCGAAAACGCGGCCGGCGGTGTGTAAACGAAAGAACCGTCAGCCGGGGCGGAAACCACGGCGGTATTCGCAGACGGATTCTGAACGGAGATCACGCGAAAGTGTGCGGCTACCCCGCCATAAAGCCCGTCGTTGCCGAGCATACCCGGCGCTGGCGTGTTTACGGAGCCTCCTTGCGGGCATGCATACGTGTCCGGGCGTGGTGCCCCCAGAACGAATGTGTAAGCAGCCCCCGAGTTGGTGACGGATCCATAGTCCGCTTGAAGACGTCCAACTGCCGCTGTGTCGCCGGAGATACGCGCAGCCCAGCCGAACCGGCCCGCACCTGCCGAATAGTCTGAGGCAATCACCTTGTGTTCGTCGCCCCAGGAGCCGCTGCTTCGAATGTAGAAGTAGGCGGAACCGGCTGCGTTGATCGAGTTGTGTGTGTCGTAGGGTGAACCCACACAGATCACGTCGCCGCTGACGCCTACGTCGTAGCCGAACCTGTCCCCATCGGCGTGATCGCTGGCGACGACCCTTCCCTGCTGCGACCATGAAGAACCAACACGATGGAATACGTACGCAGATCCCGATTGCTCAGTCACGGCCGTGCTGCTGTATGCCCCGTCGGGGCAACCGATTACTACCGTGTCGCCGTCAACGTCAGCGGCGTACCCCAGCCCGTCAAAATCCCGGGCGTCGTTCGCCGTCAGCTTCGCTTGCTCGGTCCAGCTTGTTCCCGACCGTGTAAACACGTATGCCGAGCCTGCGTCAGAATAGCCTGAGTGGTCGTCGCCAATGGCACCGGCAACAAGAGTGTCACCGGACACCGCAACGCTCCATCCGAACCCGTCGAAGTCTGCGGCGTCGGAAGCTGTCAGCCGGGCCTGTTCTGACCATGTTGTCCCATTTCGTACGAACACATAGACCGCGCCGGAGTTGGTGAGGGTGGCGGTACCCTCCTGATAAGCGCTCACCGCGATTGTGTCGCCATCAATGGCAACACGGAAACCATAGAAGTCACTCCCCGTCGACGTTGTTGTGGTCAGCTTAGCCTGCTGGGTCCAGCTTGTGCCATTGCGGACAAATACATACGCCGCCCCGGACGCCTTGAAGTTTGGGTCTTCCAAACCTACGACTGCCGTGTCTCCATCAATGGCAACCGAGCAGCCGCACTGGTCGAAGGGTTGGGAATCGCTCGGAATCAACTTTGCCTGTTGGGTCCACGTGATTCCATTGCGAACGAATATGTACGCGGAGCCTGCATCCTGTCCCCCGGCGTGATCGTCAAACTCAGCACCGGTGATCATGGTGTCGCCGTCGATGTCGATGGCTCGACCCAGATTGTCGCCGGAGGCGGCGTCAGAGGCTCCGACCTTTTGATTTTCACCAACTACAATCGTGGCCTGTGCGCCAAGAGAAGATGCAAGAAGCAGTACTACGATCCACAAGTGGTTCATTTCAAAAGACCCCACAGAGTTTTGTGTACGAGCAAATGTACCGCGTGGGACAACGCCGTGAAAGCGAAGTTTGATGAGCTACATTGCGAATTTGTCGGGATAACAAGTAAAGCCGCGAGCACAACCTCGCGGCTTTACTTGACCAAGGCCCTATCGCGCCACTATCTACGCGAAGGTCTTATCAGGCGTATCGCCGTCTCATCAATACAAGCACGATCATGCCCGAGATAGCCAGCAGCAGCAGCCAGATGTTGCCGCCTGTCGCGGATACCGAGCAGCGGGAGTCGCCTTCGCCGCCGGCGCTGCCCTGGCCGCTGGGGACCGTGGCGCCGAACTCGTAGGCGCCGGCGTCGGCCGCGCCTACGTTGCGCGGGGCGTTGCGCTGGTCGGTGCTCGGCACGGCGGTGCTGCCGCCGTTGTCGATAGCCGGGCTGCCGCTTTGCGGGGCATGGGTGTAGGTCAGCCCGCCGTTGTCCATCAGGGCGCCGAGCATCGGGTTGAGCAGGCCGCCCGATGTGCTGCCGGTCTGGGTGGCGCCGTTGGTGAAGTTGCTGACGTCGTCAATCCCGACCAGGTTGCCGCCGCCGTCGGACAACGTGCCGCTGGAGACCAGGAAGTCCGTCGCCGCCGCCGAAGGACCGGTATTGCCGGCGAGGATGGTGCCGATCATCGTAACGACGCCGGAGCTGACGAAGACTCCGCCCGCCTGCCCGCCATTGTTGAGGGTGATGGTGCAGAAGGTGAGGCTCAGGCTGGAGGTGTCTGTCGTAATGCCCCCGCCGCCATTGGGGTCGCTGTTGCCGCTGATCGTGGAGTTCACAATGGTCGCCGAGCTGGAGCCCACGATGGTCATGCCTCCGGCGTTGCCGGAGATCGTCGAGCGTTCGATCAGGAACGTGGACGAATTCTCGTGGTGAATGGTGTCCGCGCCGCCCGCGCCTGAGGTCGCCGTCGAGCTCGAAATCGTCGATTCCCTGATTTCGATGACACCGCCGCACGAAATCGCAGCCCCGAGCGCCTCGCCGTTCGTGCTCGCGGCTGTGTTCCCGGACAACACGCTACGCGTGACCGTGAGTTGCTGTGTGCCCGAAGGCGCGAAGCTGATTGCGCCGCCATAGGCCGAATCGTCCACTCCGGTTGCCGCGTTGCCCTGCCAGGTGGTGTCGATTGACGTGACCGCACCCAGGCCTTCCATCCCGCCGCCTCGGCCCCCGCGGCCGCTGCCGCTGCCGTTGCCCGCGCCTCCGGTGGCGCTGCAATTGCTGATGACACTGTCTGTGAAGGTTGCTGCAAACTTCGAGTAGATTCCTCCGCCATAGGCTCGCCCGCCGTCGCCGTTGCCGCCGGTCGAATCGCCGCCCGTGGCGTCGCAGTTGTCGATGGTGGTCGA
>JAGQRI010000095.1:11749-22743 GCA_020425515.1 Planctomycetota bacterium | reverse complement strand
GAGTTGTCGCCGCCGTTCGCCTGGCAGTTGTCGACCAGGCTGTTGGTCAGAAGCAGAGCCGCTGCGATCGGCGAGTGGTAGATCGCGCCGCCCTCGGCGTTGCCGCCGCCTGCGGTGCCGTTGGCGATGCAGTCGGTGACATGCACGTCGTACAGGCTGGTCGGGCCGCGGCTGAAGATGCCCGCGCCCTGGCTGGCGCGCCCGCCGCTGATGGTCAGCTCGTTGATGTTCAGCGTGGTGGCGTTGACGCTGGTTTCGAAGATGCGGAAGTCGGCGCCGCCGCTGTTGCGGATGATGGTCAGCGCCGAGCGCCCGGGGCCGTCGATCAGAACGTCGTCGGTGATCGTAGGCAGGGCGCTGTTCAGCGTGATCGTGCCGGTGATGCCGAAGTCAATCGTGTCGTAGGTGGACGTGCTTGCGTTGGCCTGGGTGATCGCCCAGCGCAGCGTGCCGCTGGCAGTCGTGTCAGCCGTTGACGTTACGGTGAAAGTCGATTGCGCCGACAACGCGCCGGCGCACAGTGCAAATAGCAAAACAAAGATCCATCTGGTCAAGGCCATGGGTCCTCTCCTTACTCCGTCTTCGGTCGTGAGCGAACGGCGTCGAATGTCTGATTGTGACTGTAGTTGTTTAACACCGCGAGGGAATTTCAGGTTGCGCGCGGATTGGCGGTTTTTCACTCGCTCTCGCTTACATCCGCCTGCAATTCGTGCTGGAACAACTCTGTTCCGACGCACTTGCCGCTGCTGACCTCCACTTCGAAGATCGCGCCGGTCATGCGCAGCCAGTCCTTCGCCACCTTCATATAGGTGCGCTCGTCCGTGGTGAAGCGCTTCAATACGGCCGATGCGTCGCGCCCGATTACCCCAAGGTGCGGGCCGGTCATGCCGAGATCGGTCAGGTAGCCGGTGCCGCCGGGCAGCACTTGCAGGTCGGCCGTCTGCACGTGCGTGTGGCTGCCGAAGACGGCGCTGGCCTTGCCGTCGAGGTGCCAGCCCATGGCGACCTTTTCGCTGGTCGCCTCGGCGTGCATGTCGACGAAGATGATCGGGGTTTCCTCGCGCAGCCTTTCGACGGCCTCGAGCGTCGCCGGGAAAGCGTTGGCGGTGGGGCAGCGCTCTTTCATGAAGACCTGGCCGGCCGCGTTCACCACGCCAATCCGCACGCCATCGCCCGCGCTGTAGATCCACGCGCCGCGGCCCTTCATTTCATAGTTCACGGGGCGCAGCAGGCGGTATTCGCGCTCGGCGTAGTCCTGCGATTCCGGGAAGTCGAGAATGTGGTCGCCGCTGGTCATGCAGTCGATGCCGTAGCCGAGCAGCTCGTCGCCTTCCTTGACGCGCAGCCCGGCGCCGTTGGTGGCGTTCTCGACGTTGACGATGGTGAAGTCGATGCGGTGGTCGGCTTTCACCTGCGCCAGGCATTCGCGGATGACGCGCCTTCCCGGCCTGCCGACAAGGTCACCGAGGCAGAGTACTCGAACGGTTTTTGCAGACACAGTTTCCTGACGTTCCAACGATCCCGCCGCAGGGTAACAGACAGGGGCGCGGCACAAAACGCCCCGGCGCGGGCATTCAGGCAAGTTCGCCGTCGAACACGCGGTAGCCGGCCTGCTGCATGTCGCGGAAGAACGCTTCCGCCCGCTGCTTCGGCTCGCCGGTGATGCCGAGGCGCAACACGTTGCGGTAGTGGCGCCCGAGCTGCAGTACTTCCGGTTGCAGCCCCGGCAACAACGCGTCGGCCTGCAGGGTGAACTTGCAGGCGACTGCTTTCGCGCCGGCCATACGCGACAGAGTTGCCTGGCTGGTCAGCATGTGCATGCCGGGTGCTTTCACCTTGGCCTCGGCGCGAAGGCGTTGCAGGTAGCTTGCGGCTGCCTTGCGGTCGCCTGACAACGCCTTGAGCGCGAACTCGGCGTAGACCGGGCCTTCCAGGAAACCGGGCAGCACGGAAACCTCTTCGCGGAAGAACTTCAGCGCCTTGCGGATGGGTGTTGCGTCCTCGGTCCAGGCGGCGAACTCGAGCAGGTGCAGCCCCTTCGGTTCGGCGTCCACGCCGAAGGCGTATGCCTCGTCCAGTTCCATCAGCCCCGCCATCAGCAGCGCGCGCATCAGCATCAGCCGCCCGGCCTTGCCACGGCGTCCCTTCACCAGCGGCGCATGGACCTGCATTTCGCGCAACCCTTCAAACAGCCGGCCCTGCTTGGCGAGGATCGAGCCGCGCATGAATTTCAGCGCGTAGGCCGGCTGCCAGGTTTCGGATTCTTCATCCAGCAGCGCGACGGCGGCGTCGCAGATGCGCAGGGCCTCGCGGTGCCGGCCGCCGTCGCTGGTGATCAGCGCCATGCGCACGAAGGTTTCTACCATCCATTTGTCGGCCATGCGCCCCTCGCAGACGGCGTCGCGCACGAGCTTGCGCTGGTATTCCATGGCGGCCGTGTTGTTCAGGTCGAGCACTTCGCAGTGGGCCTGGAGCCCGGTGAAGCGGCGCGAGAGTTCGGGTTCGTCGCACAGGCGCTCGACCTGTTGCGCGGCGCGGCGCAACTCATGGGCGCGGTCCATGTCGAAGCCGTCGAGCGCCTTGCCCAGGTCTTCCACCAGGCGGCGGAAAATCGGCGCGCTGTGCCCGTTCAGTTTTGCGCGCAGTTCTTCATAGCGCAGCAGCGCGTCATTCAGCTCGCGCAGCACGCGCAGGTGGTGCTTGCCGGTAAGCGCGCCGAGGCGCATGTGGGTGACGGCGCTCATGGCCTCGACCAGTTCCAGCACGTCGCCGGCCATGCGCGCGGTGCCCTCGGTGACGTCGGACAGGTAGGGCGAGCCCTCGCCGGTGAGCAGCCAGCTCGGGTTGACGCCGAGCCCGCGCACCAGGTTGCTGCAGAACTCGCCGGGGATGCGCGTGCCGGAAAGATAGCGGCTGACGTTGGCGACGCTGGTGCCGGTGCGGCGCGCGATGTCGCTGAGCGAGCGCTCTTCGGCCAGTGTCGCGAGCCTCGCGTTGAGGTCGTCCGGTTTACTTTTTGGCATCGTGCGCCCTCCGCCCTTACGAGTTCGTAACAGCATATCAATTCTTTCAAACTTCAAGTGTTACAAAAACGATAGGCTGGCGCCCGCGTGGAAAAGACCGGGGTCAATTCAACTGACCAGTGAGGAGATACGAATATGAGGCAATGGATTGGCTTGTTCGTTTTGTCGGCCCTTTGCGCGGCCGGCGTTTTCGGGGCGCCTTCGATTCCACCGGTCGGCGGCGGCAGCACGGGTGGCAGCACGGGCGGCAGCGCAACAAACCTGCCCCCCGGCATTGTGGTCACCTACGTGCCGACCGGCGCCATCACGCCCTCGATGGTCGGCAGCGGCTCGACCATCAATGTGGACTACAACACGACCATCGCGTCACTCAGCTTCCTGATTACCGTCAACGACGCGGACGCGGACCCCACCAGCCTGAGCTGCACGGTGAGCAACATCGGCAGCAGCGGCATCGTCGTGTCGGAGTGGAACTCGGGCCAAGCCGCGGTGCCCTACAACCTGTCGCCGACGAGCGGAGTGTTGAACGCCGCCGCGGGCGCGACCTACGCATTCACGATGTCCGCCACGGACGGGCTGACCACCACCAGCTTCGATTTCAGCATCGTGCAGGCCGCCGCGCCCGGCAACAGCGCGCCCAGCCTGACACTGAAATGGAGCCACGGCGCAAGCCTGTACACGCCGATCAATGACGGCGATACCGTCACCGTTGACTACGGCACCGTTGTCTCAACGCTGCTGTTCCAGCTTTTCGTTGACGACGCGGACGTTGACGACGTGTCGGTGTCCGCGAGCATCAGCAACCTCGGAAGCACAGGCATGCTGCCCAGTGAATGGGAGGCCGCGCCGACGCAGCCGATCTACCTGCTGACGCCGTCGTCGGGCACGCTGAACACCGCGGCCGGCGTGACGCACACCTTTACGCTCACGGGCGACGACGGCACCGACCAAACCGTCTTCACGTTCTACCTGCAACAGAACGCGCAGCAGACCACGCCCGCGCCGCAGCTTGTGGTGAAGCAGGGCAGCGCTTCCGGCGGCGCGTTCAGCAACGGCGGCAGCTACGACTTCGGCAGCCTGGATTTGACCAACATGCCTTCGGCGCCGTTGACCGTGTACGTCGAGAACGCGGGCACGGCCGATCTCAGCCTGGGCACACTGCAACTGAGCGGTAGTGACTTCGTGTTGTCGGGGACACTGCCGGCCGTGCTCGCGCCGAACGCGAACGCCACGTTCACGGTGAGCTTCGATGCTCTGAGTGAAGGCGCGAAGACCGGCAGCCTTAGCTTCACGCACGACGACACCACGACGGCCACGCCCTTCGTGCTGAACCTGGCCGGCACCGCCACGACGAGCAGCGGCAGCGGCGGAACGGGCAGCGGTACAGGAACGGGCCTCACCGGCAGTGGGGGAGGCGGCGGCTGTGTGGCGCAGCAGAGCGCGCTGCTGTGGCCTGTGTTGCTTGTGTTGCTGCTCGGCGGCGTTGCGGCGGTTCGCCGGCGCAGAGCGTAGTACCCCCGTGCTCCGCGCCACCCCACGGGCGCGGGGCACACCGGCAAGCGCAACCCCGCCGAACGCAGAAGCGTCCGGCGGGGTTTGTCGTCGGTCTGCGTAGATCGCAGGGCAACAGCAGTGCAGGCGCGGAGCGCCGGTACAGCATTAGCCCCCAGCAGCTTTGCTGCTGGGGGTTCTGGTGGATACGCAAATCCGAGGCGCGGAGCGCCGACACAATTTTGCCATCTTTGTGTCGGCGCTCCGCGCCTTGGACTGTGTGCGAATAACGACCCCCGGCAGCGAAGCTGCCGGGGGCTAATCTTGTGTTGGCGCTCCGCGCCAGTCTGCTTCGGTTGGGCTTCGTGGGTTCGACATGGGCGAGGGCGCCCATGCCACGTTTGGCCACGTTCAGCGCCCATGTCACGTTCAGCGCCGATGCCACGCTTTCGGTTTAGAACCTGAGGCCGAAGCCGATGTCCGGGCCGAGGCTGTACCAGAGGAAGTTGTCCTGGCGATAACCGCCGTACAGGCGCACTTTCAGGTAGCGATAGTGCACGCGCGCGATCAGGGCGAACCAGTCCACGATCTTCCACTCGAAGCTCATGACGCCGGTCAGCCCCCAGATGCTCTGCTTCATGTTTTCCTTGTCGCGCTTCTGCAGGGTGGTGAAGCCGACCTCGTAGGTGCCGCGCGCCTCGGCGCCGATCTTGATGCTGTCGGTGACGTCGATCTCGACGCCGAACCCCGCCGTCCACCAGGGCAGCAATTCGCTGAAGGTTTCCTTGTCGCGGTTGTCGGTCACCTTGAAGGTGTCGCTGCCGACGCTGGTGCTGATGTAGGCGTACTCCAGCCCGGCCTTAACATAGAAGGTGAAGCTTTTTGTCAGCCCGAGGCGGAACAGGTCGCGCCGGTACATGATGCGCAATTCGTGGTAGTCGGCGGCGTAGTCGAGGTCGGTGCCGGGCGCGTAAACCAGCCCGTTCCAGCGCTTGGTCTTCTTGAGCCCGTCGTCGAAGGCCCGCACGTAGTAGGCGTTGTAGCCGAGCTCAATGCTGTCGTGCCAACTGAAGCGGAAGCGCACGTCGGTGCCGCCGAAGAAGCCGATCGGCGAGCCGTCGAGGTCTTTGGTGTTGCCGATGCGGTCGCCGGGAAGCCCGTCGGCGCGGACTTTCTGCATCTGTTCGAACCAGGGGATGTAGCCGTAGAGGTCCCACTCGATGCCGAAGCCGTAGGGTTTGTCGTACTTGGCATCGGTGCGCGCGCGGACGTAGTCTTCACTCATGCCCTCGGCGTACAGCGACGTACCAAGGGCGCACAGCAACAGCAGAATCAAACCCCGAAAAATCATCCGCGCCTCGTCAACATCCGTGTGAAGGTCCGGCAATGTAACGAGTTAGGTAGGGCGCGCGACGGAAAAGTTTTCGGGCAGAAAACCGGAGCCCGGAGCGCAAGCGACGGGGTGACCTTGCCTTGTTCAGGCTTGGCATCCCCGTCGCTTGCGCTCCGGGCTCTTGTTCTATCGCTCGAAATATTTGCGGGCGGCGTCGCGGTAGCGGCGGGGCAGGCGTTCTTCCTCGTCGCGGGTGTTGATGCCGCCGCTGTCGGACTTGTTGCCGGTGCCCTCGCGCCAGGCTTTCTCCTTGCGGGCCTTTTCGGTGTCGAGCTTTTCGGGGTCCTTGTTCGGGTCCTTTTCGCCCTCGCCGGTGTCGGTGCTGTCGACGCCTTCTTCTTTACCGCCTTCGATTTCCTTGGGGTCGCCGGTTTTGGGATCGCCCTTGTTCTTGCCGCCCTTGCCGGGGCCGTCGCCTTCCTCACGGTCGCCTTCACCGTTGGCGCCGGACTTGCCGCCTTCGCGCCCGGCTTCCTGCTGGGCTTCCTTCCAGGCCTGCTTCCACTCTTCGGGCACGGCGTCCTTGGCCCATTCCGGCACTTCCTGCGGGCCGCCCGGCTGCTGGCCTTCGGCCATCTTCTTCGCGGTTTCCTCAAGCCCTTCGAACTCGCGCCCCTTTTTGAGCATTTCGCGCAGGGTGTCCGCGTCGAGCTCGAGGCGCTTGCTGAGCTGCTTGGCGGCCTCGGCCATCTGTTTGGCTTCCTCGGGGCTCAGTTGTTTGCCCTCAAGCTGCTTCATGATGCGCTGCATGTCCTGGCTGTTCAGGTCCATGTCGCGCAGCGGGCTGGATGACTTCGACATCTCTTCCAGCGCGCGCTCAAGGGCGCGCTTGTCGGTGTCCTGCAGGCGGCTGAGCGCCTCTTCGATCTGTTCCGCGCTCGCCCCCTGGGCCTCCAGTTCCTTGCGAGTCTGTTCGCGGTTCTGCTGGGCGTTGTTGCGGGTTTCCTTGCTCAGTTTCTTGTCGATCGACTCGGCCGCGCGGCGCAGGCTGGCGTCCTGCGGGGCCTGGTCGGCGGCTTTCTTGACGGCCTGCCTGAGTTCCTCGGCGGCCTGCTCGTCGATGGTGCCGTCGGGGCGGTAGACCTTCTCGGTCAGGTCCTTGATGGCCTCGCGGGTCTTGGCGGCGTCCACCTTGTCGATGGCCTCGCCGAGTTCGCCGGTGGTTTCGTCGTTCTTGAGGGCCTCGCGGGCGCGGTCGCGGCGTTCCTGGGCTTCGGTCTGGGCCTTGGCGCGGTCGACGAGGCTGTTGGCGTCGCGCAGGGCGCGTTCCTTGTCCTGTCCGCCGGCCTGGGCGTTGCGGGCCGCCTGCTCCAGGTCGTCGGCGAGGCGCTCCTGCTGGCTGGCGCCGAGATCCTTGGCGGTTTCGGCGGTCTTGGCGGCTTCCCTGGCGAGCTTCTCAGCATCTTCAGGCGGCGCGTCGACCTTGCGGGCCTGTTCCTCGGCTTCCTTCTGTTTGTCCGACTCCGCCATCTGTGCGTGCAGCCAGCGCGAGGGCCATAACATCGCCAGCATCACGCCGACGGCAATCAGCATGACGCGCAGCATGCGCGGCTCGGGCAGGCGGTGGTTGCCGAGGCGCTTGACGGCCTTGGCGGCGATCGGCTTGACGAACGGGCTGTCGGGGTGTTCGCGTTCGAGCTCCCAGGCGCTGACGATGCTGCCTTCGCCGCCGCACCAGGCGTCGGCGGCCATGACCAGCGTGCGCTCGTCGGGGCGGTTGAACAGCGCGTAAAGCACGTAGATGGAGGGGAAGATCAGCGGCAGGGCGATGGTCAGCCCGTAGCCCGGCAGCCCGAAATAGTCGCGCAGCCAGGGCGCCGCGATCACGATCACGAGCGAAATCACCAGCCCGATCAGGGCGGCATAGCCCGCGATGCGCAGCATGACATGGAAACGGAATGCCCGGATACGTCTCTGGAGTTCTGTCACGGTGTCTCCTTGCAGCATTATAACGATTCGCCGCCGGTTAATTGACGCGAAAAGGGGATGGGAGGTTCCGGCTCAGGGGGCGGCAGGCGGCAGGCGGCAGGCGGGAGTGAGTTCGGTGCGGGTCGGGCTGCGCGGGCTGCCTTGATTCTCCCGCCTGCCGCCTCCTGTCTCCCGCCTCGATCGAGTATGTCAGAAATCGTCGCAAGTCTAGGTCTGTCAGTGAAATGCGTTGACGCTAAATGGCGCTGCTGGTACGGTTTACTCAACCCCCTCAGGCTTTACGTACGACTTTCCGGAGCCGGACCGACCAAGGGGGAGGTCCGCCTGCTGGCCAGTTGCGGGGTAGCACGATGGCCTTCGAACGCATTAAGCTGGGTGAAATGCTTCTAAAGAAGAAGCTGATCACCAAGGAACAGCTGGACACGGCGATCGAGTACCAGAAATCGCTGGGTGGCAAGATCGGCAGCATCATCGTCAAGCTCGGCTACATGACCGACGAGGCCCTGACGCGCGAGATTGCCCGCCACTACAACATGGAAGTCACCGACCTGGCGAACATGATCCTGCCGGTCAACCTGTTGAAGGCCGTTCCGCGCGACATTATCGAAAAACACCACCTGATCCCGATCCACCAGACCAACAAGGTCCTGACGGTCTGCATGAGCGACCCGACCGACTACGAGGCCCTGGACGAGCTGCAGTTTGTCAGCGGCAAGAAGATCGAGACCACGCTGGCGACGCGCGACAGCATCAAGCGCGCCATTGCCGAATTCCTCGACCAGGCCGAGCGCGAAGAGGAAAAGCGCGCCTCGGCCTCCGGCGAGCGCCCGAAAAGCGCCGGCCGACTGCGCCCGGCCAGCAAGGGCAGCCTGGCGGCGCTGCGCGACGCGACGGAATCGTCGCTGGTTGACGAAGTCCGCAACCGCCTGGGCGACGCGGGTGCGAAAATCAACACCTCGATGGTCACCCGCGCCGACCTGCGCGCGGCGGTCATTCCGGTGTTGCTGAAGAAGGGCGTGATCTCGGAGCAGGAGCTTTACGACGGCGTGCTTGAGATTCTCAAGCGCAAGGGCGTGATCGACCAGCGTGACCTCGCTGACCGCGCCAAGGAACTGGGTGGCCGCTAAGCGTTTCCTTCGGGGCGCAAAGCGGCTACACTGGGTAGCAGCACTGAATTACACCGAGGGTCACGTCCAAACCGCGGGGCGTATGCATGAAGACTTGGAACTCTGAAGAAATCGTACCCGAGATCTCCCGGGCGACAGGCGTCGATGCCGGCGCTGCCAAATCGATCGTGGATGCAATCCTTGATTTCATCCGCGAATCGCTGGTGGCCGGCAAAGCCGTCGAGCTGAGCGACCTGGGCAGGATTTCGTGCCCGGCGAAGGGCGACGGCGGCACGCTGACCGTCCCCGGCTCCGACACGCAGGACGCCATCGAGGGCAAGCACGGGCTGAACACCAGCGACGTGGCCTCCGTGGCGGCCGGTCTTGTCGATGCGATCATCGCCAAGGTCATGCGCCACGACGTCGTCGAGCTGGACGGCTTCGGCAACTTCCGCCTGAAGGAACGCAAGGCGCAGATCGTCCCCGCCGAAGACGGGCATGAGGGTGTGCGCACCATCGCCGTATCCAAGCGCAGCGTCGAGTTCGCGGCCGACCCGCAGCTCGTTGACACCGTCGCCGGCGGCGAAATCGGCTTCGACGCGACCGGTAAGCTGAAAGACCAGCTCGAAACCGCGCGCGCGAACAAGATCCTGCTCGGCTGCAAGGACGCCGAGGACCCGTTCATCAAGACGATCGAGTACCACTTCAGCAAGGCGGGCTGGATCGTCGAAGTGGTCACGACGCTCGACCAGGCGAAGCAGTACCTGATTGAGGACCCGATCAGCCTGATCATCATCGACTGCGTGATGCCGGACGCCGACGCCGTGGTCGAGTACGCCAAGACCCACAAGAATTCCTCGCTGGTGCCGATCCTCGAGATGCTGCCGGCGGGCAAGGAGAAAGCCTGGTTCAAGACCTTCCGCTTCCTGGGCAACGAGCAGCTTTCCCAGCCCTTCGAGGTGAAGGAAATGCTCGAGCTTGGCGAGCGCGAACTTGAGCGCTCGACCGAGGAACAGGCCGTCTTCGAGCAGGAAGTCTACTTCCGCTTCCCGACCGAGGACCGCTGGATCGACCGCGCGAACGAAATCGCGGCGCGCCTGTTCTCAGACAGCGGCTTGAACGAAGGCCAGCAGGTGCAGATGTGTACCGCCTTCCGCGAGTCGTGCAGCAACGCGGCCCAGCACGGCAACCGCCACCGCCGTGACCGCTTTGTGGACGTCGAGTACTACCTCGATGCCAAGCGCCTGACCGTGGTCGTGAGCGACCAGGGTAAGGGCTTCGACTGGCGCCTGTACGTCGCGCCCGAAGACGGCGCCGTCGACCGCGTGCGCGAGCGCCGCAAGGCCGGCAAGCTCGGCGGGCTGGGCATCATGCTGATGACCAAGTGCGTCGATAAGGTTGAGTACAACGACGAAGGTAACCGCATCACCCTGACGAAGTTCAAGGAAGAACGCACCAAGGCCGGCGTAGCCCAGCCGCAAGGCGCCTTCCAGCGCAGATAAGTGGCATTCGCTTCCAGCGAATGAGTGGCGGCGGCCTCTGGCCGCCGCTTTCGTTTGCTGGAAGCAAGCGATACTCACGCGCTGGAAGCACGTGCCACTACTTCTTCTTTGATGACGGTTTCTTCTTGGCCGGGGCCTTCTTGCGCGTCGGTGCTTTCTTTTTGGTCGCGGCTTTCTTGGCCGGAGTCTTCTTGGCGCCGGGGACATTCTCGCGCTCTTCCATTTCCTCGACGATCTTGTTGAGGCGCGACTCTTCTTCTTCCTTCTTGGCCAGGATGCGCTCGACGGCCGTCAGCTTGTCCTTGGTCTCGTCGAGTTCCTTCTGCATGCGGTTGGCCTTGCGGCGCAGCTTGGCGTACTTGTCCGCGATGCCGACCTTCATGCTTTCCATAAGCTTCTGCAGCTTCTGGTCGCTGCCTTCCTCGGCGTTTTCCGCGGCCAGCAGGTGCTGCGCGACCAGCCCCTGGAACTCGTTCATCTCGCCCTTCCAGTAGGTCTCGGCTTCCTTGGCTTGCCTGCGCGCGGTTTCGACGTCGCTCTGCATGCGCTC
>JAGQRI010000095.1:0-11588 GCA_020425515.1 Planctomycetota bacterium | reverse complement strand
TCCCACTTGGTGCGCTCGCTTTCGAGCTGCGAGGAAAGGTTGCTGAGCGCTTCCGCCGGGGCGGACTTGTCCACCTGCTGGCGTTCACGCTCGAGCGCGTCCTCGAGCGATTCGATGCGGCTCTTGTGCTCGCGGCGCAGTTCCTGCTCGGCGTCGAGCCGGGCGCGCGCCTCGACCAGTTGCTTCTCGGCCTCGTGGCGCTGCTCGGTGGTCTGCTCGATCTTGTCCTTGAGCGCGTCGATTTCGTCGCGCCATTTTTCGGCAGCCTGTTCGGCGTTCGTAAGCGACCCGCCGACGCGGACCAGCTCGTCCGTGGCTTCGCGGTGCTTTTTCTCAAGCGCGTCGATTTCGGCCTGCAGCGCCTTCATGCCCTCGATTTCGCGGCGCAACTCCTCGGCTTCCCTGGCCGCTTCGTCGCGCTCGCCCTGGGCCGTGCGCAGGTCCACGTCGCGCTCGGCGAGCATTTCCTTCATGGCGTCCAGCTCGCCGACGGCTGATTCCAGCCCGTTCAGGACCTCGTCGCGTTTCTTCGCGATCTCTTCGTTGCGGGTCTTGAGCGCGTCGTTTTCCTGCTTGAGCCCGGCGAGTTCTTCGGATTCCTCGGCGGCTGTCCGGGCGGCCTCTTCGGCTTCGGCGAGCTGTTGCTTCAGCCCCTCGATTTCGCCCCGCAGCGCCTCGGCGTTTTGTTTCGCCTCTTCCGCGGCGGATTCCGCGGCCGCCAGCTTCTCGTCGGCTTCGTTCAATCGGCGCTCGAATTCCGCGGCGTTGGCGCCTTGTTCTTCAGCTTCCGCGAGCTTGGCCTTCAGCTCGTCGAGTTCGCCTTCGAGGCTTTCGACCTGCTCGATCGCCTTCTCCTCGGCCTCGCGGGCCTGGCGCAGTTCGTCGCCGCTGCGGGCGCGTTCTTCCTCTTCGAGTTTCAGTTCCTCGCGCAGGTCATCGAGCTGCTGCTGGGCGACATCGATCTGGCGGTCGCGGGCTTCGAGTTTGCGCTCCAGCTCGTCGCGTGCGCCGACTTCCTTCTGCGCCGCGTTCAGCTTTTCCTGCAGCTCCTTCAATTCGTCCTGGGCGGCATCGCGCGCGTTGCGGGCGGTCTCGGCTTCGGATTTCGCGTCGGCCAGTTCTTCTTCAAGCTCGCCGACGCGCTTCTCCGTGTCGCCGAGTTTGCCGGCCTGCTCGGACTGCGCCGCAAGCTCTGATTCCAGCTCGCCGATGCGATCGTTGGCGCCCTTGAGCTGTTCCTCCAACTCGGCGGCGCGCTGTTCGGCGGCGGGCAGCTTGTCGGCGAGGGCGGCTTTTTCGTTGAGTTGCTCCTCGACTTCGCGCACGCGGTCTTCGGCGTGCTTGAGCGCTTCCTGCAACTGCTCGGCCTGGCTGCCGGCTTCGCCCTGCTTGCCTTCGAGTTCGGCAACGCGCTCGTCGCGGCGCTTGAGCGCTTCGTCCTTTTCGGCGATCTGTTTCTTGAGTTCTTCCAGCTCGCGGGCGAGGTC
The DNA here is from genome assembly GCA_020425515.1 of Planctomycetota bacterium. Lineage (GTDB taxonomy): Bacteria > Planctomycetota > UBA8742 > UBA2392 > UBA2392 > JACKID01. The sequence goes on along the minus strand of JAGQRI010000095.1, from coordinate 10,101 downwards.
GCCCTTTTCGTTGCCCGCCTTGTTGGCGTCCTCGAGCATGCGCTCGAGTTCCTTGTTTGCGGCGTCGAGCTCGGAGGCGAGTTTCGCGACGTGCTCGTGGCGCGCGGCCAGCTTGACCTCGGTGTCCTTGAGGTCCTTTTCCGTCGCGGCAAGCTTGTCGGCGAGTTCCTTGGCTTTCGCGCCGCCGCCTTCCTGCACCGCGTCGAGACGTTTTTGCAGGTCGTCGTTCGCGGATCGCAGGGCCGCGTTTTCGTCTTCAATTACATTGAGGGAGCGCTCGGCTACATCGCGGTCTTTGAGGGCTTTGTCACGCGCCTCTTCGAGCTCACTTACTGCCTGGAGTTTTTTTTTCCGGCCTCGTTTTCAGCCTGAACGTCCGCGAGCTCTTTTTTCATCTTCTCTTCGAGTTCGCGGCGCAGGTTGGTCTCGTTGCTGAGCTGCGATGCCATGCGGCGCTTTTCCTCGAGCCATTTGCCCTCGGCGGTGCGCAGCCCTTCCAGCTCGGCCTCGACGTTCTCGAACTTGCGCTTGAGCATGCCGAGTTCCTTGGCGGCGTTGCCGGCCTTGCCGAGGTCGTCGTTCAGCTTCTTCAGTTCGCCCCTGGTCTTGTCGAGCTCGGCCTTGGTCTTTTCCAGTTCGCCGCTGACGGATTCGGCTTTGCTGGCGCCGGTCTTGGCCTTGTCGAGGTCCTTCTTCAGCGCCGCGATTTCGTCCTTCAGCTTCTTCGCTTCTTCCTCGGCCTTCTTCGCGCGTTCCTCAACGGCCTTGCTGGCTTCGGGCAGGGCTTCGCCGGTTTCGATCGCCTTCAGCTTCTGCTCGGCTTCGCGGCGGTTGTTGGTCTCGTTGCTGAGCTGCGCGGCCAGTCGGCGTTTGTCTTCCAGCCAGTCGCCCTCGGCGGATCGGAGCTTTTCCAGCTCGATCTCCATGTTTTCGACCTTGGCGTGGCTGCGCTCGGACTGTTTCAGTTGCTTCTTGAGTTCTTCGACCTTGCTTTGAAGCGCCTCGGCTTCTTCGCCGGCGCCGGCGCGGGCCTGCTCCAGCTCGCCCCTGGCTTCCTCAAGCTCGGCCTGCAATGCGGTGATCTGCCCGCTGAGTTCGTCGCGTTCGCGCTCGGCCTGTTCGCGCAGCCCGGCTTCCTGGTTCGCGCCTTCGCTGGCCTCCGCGCTGGCGTTCTCCATGTCGGCGAGCTGCTGCTCAAGCTGCTGCACCTGCTGTTGCAGATCGGCCGCCTCGGCCTGGGCCGCGCTGGCGGCGGCACCGCCCTGCTGTTCCTCAACGAGTTGCTGTTCGAGCTGCGCGTAGTCCTGCTCGCGCTGGTTCAGCGCCGCTTCGAGGGCGCCGTACTGCTCGGTGATGCTGTCGAGCTGCTGCTGCAGTTCCATGTACGTGTCGACGGCCTGCGCGTTGCGCTGCTGCAACTCGGCGATCTGGGCCTCGTACTGGTCGAGGAACTGTTCGTTGCCGGCCTGCCCCGCCTGGGCCTGCTTGAGCAACTCTTGTGCCTGGTTGTAGGCGTCGTAGACCTTGGCGTACTCGGCCTTGTAGGTTTCGACCTTGCCCTGGGCCTGCTGCAGGCGCATCTCCATCTGCGTCTGCTGCATCACGAGCTGGTTGAATTCCTCGCGGTCGATGCCGCTGTCCATGGCGAACTTGTCGGTGACGCCCTGCACGATGTTCATGATCACCTGCGGGGTGATCACCTTCACCTTGCTGGGAAGCTGGCTGCGGTCGCGGATCTGGGCGCTGGCGTCGAGGTCGGCCATCGCGCGCCCGACGTCGTCGCTCGGCGGCGGGCCGGCCGGTCGTTGCGGGCGGGGCGGCGGATTGCCGCCGCCTGCGTTGCCGCCTCCGGGTAGCTTGATGCTGCGGGTGCCTTGTTCGCGTCGCGCCATAATCAGGTCCTCGGCTCGGCTGTGGAGTCCTTCTGTATAGTTCATTTGGGCAGGTGGTCAAAGCGCTGGCAACGGGCAGATGGCAAATTCGGGTGCGAGCGGTGCAAAACAGGGCGGACGCCCGAAGACGCCCGCCCTGTGACTGCAATCCGGCTCAGCCTAGCGGCGCTTGCTGCCCTTGCTGGCCTTTTCGAACGCGTCCTTCAGGTCCTTGGGTGTTTCGTTTTTGATCTCTTCGAATTTGATCAGGTCCGGGCCGGCGTCGTAGTCGAGGCAGCGGCTGCCGACGAGCCACATGCTTGCCTCGCCGTCGTTCTTGCGCTTGATCTGGTAGACCGTGATGCAGTGGCGCATCTTGCCGGGCTCGAACGGGTTCTCGGCGTACTTGGTGACGCAGATGTAGCCGCCCTGGGGGTTGTCGCCAAAGACGCTGACTTCAAAGCCGTCCTTGTTGTCGACGCCGTCGGCGTGGGCCGTTTCCGCGGTGTCGATGAAAGTGTTCCAGGCGTAGGTGCCCGCGGCCACGAGCGCGGCGACCGCGAATACCGCCTTGATCAGGTAGTCGAATTTCATTCCAGTTTCCTCTCAACCGGGGGAGGGTTCGCACCACGGATTGTAGCGTTGAACCCCGCCCCCGGCACGCAGAAGCACCAAAAATACGCCCGCCGGTTACTTTTCCAGCAGGCGCTTGAGCTGGCTGGGGCGCTGGTCGTCGGACTTCAGGTTCAGCAGCTCGAAGCCGCGGTCCCACTGGATGCAGCGGCTGCACACCAGCACCAGCTCGGCCTTGCCTTCGCCCTTGCGGTTCACCTCGTAGACCGAAACAAACTGGCGGGGCGTGCCCTTGTCTTCCTCCTTGTCGCCCGCATAGGGGGCATAGGTCGAAACCACCAGGTACTCCTGGTCGCCGTCGTGGACGGTGGTGATGGCGTAGCCGTCCTTGCTGTCCACGCCCGCGCCGTCGGCATGGACCGGCTGGGAGTCCGCGGTGAAGCGGTCGAAGGCGTAAGTCACGGAGGCCAACACGGCTGCGGCCACCAGCGGCACGGCCAACAACAGGGAAAACACGACAAGCTTTTTCATGGCATTGCTCCTGAGGGGGCGGTGGGGGATGGAAGCGCGGGCTTGTGGGTGTCAGTCGTCTTTTGCGTTCTTCCCTGCGGCTCGGGCGCGGGCTTCGTCGTAGGCCTTGCGGAAGTCGTCGGGCGACCAGTGTTTCACGTCAAAGACGATTTCGTCCGGCCCCATGTCGTATTCGACGCAGCGGCTGCCGAGGTACTTGAGCCGCGATTCTTCGCGTTCGCCGGGCGTCAGCGAATAGAAGGTCAGCGTCCAGCGGGGCTGGCCGGGCTGCAGCGGGTTTTCCGCGCGCCTCTGCACCGCGAAAGTCGTCGTGCCGCTGTCGTTCGCCTGCAACGGGATCACGCGGAAGCGGTCGTCAAGCTGGGTCGTGACGGGCTCGGGCGTGCCCGGCTTCGGCCACTCGACGGAAAGGGCAACCGGCGCGGGTGCGTCGGGGCGCAGTGCATTCAGCAAAGACGCGCCGGCCAGCACCGGCAGGGAAAGAGAGGCAACGAGCATGGAGATATCGCGCAGACGCATGGGTGTCTCCGAAGGTCTTCGCCGGGCACGAACTGACCGCCACACGAGACGTGTGTTCATCCGAGGTGAATGTTCACCTCAACTCACAAAGCAAGCCTGTGTGGTTGCCGGGTCGTTCTACGCATGGGAAGACCGGACAGGGGTGGGTGCGGGGTCCGTCTGCATGTAAGTGGACGCCGCCCGCAAACCCTTACACGCGGGGAGCGAATTGATTTTGGATTTTGGATTTTCGATTTTGGATTGAACTGCAACTGCTTTGCCTCGCGCAGAGAACGCGGAGCGCGCAGAGAACCGCAACTGCCTGGAACCGCGAAGAACCGCAAAGTTTACGGGCGAGCGCGAAGCGCGAGCAAGTCAACTTCGTGGTCCTTCGTGGCCCTTCGTGGTTCCAGGCAGTTGCCTTTGCAGTTCTCTACGCGCTCCGCGTTCTCTGCGCGAGGCTGCAGTTGCAGTCCAAAATCGCGCTAGCCCTGCGGGACGCTGGCCCAGTTTGTGGGGATGCTCTGCCGCAGCTCGAAGCGGGTGAAGCGCTTGCGGAACAGCATCTCCACGTCGCCGGTGGGGCCGTTGCGGTTCTTGGCCACGATCAAATCCACCTCGGCCAGCTCGTTGGTGTCGATCAGCCCTTCCTCGGATTCCTTCTTGTGGATCATCAGCACCTGGTCGGCGTCCTGTTCGATGCTGCCCGATTCGCGCAGGTCGCTGAGCATCGGTCGCTTTTCGCGTGAACTGCGCTGCTCGACGCCGCGGTTCAACTGTGCCGCCGTGATCACCGGGATGTCCAGTTCGCGCGCAAGCGCTTTCAAGCCGCGGCTGATGTTGCCGATCTGCAGGTGGCGGTCGAGCCGGTCGTTGTCTTTCACGAGCTGCAGGTAGTCGATGAAGATGCACTCGATGTCATGGCGCTCTTTCATGCGCCGCGCCTTGCTGCGGATTTCGCTCATGTTCAGCGTGAACGAGTCGTCCACGAAGATCGCTGCCTGGGCCAGGCGCTGGGTGGCCTCTTTCAGCTCGCCTTCTTCTTCCCTGTTGTAGAGACCGAGCTTGACCTTCTTCAAATCCACGCCGGCGTTGCTGCAGATCACGCGCTGCACCAGTTCGGTCGCGGTCATTTCCAGGCTGAACACCAGCACGCCGCCCTTGCCGTCTTCGCGCCGGTTGTGCACGTCCAGCGCGATGTTCTCGGCCAGGTTCAGCATCAGCGACGTCTTGCCCTGGCCGGGACGCGCGCCGATGACGATCAGTTCGCCGGCCTTCCAGCCGGTGGTGAAGGCGTCGAGGTCGCTGTAGCCGCTCGACAGTCCGGGCAGCGCGTGGCCGTCGTGGGACAGGCGCCACTCGCGCATCTTGGCCTGCTGGTCCATCACCTGCTGGATCAACGCCTGCACGGTGTGGGTCTGGCCGTGGAAGCGCTGCGCGGCGATGTCGAAGACGTCCTGCTCCAGCTTCTCGATCACGTCGCCGGGCGTCTTGGTTTCGTCGAGCGCCATACTGCGGATGTCGCCGGCGCGCAGGATGATCTCGCGCATCAGGGCGCGGTCGCGCACGATGGTGGCGTAGCGCTCCGCCGCGTAGGCGCTGGGCACGGAGTGGCTGATGTCGGACAGGTAGGTGTGCAGCGCGTCGGCGCCGCCGCATTCGTCGATGGTGCCGTCCTTGCGGACCTGCTCGCCGACGCTGACCCAGTCGATCTCGTGCCCCTCGGCGGAGAGCTGCTGGATCGCGTGGTAGATGTGCTGGTGGCTGGCGCGCCAGAACATCTGGGGCTTCTTCAGGATCAGCGTGACCTCAGGCAGGCAGCCCGGGTCGATGAAAATAGCGCCCAGCACGGCCTGCTCGGCCTCGATGGAATGGGGCGGGATGAAAGCTGTATCTTCCGGCACTGACTGTCCTTCACTAGTTGCGAAAAATCAACCAAGGCTAACACGTCTTGCGACATGACCCGTTTGTGCCGCCCCTGCGGGGCTCGATCCGATGCTGACGCAAGACCCCCGGCTTACGCCGGGGGCTAACAGATGTGCCGGCGCTTTGCGCCTCAGGCTGCCGCGCTACAAGAGCCGGGCATGACGCTGAGCGGCGAAGCCGCGTTACATCGTTAGCCCCGGGCGTGAGCCCGGGGTATCAGGGCCATCAGAGATCCGAGCCCCGGAGGGGCGACAGAAATTCCGTGCGAAGGTTGTAGCGTGATTCGACCGGGCGGATGCCACATGTTTATGAGCGTCAGTTGAAAGTGAATCCCGGTCAGTGGCGTGTGAAAACAAGTGGACAGCGCTCCGGATCGAGCCAGTTGAAGCTGCCGATGCAATCCGAAACTGCTTTGCCTCGCGCAGAGATCGCGGAGCGCGCAGAGAACTGCAAAAGCGTTTAACCACGAAGGGCCACGAAGAACCACGAAGTTTCACGGGCTCCCGCCTTCGCCGAGGCTACGGCGCGCAGGCGCGCTTCGCGCTTGCTTTTTTCATTCGTCAGGATGGACAGGAAGTGAAAGGACACGAGTTGTAGATGGAGCGATCCATCACCAACCCGTGTCCTGTTTCATCCTGTTGTCCTGACAAATCAGTCAAGCGAGCGCGGAGCGCGAGCAAGTCAACTTCGTGGTTCTTCGTGGCCCTTCGTGGTTTCAAGCAGTTGCCTTTGCAGTTCTCCGCGCGCTCCGCGGTCTCTGCGCGAGGCAAATCAACTTCCGCCGGCCTGGTTGTTGATCCATCGATAGAGGCGCGGCTCGCCGATGGTGCTGTGGGCGACACCCTTCTGCACCAGGAACTCGTGGGGGACGCCCTTGCGTTCGAGCTCTTCATGCAGCAGGCGGTTCTGCGGGTACAGCCCCATGTAATCCTCGGTGCCCGTGGTGATGAACAGGTTGAACGGCAGCGGGCTCTGCAGGCGGCGAATCTGCTCGAACGGGCTGTAGGCATCGAATTCCAGCTCGCTGCCGAACTTCCCGGCCACGCCGCTCTGCCAGCGACCGAGATAGAAACTGTCGCCGTACTTCTTCTCGAAGGCCTCGATCTGTTCCGTCGGCTCGAAGGGCGAGACGTCGTAAGCGAACGGGCTGGCCGCCGCGACGGCGCTGAAGACGTCCGGGTGCCGCAGGCTGAGCATCATCACGCTGAGCCCGCCCATCGAGTGCCCGAAGCCGACCGTGGTGTCGTTGACGCGGTACTGTTTGCGCACGTCGGGGATCACTTCGTCGAACAGCACGCGCTCGGATTCGCCGGCGATCACGTCGAAGCGCCCGACGCTCGGGGCCAGCACGACGAAGGGGCCGAACTCGCCGTCTTCCATCTTGGGGATCAGCCGCTCGCCGAGCCCGCCCTTTTGGCCCCAGGTGCGATGGCTGCCGCCGCCGCCGTGGAAGTAGACCAGCAGGGGGAACTCGCGGGCGGTTTCGCGCTCGTACTGCGGCGGCAGGTAGACGCGGTATTCGAGGCTCTGCTCGGGCTTGTCGTTCAGCTTGACGTAGTCGTAGTTGCTTTCGATGCGGTCGCTGAGGTTCACGGCGCAACCGGCGAGCATGACGAGGGGCAGGATCAGCAGCAGGCGTTTCATGGCGGGTCTCCTTGGGTTTGTGGACTTACCTGGCGCCAATGGAACGGGCTGTCATGTTTTCGTATTCCGAAAACTAGTTTTCTGTAAAAGAAAATTTCTTGGGGCGTTAGTGCGTTGTATCCTCAGGAAACAGCGTGCGGAGACGTCATGATCAGCAAGACCCTCGAAAATGAGCTCGCGGCCTACAACATCGGCGAGAAGGTTCGCGACCTGCGCTCGCAGCGCGGGCTGAAACTGATCGAGCTGGGCAGTCACACGGGGCTGTCGGCGGCGATGCTTTCCAAGATCGAGCGCGGCAAGCTGATCCCGACGCTGCCGACGCTGATGCGCATCGCGCTGGTGTTCAGCGTCGGGCTGGAGTACTTCTTCACGGACGAGCGCGAGCGCCACGCCTTCGCGATTTCCCGCAAGGGCGAGCGCATCCGCCTGCCCGCAGCCATGGACCGGAAGGTCGTGCCGTTCGATTTCGAGAACCTGGATTACCCGGCGCTGGAGCCTAAACTCAGCGCTTACACGGCCCACTTCAAACCGTTGAATGACGGCGAAGTGCCCGTGCACTCCCACCCGGGCGTGGAGTTCATTTACCTGGTGGAAGGACGCATGGAGCTGACCTGGCACGGCGAGAAACACGAGCTGGAGGCCGGCGACAGCGTCTACTTCGAGTCGAGCCTCGAACACGGCTACCGCAGGCTGGGGAACCAAGAAGCCACGGCGGTGGTGGTGACGCTGTCTTCATAGAGAGGCCAGAGGTCGGAGGCCAGAGGTCAGAGAACTGCCGGTGATCGCGCTTGCCTTTCCCTGACCTCCGACCTCTAACCTCTGATCTCTCGTAACTGCCTTTCCCTGACCTCTAACCTCTGATCTCTCGCAACTGCCTTTCCCTGACCTCCGACCTCTAACCCCTGACCTCTACCAACAGCCCTTTCTTCCAACTCTCACGTGCCCTTGGCGTGATTCCAACACACATCGGATACGTTTCTGACACACCTTTGCGTGCGGAAACATGACCGAAGCCGAAGCCAAGCCGCCCAAACTCAAATTCCGGACCGTCTGGATCAGCGACGTGCACCTCGGCAGCAAGTACTGCCGCGCCGAGCGCCTGCTGCAATTCCTCAAGACCATTGAGACCGAGCAGCTTTACCTGGTCGGCGACATCCTCGACATCTGGGCGCTCAAGCGCAAATGGCACTGGCCGAAACTGCACAGCGACGTCGTCCGGCGCATCCTCAAAACGGACACCAAGGGCACGCGCGTGACGTTCGTGCCCGGCAACCACGACGAGCTGTTCCGCAACTACAACCGGCTGGTGTTCGGCGGCGTCGAGATCAACAACGAGCCGATCCACATCACCGCCGACGGGCGCCGCGCGGTCGTGCTGCACGGCGACATTTTCGACGCGGTCGTCGCGAACCACAAAGTCATCACCTTCATCGGCGACTGGCTGTATGACGTGCTGCTGCGCGTGAACATCTGGTTCAACGCCATGCGGCGCTGGTGCGGTTTCGGCCACTGGTCGCTGAGCAACTACATCAAGCACCGCGTGAAGCAGGTGATCAGTTTCATCGGCAGCTTCGAGGAAGCGGTCGTGCGCTACGCCCACCAGAAGAAAGTAGACATGGTGGTGTGCGGGCACATCCACCACCCCGAAGTGCGCGAGATGGACGACGTGCTGTACTGCAACTGCGGCGACTGGGTCGAGAACTGCAGCGCGATCGTCGAGCACTTTGACGGGCGCATCGAGATGCTGCGCTTCGGCTTCGACGGCGACCTCGACGGCGACAAGACCGAGAAGGTTTCGGAGCCCGGAAGCAGCCGCCGCCACGCCGTGACGCCGGAGCCCGAACTCGCCGGCGCGGGCAGCAGCAGGAAAGCGGCCGAGCGCCTGAAGGCGGAAATCGCCACGTCCCTCGCGGTCGATCCGGAAGAGGACGGCGAAACGTCCGGTGAGCCCGAAGCGGAAGACGTGGTCGCGGAAACCTCGGCAAACTGATCAGGCTGAAGACGAAACCTGGGGGCGTACCTGCACTACGCGGGTGCGTCCTTTGCCTTCGCGCTTGGCGTCGTACATCGCTTCGTCGGCGCGGCGCACGATCAGCGACGGATCGCTCGGCGGCGACTCGAACCACGCAATGCCGACGCTTACCCCCAGGCTGCAATCCGGGTACTCCGGCGCAATCTTGCGCACGGCCTCCAGCACGCGCTCGGCCACGGCGCGGGCGCCGTCGGCGTCACTCTGCCAGAGCAAGGCCGCGAACTCGTCACCACCGAGACGCGCCGGGACGTCCGCCGCGCGCAGGCTGTTGCGCAGGCAGTCGGCCACGCGCTGTAGCACCTTGTCGCCCTCGACGTGCCCGTGGCGGTCGTTGATCAGCTTGAAGTTGTCGAGGTCGAGATACAGCAGGCACAGCGGTTTCGACTCGCGGTTGCAGCGGGCGATTTCGGGCAGCATGCGTTCAAGGAACTCGCGCGAGTTCGGCAGCCCTGTCAGCGGGTCGGTGCGGGCCATGTGCGCTTCCTTTTCGAGCAGTTCGCGCACGCGGTCGTTCGCCTTGCGCAACTGGTCGCGCTCGCGGCGCAGCGTGGCGATCGTCAGTCCGACGACGCTGAAAACGGTCAGCGCCGAGGCTTCGTTCCAGATTGAGGCGAGGTCATAGGACATGCCGTGCAGGAGCAGCTCGGCCGTACCCCATGCGATGGCCGACGCAATGCTCACGATGACGACGTAGCGGCGCTCGAGCGTCCAGGCCACCAGCATGATCGGCAGGAAATAGAACAGGACGGAGCGGACTTCGCGCCCGGTGATGTGGTCGAGCCAGCCCAGGAACGCAACCAGGGCCAGGGCCAACACGAGGATGCCGATCTTGCGTCGCATCACGTCACACTTCCGGGCTTAACACGGTACGAATAGAACGGCCGGCGCGGGCGGCTATTCCGCGGGCGTTTCTTTTTCGGGCGCGGCCTGTGCCTTCAGCAGGTCGCGGATCTCTGTCAGCAACTCCTGGTCCTTGGTCTGCTTCGGGTTGGCGGGGGCGTTGCGCAGCTTGTTGACGCCCTTCAC
>JAGQRI010000094.1 GCA_020425515.1 Planctomycetota bacterium | reverse complement strand
ATCATCAACGTCGACCCGACCGGCAAGGTCAAGGGCAGCCGCAAGGCCGTCATCCTCAAGGACCGCGGCGAGGAATACAAAGCACCGGCTCCGCGCGGCGGCGGCGGGCGCGGAGGTGACCGTGGCGGCCGTGGGCGTGGCGGCGACCGTGGCGGACGCGGCGGACGTGGTGGAGACCGCGGCGGACGCAAACGCGACTAGGCCGAAGTAACACGAAACAACGGAGCCCGCCGTGCAAACGGCGGGCTCTTGTTTTGACTGCTCGCTCACGCAGAGGCGCAGAGCCGCGGAGAAGTCTCTGTGCGCTCTGCGCCTCTGCGCGAGGCTTGTAGTTCCACAAGTTTCCACCATGCGGCAAACGTTGCGACGGTCCCTACAATCGACCCATGGCGGACTACCAGATGCGCTTGAAGGACGATGGTGACTGGAGACCGGTCACGCGCTGGGAATTGCGCCGCCGTCTGAAGAAGTGCGTCTTCGACGTGGACCAGGCCATTAACGAACTCGATGCCGGCAAGCTGTTACGCAGCGGCTTCGGCACATTCCGCAAGCGCCCGGTCAAACGCAAAGGCAGCCAGACCCGCCGCCTGTTCTGATGGTGGAACATTAGCCGGTCCTAAGTAGGCTTGTCGCGCTTACAGGAGGTAGCCCATGAGCGGTGTTGACCGTTTGAACGTTCCCGAGTTTGAGCGCCCGATCGTTGAGCTGGAGATGAAAATCGAAGGCCGGCGCATGGACCTCGCGAACGTCGCCGACAACGAGGAAGAGACCAAGTCCATCCAGGGCGAGATCGACGAACTCGAAAAGGACCTGAAGAAGCTGATGGACAGCGTCTTCGAAAAGCTCGATCCATGGGACCGCGTGCAGCTTTCACGCCACCCCAACCGTCCGCTGACCGACGACTACCTCGCCGCCCTGTTCGACGACGTACAGGAACTCCAGGGCGACGGCAACTTCAAGGACGACCCGGCCATCATCACCGCCTTCGCGACCTTCGAGGGCACCAAGTGCATGGTGATGGGCCACCGCAAGGGCAAGACGCTGCAGGAGCGTTTAAAATGCAACTTCGGTTGCGCCCACCCGGAAGGCTACCGCAAGGCGCTGCGCAAGATGCAGATGGCCCAGAAATTCAAGCTGCCGATCATCAGCTTCATCAACACGCCCGGCGCTTACCCCGGCATCGAGGCCGAGGAGCGCGGACAGAGCCAGGCCATCGCGGAAGCCATCCGTGAAATGTCCGGGCTGCGCGTGCCGATCATTACGCTGACCATCGGCGAGGGCGGCAGCGGCGGCGCGCTCGGCATCGGCGTCGGCGACCGCTACCTGATCATGGAAAACGCCTACTATTCGGTGATCTCGCCGGAAGGCTGCGCGGCCATCCTGTGGCACGACGCGAAGAAAGCCAGTGAGGCCGCGCGTGTGCTCAGGCTGACGCCGAACGACCTGCTCGAGCTTGGCATCATGGACGAGATCGTGCCGGAGCCTTACGGCGGCGCCCACCGCGACCCGCGCCGCGCGTTCGACACCGTGCGCACGCACCTGCAGAAGCACCTGAAGGAACTGATGGCGCTCGAGATCGACGACCTGATGGAGCAGCGCTACCAGAAGCTGCGCAGTATGGGCAAGTACATCGAAGTCGCGGCCTAGCGGGCACGGGCTCCATACAGGTTTGACCAAACCTTGGCGCGAAGCAAACGCGGGTCTGCCAAGCTCACGGCATGGATGCGTTGCTCGTGCCCGTAAGCTCACGCCCTGTGCCGGAAACGGTCCGCAATCGTCTTCGCGAAATCCGCCAACTGCACGCGAATGGTCAGCCGGGACTCGCGCACAGCCTGATGCACAAGTTGCTGTGGGACGTGCTGTCGGTGAACAGCGACAATGGCAACTGGCTCGACGTGCTGGCGGTACTGCAATCGGAAGCCCCGCATGTCGAACGGCGGGCGCGTGTGTTCATCGACAGCGCTCCGGGACTGGCCTTGCCGCTGCTGGAAGAGATCGTCGAGGCTGTCTACAGCCAGCGGCTGACCGATTCGCGCACCAGTTGAGCGCGTCCGTGAAGGAAGGCCGTCACGTAGCCGAGCAGCGGTACGCAGACCATCGACAGCAGCACCACCAGTGCCGGCGTCTGAAGATTCTCCTTGTCGCCGGTGCACAGCGCGTTCGCGCCCACCATTCCCGCGCAAACTGAAACCGCCATCAGCATGAAGCTGATCAGCGTCCAGCTGTGCCAGAAACGGAAGCGGCGCTGCGCGTCCTGCAGCACGGCGAGGCGACGTGAAAGCAGCAGTTCGCGCCCGTCGAAGGGCTGACCCGTCGCGCGCTGGCGCGGATCCGAATACGGGATGATGTGGTCGACGTTCGGCAGCATCGCCAGCCCGCGCACGCCGCCTTGATCGACAAAAACCAGCTCGGCATCGCAGTAGTTGCAACGCATCGCGTGCAAACGCTCCGGGATGCGCAGGTGCGCGGCGCAGCAGGGGCAGAGATGCAGGTCGGCGTTCATGGGGCTCCCGTTGTGATTATAACGTCACGCGGAAACGAATTGGTTCATTTCTCCGGTCGCAGATACGTTTCGGCCCGCAATGAGCCGTCGGCGCCGATCAGGAAAGTCACCGCGCCCGATTGCCAGGTCTGCCACACGTTGGGCACGGCCTTGCCGTAAATCACCAGCGAGTCCTCGGCAGGAAAGCTCTCCCGTGCCGACAGCACGACGTGCTCCGGTTGCAGGCGCTGCAGCATGCTGGGCAACCCGTCCACGTGGCTGCCGTGGTGGGGGGCCATCAGCACGTCGATTGGTTTGTCGTCCAGCAGGGGCAGCACTCCCGCCAGCCCGTCGGACTCGACGTCGCTGGGCAGCAGTACCCGGCGCTCACCCGCCTGCAGCAATAGCACCAGCCCGGCATCGTTATGGCGCTCGCTGTCCGGTACGACATTCTTGACGAAGCCCGCATCCGGCCACAAACAGCGGACCTCCAGCCCGTCGGCCAGCGCGACTACGTCGCCGCGCCTGAGTACCCGTACTTCGCAGCGATCCTCCAGCCAGGCTACGATGGCGGCGCCGCCGGGTTCATCGGCGAACACTTCCGAAACATAAACTCTTCCGACCTTGAACCGGTCGAACAGTTGCGGCAGCCCGTTGACGTGGTCGGCGTCGGCGTGACTGAGAAACAGCACGTCTATACGGTTGCGCCCGCGCTGCCACAGGTACGGAGCGAGTACCCGCTCGCCGACACCGCCGAGGCTGGTGCTGCCGCAATCCAGCACGGCGCAGGGACCGTCGGCGATCTCCACGACGACGCACTGGCCCTGGCCGACATCCAGCGCCGTCAGGCGTGCCGGGCCGGGTTCGTCCGCGGCCGCGAGCGATAGCACCGGCAGCACGCACAGCCACGCCAGCCATGCCAGGGCGCCAAGGATGCGCGGCAGACGCAGGCGTGGCGCGATTATCACTGACGCCAGCGCCACATAGTAGCCCGCCAGCCACCAGCCCGGCGGCGCCGGCAGGAAGAGGTGTCCGTAGGGGACTTCCGCGAACGCGCCGGCGATCACCTCAAGCAGGCCCGCCAGCAGCGACAGTACCCACGCCAGCGCGGCGGCGATGAAGGGGACAACGGCGAGTGGAGTGAACAAGGCGACGCCCAACATCAGGGTCAACAAGGGCCCGACCAACAGGTTGGTGACCAGCATGCTCGGGCTCACCACGTGCACCGCGTACGCCAGCAGCGGCCAGGTGCACAAACCGACGGCGAGCGAAATCCGCAGCGACGCCCCCAGCCAGTCTCGCCCGGTCTGCCAGGGTCTGCGCTCAATGCGTTCGCTGTCGCTGAGCGGTCGGCGCAAACGCAGCACGGGGGCGACCACCAGGATGCCAAGCACGGCGAGATAACTGAGCTGGAAGCCGAGCTCGGCAACGTCCGCCGGGTTGATCGCCAGCGTCACCAGCGCGCTCGCCCCGACGATGTTCAGCGGGTCAGGCCGCCGCAGCAGCATGCGCCCGAGCGCGTAAATCACAATCATGATCGTCGCCCGCAGCACGCTGGGCTGCACTCCCGTGATGAACAGGTATGCGAGCGCAGACAGCCCCGCAACGCACCACGCCCAGCGCGGCGGCACTCCGAAGATGCGCAGCAGCAGCAGTACGGCCGCCGCCAGCAGCCCGACATGCAGCCCGCTGACCACCAGCAGGTGGACGGTGCCTGAGCGAACGAACTTCGCGCGTTGCTCGGCGCTCAGGTTCCCGCGCTCGCCGAGCAGCGTTGCGCCCAGCACGGCCGCCCGCTCTTTCGGCATGCGGGAGCCGATCAACCTGTGAAACTGCGCGTGCACCCACGGGGCCAGCCGGCGCGGGTCCCACGCTGCCGGCGGCTCCAGCAGCGTGATCTGCCCGGGCATCTTCACCGTCAGGGTGTGCGTGATGCCTTCCCTGGCGTAGCGCGTGCGGCTGTCGAGTTCGCCTGGGTTGCCCGCGCGCCTCGGACGCCGCAGTTTGCCGATCGCACTGACGCGGGCGTTCAGCGGCAGGTCCGTACCGGACGGCGCGTAGACCTTCAGCAAGCCCGTGGCTTCGCGGTCGAGATCCGGCAGTCGTTCAACCCGCAGCAGGTACGAGACGTTGCGCCTGGGGTCCGCGCCGACGGGAAAGCCCTGTTGCGGCTCCGGGCTGTCGGGGTACTCGAAGGCGGCCGGGTCGCGTCGGACATAGTCTCCGCCTTCGATCACCACGCCCTCGACCCGCACCAGCTCGGCATCGTCGGGGAAACTCGCCAGCAGGTTGTCAGTGGGGGGACTCTGCATGGCCCCGGCATAGGCGGCGAAGGTGCAGGCGACGGCGACGAACGTCAACGCGGCTGCAATGAGGTGGCGCCCGCGCCTCGCCGCAACCAGTGTCGCGATGCCGGCGGGCAGCGAGGCCGCAAGCAGCAGCCAGCAGGCCCAGCCCGGCACCTGGCCCAGCGACGCGGCCGCGCAGCCGGCAACCGCGGCTGTGCCGGCCAGCAATGCCGGTCGGCGCGGCCTGGCGAGCGGTTTGTCGGCTGAGCCCATGGGCGCCTACTCTAGCTTGCGAATCCCGGCGCAGAAAACCTGAACCCTTCGCGCGCGCAGGCGGACTTCATCCATGACCTCGAATCCGAAACGAAAGGAGCATCCTCATGTCGAGGCTGATGGTTTGTGTGCTTGGGCTCATTCTGCTGACGGGCTGCGCGGCTTCCTATACGTCACGAGACGTCGGGCCGCTGGAAGTCGATGCTCAGGACACGGCGACCGCCGACGGCGGTGTCGCTAAGAACAGCGATGCACCCCTGCAGGGTGAGTTCCGTGAAGCGCCGCTGGAAGACGCCGAGCTGCGCATCTCGCGCAACGGGTGGATCAACGTCGACTGCGGCGAGGAAATGACGGCCTCAAACCGCCTGCGCAAGGCGGCGCCCAAGTTCGACGCGACGGTGATGTCGTTCAACGACCACAGCGTCACGTTCAAAATGCCCTCGTCGAAGCTGGATTCGCTGATCGATGTGATTGAAGGGACCGAAGGCTGGGAGATCGATGAATTTGACTTCAGCGCATGGGACCGCACGGGTGAGTTCTATTCTGTCGAGGCGCGGATCGAGTCCACGGAGGCGGTGAAGGCGCGCATGCTGAAGCTGCTCGAAAGCGCGCAGAGCGTGGACGAGGTTCTGGATTTCAGCCGAAGGCTCGAAGAGATCCAGACGAAGCTCGATGGTTTTGAAACCGCCGTGCGCGACATCAAGCTGCATGCCGGGCGTGTGGACGTCACGGTCAACTTCGACTGAACGCAAACGGGCCGCCCGAAGGCGGCCCGTTCACAGCGGACGGTTTACATCTCGTAAGTGCGCCAGGTGCCCGGCACGAAGGTGGCGGTCACGTTGTAGGCGCGCAGGAAGAACGGCGGCGTGGTGGATTGCAGGCGCCAGTCCCAGTCATAGTGGCGCGTGCCGAAAGCGCCGCCAAAGCCGGTCGTCGGGTAATTCACGCCGATCAGGCAGCCGCAACCCCAGAACTCGTCCGAGCCGCTGGCTGAGGGCGTGCCGTTGTAGTAAGCGCGGTAGGTGCCGAGGAAGGTGCCATCAAGGTGGTACTGGTTCGTCACGCCGTCGGCGAGGTACCCGGTGTCGCCCGAGTTGTAGGGCGAGAAGGTGTTGAAATCGAACAGCACTTCGTCCTGGGCCACCACGCCCAGCATCTCCGTGAACGAAGTCGCCGCGCTGGAGGTTTTGTTCGCCTGCAAGCGCAAGCTGGGGTTTTGCAGCAATGTGTAGTAGTTGACGTTGTCGACCACGTGGCAGTCCATTTCCGTGCAGACTGTGATGCGCGCATTGCGGAGTGTGCCACTCAGGTCAAGACGTCCGTAGTCTTCGTAGTTGTACTCGCCCGAGTTCCAGCAGTCGTAGCCGAGCGGCGGAGTCGAATCGTCTACGTACAGGCAGATTTCTTCGCCCTGGGGCAGCGTAATCGTCTCAGAGCGCGTTGAGTATTGGCCGCTAACGAGGTAGTTCTCGTTACCCGACTCACGGTAGTAGTAACGACGCACGACCTGTGTCCCTGTGACGCTGCCGGAACTGAACGGGAAGAACTCAAGCGAGATCGTGTTGCGGTAGAAGTGAAACCCCGAAGCTTTGACGTCCCACTGTGGCAGGTTGGTCGTGCCCGCATAAGTACTCGACAGGGCGTCGGCCTGGGCAAGAATCGGGTCCGTCCCATATGCGGAACTGGGGATGGAGATGACTGGCGACCCCTGGATGTATCCTGCCGGAAAGTTGTAGGCGACACCTTCCGGGGTTGGCAATCCGCTGACCACGCCGGACGTCGTGGCCTGCCCCAGAAACTGGATCCCGCCGTTGCCACCGAGATTGATACCGCCGCGGTAGTAGCAAGTGCCGACCATTTTGAAGTTGGCACCGAAACTCGTGACGGAAGTCGATCCCGAGAATCGGGCGTAGTCGCTGAAAGATGCGACCTTGATGGTCTGTTCAACGGCCCGTGTGCGACCACTGGCCGTGGCTATGCCGCGCACGCGGGCAGTTGGAACCGAACTGCCCGAAAGCAGATTGGCTTGCAAGGTCACAGGCGTGTCGTTGACGCTGATTGTGTCAAGAGTCGTCCAGGTTCCCGTTGTCAGCCAGCTCCAGTCGTCCTGAACTCCGGAAACCAGCGTGAATCGGCCGCGGATGGTTTCCATGCCGGCCTCGGCGGCGATCATCAGTCGCACGTCTACGCCGTTTCGTACGGTCTTCATGCGGTTGATGGTGGACATGGAAAGCAGGGCGGCGCCTGCAACCGTGACCATCACGAAGAAGAGCATTGCCATGCCGAGGATGCTGCCTTTGCGGGCGTTTCGCTTCAGCTGACCCATGATTACGTCCCTTTTTGAGGTTACGTCTGGTTGAAATATTACACTGTGAGCACCTTGTGTCAAATAAATGGATGAAAAATGTAAGGTGAATCCAACAGAATCGAACGCTTAGCAGCGAGATAAAACGAAAACCGCGGGCCCTCAGGCCCGCGGTTCGGTTGCTTTCAACTGGATACGGGCGACTAGCCTTCCCACGTTCGCCAGGAGCCCGGGACAAACGTTGCAGATACATTGTATGAACTGAGGAAGAACGGAGGCGTCGTTTCCTGCAGGCGCCAGTCCCAGTCGTAGTGCACGTAGGACCAGCAGTTTTCCGTGTAGTACGTAGTGTACAGTGAGATCAGTCCGCCGCAGAACCAGACCTCCTGCGTCGGGGCGTAACCGTGCCATGTATTGTCACCGCACGAATGCGTACCCAGATATACTCCGTCCAGGGCGTTCTGGTTGGTCAGGTGACCGGTATCGCCGGCGATGTTCGATACGCAGGCGGCTGAAGGCAGCAGGTTCCAGTAGCGGTAGGCCATGTTGATGTCGCCGCCGCCCAGGTAGGTACCGGACTTCGCCGACTGGTTCGACCAGCGCTCGCGCGAAATCACGCCCAGCATTTCCGGAACGTCGTCCGTGGCCTCGTCGGTGGTCTTGTTGGCCTCGCGGCGCAGGTTCGGGTTGTTGTACAGCGAGTTGTAGGTGATGTTATCGCGGATCACCACGTTTACGCCGTCACCGCAGATCGTCACGCGTTTGTCCGTCAGGCGACCGCTCAGTAGCAAGATGGGTGTACGACCGCTGTCGTACTGGCTCGAAGGCGTATTGCGCTGGAGGTCGCCCAGTGAAATGCCGCGCTGGGTGAACTGGTTGCGGTGCGCCGAGCCAAGGTCCGAGTCGTCATCCGAGGCATAGGCGGCCGGGGAACCCAACTTGACGTAGATCACGCCGTTGTCGGGGATCGTACGGGTTTCCCAGGCCAGGTCATACCAGGTGTTGGTGAGCTGGTTTGACGCGGTACCGCTTGCCGCTGAGGTGTACCAGTTCGGCGGAGCGCCTGGGATGTTCAAGCTGCCACGGGCAAACGAGTCGTCATCGCTGTCGAGACCGGCCGTATTGATCCATCGGTTGCTGTCAGTGTAGCTGATGTTCGACGAGGGAATCTTGCCATAGGTGCCGCCGCCCGGGTAATTGGTGGGTGACGTAGTGCCGGAGCTCCAGCTCGGCGGGATCTCGCCTGCTGTCGTCGAAGTGTTCCGTTTGACGTAGATGCGCCGGTAGGTCGTCCCCATTAGCTGAATTTCGAGCGTGTTCTCGTAGTACACGTGGTCTTCAGTCAGGTACGGTGGTTTGGCGCCGTTCTCGATGGCTGAGTAGTTTGCCACGTCGTCCGGCATGGTGATGACCGGAATGCCTTCGAGCGTGCCGTTGTGGAAGGTGCAGTTGGACTTGCCCGTGAACACACCTGATGTCCAGGCGTTCCCGAAGAACTCGGTTCCGGATGCACCGAAGTTACAACTGCCCACCGAGTAGAAGTTGCCTACACACTTGAAGTAACCCCAGTTGCTCGCGCCGGCCTCACCGATGAACACCGAGTAGTCGCTGAAGGCGGCCACCTTGATGGTGTATTCGACAAACCGCGTCCGGTTGCTGGCGGTGGCGCTGCCGCGGATACGCGCACGCGGAACGGACGGGTCGGCAAACCCGAGCGCCTGAACGGTTACGGGGATGCCGTTGACGCTGATCGTGTCGATGGTGGTCCAGCTGCTGTCGCTGAGCCAGCTCCAGTTTTCCTGTACGCCTTCGATCAGTGTGAAGCGCCCGCGAACGGATTCGACGGCAGCCTCGCAGGCGATCATGAGACGCACGTCGACGCCGTTGCGAACCGTCTTCATGCGGTTGATGGTTGACATGGACAGCAGGGCGGCGCCTGCGACGGTGACCATAACGAAGAACAGCATCGCCATTCCGAGGATGCTGCCGCGCCTGGCCTGCCGGAGTTTGGCATTGAAGTGCATGACGTTCTTTCCGATGTTAATGGAATAACTCAGGTGGGCTTGAATATATCACGTGCTACGCAATATGCAAGACAACTTGTAATGTTTTTGAAGCGGTGTAACTTGCACTTTGCCAATTGTTTACGCCCTTTGGCGGTAGGAAGTCTTACTTGTAGTTGCACGGGCCGTGTAAGGTTTATCCCTAAATGGAACCGTTTCGCACATTCTGCACTCACAGCTCAACCCATAACGTCCTCGTTCGTACTAACGACGCGGCAAACTTGTTGCAAACAGTTCGCGCCCTATGATGCCCGTCTCGATTTTTCCTGTCCGGAAAGCAGGCAGCGGTGGCAAGACGCCAAAGTCAGCAACAGACCGAAAAGCTGCCCCGGCCGACTGCCAGGCATGCTACGGCCGCCGAGTTGAAGAAGATCGAGGCCAAGGACCCCGAAGACCGCAGCGACTTCGACCTGCTGAAACTCTACGTCAAACGCGAAGACAACACCGCCTTCGAGACCCTCGTCCAGCGCCATCGCCGCCAGGTCTACAACTTCATCTTCAAGATGGTGCGCAAGGCCGAGGCCGCCGAGGACATCTTCCAGGAGACCTTCCTGCGCGTGATCAAGAACGCGCACACCTACACGCCGCGCGCCAAGTTCACCACGTGGTGTCTGCAGATCGCCCGAAATCTGACATTGGACTACTTCAAGCGGGAAGGGCTGCGGCAGCATCTCAGCATCGACGCCACCCCGGCCGACTCGGAGCGTTCAATCGCCGGATTGCTGCAGGGCGCCGACCCGCAAAGCCATGAAATACTGCAATCGCGCGAGCTGATTGAGGTCGTCCGCGAGGGCGTGACCGAGCTGCCGGAAAACCAGCGCGAGGCCCTCGTGTTAAGAATGTTCGAAGACATGCCCTATGCCGAGATTGCGGAGGTGCTGGGCAGCCCTGAAGGCACGGTGAAATACTGGGTTCACGAGGCCGTGAACTCGTTGACCCGCTATCTGGAAAGACGGGGGCTGAAGTAGGCGATTCCCCCAACGAAAGCCGGTGCAGGACGTTCCATATGCCGGAGACACATATGGACCCGAAACGGGAAAATCTCATTGCCTGGATGCTGGGGGACCTGTCCCCCGACGCCGCCCGTCCCCTTGAGGCCAAGCTGGCCGGCGACGCGGACATGCAGGCGGAGCGCTCGAAACTTGAGCGTACCCTTACATTGATCAAGTCCGTCCCCTCGGATGATGTCAGCGACGACGCCGTGGCGCGCCTGCTGGCAGCCGCCGGGAAAGTCTGCCCCGAGACGGAATCCGAAACCGAAGCCGAGCCGGAAGCCCAGCTGATCCGGCTTGACTGGTTCCGCCGCGCGCTGCCCCGCGCTGCCGCGGCCGTGATGATCGCATTCGTGTTCGGCTTGGGCGTCTGGCTGACCCCCGGCGATCTGCCGGAGCAGGTTGCCGTCGTCAGCGGTGAACACGGTTCGCAACCGGTGTATGACGGTGAGTTGATTGAGTCCCGTGCCGGCAGCATCCGCCAGATCAGTTTCGCCACCGGTGAAGTGCTGATGGACGGCGCTTCCGCGGTACGCGTGAAATCCAACGGCCAGTACGCCGCGCCCTCCTTTGAGGTCGAGCGCGGGCGTGTCGTCGTCACCGCCTCCCGCACGCCGCTGAATCTCAGCGTGGCGGGGCGCGAAGTGCAGATGGACAAGGGCGCCATGCTTGCGGTCAACTACGACCGCGCCTACGCGAACATCGCGGCCGACGGCTCCGTCGTTGAGGTCCAGCGCATGCCGATCGGCGAGGTTGCGGCCCTGGCGGAGAAAGCATACGGCATCAAACTGAACGCCGGCGGGCTGCCCGAGACGGTCGCCAGCCAGCGCATCACGTTCTACGGCAGCAACCTCGACAAGGACGCCTTCAAGGAAAGTTTCGTCGAGTCGGCCGGCATGTTCGGCGTGACCCTCGACGAAACCGGTGACTACCTGCGCTATGAACCTCGCAGTGGGCGCGTGATCCCGAATGAGGAATGGCAGCTCGACATCGCTGTGCTTGAGGGCTCGGTCGACGTCAAACAGTCCGGCGCGGCTATCGCTCTCGACAGCGTTGGCAAGAATTTCGTCAGCGTCAGCTCGACGAAGGCGGACAAGACCGAGCCTATGACCCTGGACGCCGCCGGGCTCGACCGCCAGGTTGTCTGGGCGGCCGGCACCGACGGCGCACTGGGCGAGCGCCTGCACGACGTGAAGCGCAGCGTCGAGCCCCTGCCGCCCCGCAGCGTGATCCACACCGATTCGCTGGTACTGAACGGCGAGATGGGCAAGCGCATCTTCAAGCTCAGCGGCGACTTCAACTTCCCGCTGCCCGGCGGACGCATGGGCAGGCTGGTACAACTCACGAACAACGGCGCCGTCTTTGAGGTAAAGGGCGAAGTCGTGCGCGTGGTCGTACCGTTCGGCGACCAGGACGCCGAAACCCGGGACTAGCCTCTCCTGACCGCAGGTCGCCCCGCTACGGCGGGGCGATTTGCATTTGCACCGCGCGCGGAGGATACTGGCGCGCCATGGGCATGGTGATCACGGGGCTGGGGCGCAGCGCCAAGCTGGCGCAGGGAATCGCGAAGGCGGGCGGCTGGAAGCTCGTCAACGCGATCGAGTCGCAGTTCCCTGACGGCGAGGACTACATCCGCTTCAAGGGCAGCCTGCGCGGCGCCGACCTGGTTGTCGTAAACACCCTCTACCCGCCCAACGACGAACTGATGGCGTGCCTGATCGCGGCCGACGCGGCGCGTTCACTGGGCGCTCGCAGGCTGGTACTGGTCGCGCCGTACCTGGCTTACATGCGCCAGGACAAGCGCTTCCAGCCCGGAGAGGCGATCAGCAGCCGCACCATCGCCGGGCTGATCAGCGAGAAGTTCGACCGCCTGATCACCGTCGACCCGCACCTGCACCGCTACAAGTCGCTGGGCGAGATCTACAGCATTCCCGCACGTGTGCTGCACGCGGACGTGCCCGTTGCCGACTGGATCCGCAAACGGTTGCGCAACCCGGTGCTGGTCGGGCCGGACCGCGAAAGCCGCCAGTGGGTTTCGAAGGTCGCGAAACTGTGCGATGCCCCGTTCACCGTGATGCAGAAAAAGCGCTTCACCAGCACGCACGTCAGAAGCAGCGGGCTGGACGCGAAAACCGTGAGGGGACGCGATGTCGTCGTGCTCGACGACATCATCAGCAGCGGTCACACCATGGCCGGCGTGCTGCAACAGGCTGCCGAGCTGGGCGCTGCAAGCATCACCGGCATCGGCGTCCACGGGCTGTTTGCGCGCGGCGCGAAGCTTATGCTGACGGCGACCGGCGCGAGGATCGTTACCTGCAACGCCGTCCCCGGCCCCACGGCGCGCATCGACCTGGCGCCGACGATTGCGGAAGCACTCAAGAAGGAATCGCATGACGCCCCGTGAGCCCCAGCAACTGACGCTGCGACGCATCCCCATTGACTCGTCAAGGGAGAACGTGGTGTTTCTGCACGCCGATTGCGTGGCGTTCCCCGGGCTTGGCTTCCGCCCGCTTTCGAAGGTGCAGCTCAGCTACGACCATCACACGGCCGTCGGCAGCCTCGACATCGTCCGGGCGGACTGGCTCGGTGCGAATGAGGTTGGCGTCTGCGAGTACATGTTCCAGCGCCTGGGCCTGCCGGAAGGCACGCTGGTGGCGCTGGGTTACCCGGGGATTCTGCACTCGACCAATTCGATCCGCCGCAAGCTGGCCGGCGCGCGCCTGACCCGCCCCGACTTCGACGAGATCGTCCGCGACATCGTCGATGATCGCTTCAGCAAGGTCGAGCTGACAGCGTTCGTGTGCGCCTGCGCGCAGAACAACCTCGACCGCGACGAGGTTGTCGACCTTACGCTGGCAATGACCGGCGTAGGCCAGACACTCGACTGGGACGGCGGCATGGTTGTCGACAAGCACTGCATCGGCGGCATCCCCGGTAACCGGACGTCGCCGATCGTCGTGCCGATCCTCGCCGCGCACGGGTTGAAAGTCCCCAAGACCTCAAGCCGTGCGATCACCTCGCCGGCGGGCACGGCCGACACCATGGAAGTCTTCTGCAACGTTGAGCTGAGCATTTCGCGCATGAAGGAAATCGTCGAGGCCGAAGGCGCCTGCCTGGCCTGGGGCGGCGCAATTGACCTCAGCCCGGCCGACGACGTCATCATCAGCGTCGAGCGCCCGCTCAACATCGACAGCCAGGGGCAGATGATCGCGAGCATCCTCAGCAAGAAGAAGTCGGCCGGCAGCACCCACCTGCTGCTGGACATTCCGGTCGGCCCGACCGCGAAAGTGCGCAGCATGGAAGTCGCGGCCAGCCTGCGCCGTGAATTCGAGTACGTCGCGAAAGAGATCGGCCTGCACATCGAGGTAATGACCAGCAACGGCGAGCAGCCGGTCGGGCGCGGCGTCGGGCCGGTGCTGGAAGCCCGCGATATCACGGCGGTGCTCGAGAACAGCGAAAGCGCGCCGCCCGATCTTCGCGAGCACGCGCTGCAACTGGCCGGGCGCGCGCTGGAATTCGCGGAAGACGTCAAGGGTGGCGAAGGCTACGGTGTTGCGCGGGAACTGCTGCGCAGCGGCAAGGCCCTGGAAAAGTTCCAGGCGATCGTAGAGGCCCAGGGACGCCGTGACCGCGCCCCTGACCTCGGCAGCTACAATTTTGAGGTCGAGGCGAAGCGGGATGGACGTATCACCCGGATGGATAATTTTGCCATCGCGCGCCTTGCCAAGCTTGCGGGGGCGCCGCTCAACAAGGGCGCAGGCGTAGAGGTACTGCATAAACTGGGTGAAGAAGTGAAGCAGGGTGAGCCGCTGTTGCGCGTGTACAGCACCACGCCGGCCGAGAGCGCACTTGCCGAGGATTACGTTGCAAGCGAGAAAGCCATCGTTCAAACAAACTGAGGTGGGGGCAGTCATGGTACGTCTGTTTTGCTGGGCATTGATCGGGCTGGTTGGTCTTTCCGGTGTGGTACTCGCCGAGGACGGGAAACTCGAAGTCCCCGCCGCCGGTGGGGCCGAAGTGCACTTCCAGTCGGCCGAGTACACCCGCGAGTTGTGGATCGGGCTGTGCCCCGACGGGATCGAGCAGGGGGACTTCCTGGCAGCCCTGCGCGAGGCGTGCAGCGACACGACCAGCGTCGGCGTGATCCGCTGCGACGTGGACCCGGAACTCACGAACGATCCCCTCGAGCGCGAGGTTCTGGCTTCGGTCTCAACCAAGACCGCCGTGCGCCGACTGGCGGAGCGGCTGAAAATCGACCGCCGCAACACGCGCATCGTGCTGGTCGGCATGTTTGAATCCTCGCTGGTCGCGCTGCGCGCCGGCGCCGACGAAACCGTTCCGGTGGACGGCGTGGTGCTGATCGATCCGCCCGTGGGCGACATTGAGGTGGAAGGCAAGCGTCCGATCGGCGTGGACGTCTTCCTGCATCCGCGCTCGCAGGGCGAGTTCGAGCGTGAAGAAAACGAACTGGTTGATCGCCTCGGCGGCTGGGGGATGAACGCGCGCATCATCCGTAGCCCGGACCGTTTGTCGGACCTGCACGGGCGCCTGCACGAAGCCTGGGACACCCTGCGTGGGTACCACACCCGCCAGGATGACCCGACAGCGAAACCGCTAACCGCTACCGCTATTGCCGGCAAGTTGAAGAACAATCGCGTCGTGTTTGTCGGCGAGTTGCACGGCAACCCGGGCGCGCACCAGGTTGAGCTCGAGGTTCTGCGGGCGATGTCCAAGCAGGGCACGCCGCTCGCGCTGGCGACCGAGCAGTTCGAGCGCGACACACAGATGTACGTTGACGACTACCTGGCAGACCTGATCAGTGAGAAGGAATTCCGAGAGCGTGCCCGCCCCTGGCCGAACTATGCCGACTACCGCCCGCTGATCGAGTTCTGCAAGGCCAACAAGATCCCGGTGATCGCCGGCAACATCCCGCGACCGCTCGCCAACCGCGTGTACAAGGAAGGCGTCGAAGTACTGGAGAAGTTCAGCGACGACGAGAAGTCCTGGTGCGCGCCTGAGGTAAAGGCGCTGCCCGGCGCGTACCGCAAGAAGTTCTTCGAGGCCATGGGCGGCATGGAAGGCCACAGCGACGCCATGGAGCGCATGTACGCCAGCCAGTGCTTCAAGGATGACACCATGGCCGACAGCGTCGCGAAATGGCTCAAGGACTATCCCAAAGGCCGCGTGCTGCACATCAACGGCAACTTCCACAGCATGAACGGGCTGGGCGTGCCGGAAAAGCTCGAGGCGCTGATGCCGGACCTGGACATCGGGCTGATCACCTGCACCTCGGACCCGGAAACCGAGGCCGCACCGAATGAGTGGATCGTCGACGTGCCCGCGCCGCGCCCGATGCGACGCCGCGACGCGCAGCCCGAAGGACATTGATAGCACAGCTTGACCCGGCCGTCCCGCGCACGCAAACTCGCGCCTCGATGCAGGCAGGGGGAGCCGTGGGAAAACGCCCAGCAAAGAAGAAGAAACCGACAGCGAAGAAGGCTGCTGCAAAGAAGCCGGTGAAGAAGGCAGTTAAGAAGAAGCCGGTAGCAAAGAAGAAGCCTGCGAAAAGGGTCGCGAAGAAACCCGCAAAAAAGCCCTCGAGCAAAAAGGCCGCTGCTGAAAGATTGTTCGGAACAGACGGCGTCCGCAGTGTCGCGGGCAGCGGCGCGCTGTCTCCGGAAAAGGTACTCGCCATCGGGCGGGCGCTGGGCAGCTACCTGGTTGCGAACTCGAAGGCGGATCATCGCCCGATCGTCCTGCTCGGCGTGGACCCGCGCCCGAGCGCCGACATGGTCGGCACCGCGCTGGCGGCCGGGCTGATCGCCGAAAACTGCGACGTGCACTGGCCGGGCATGATGAGCACACCGGAGGTCGCGTTCCTGACCGCGCACGGGCCGTTCGCCGCGGGCATTTCCGTAACCGCCAGCCACAACCCGTCCACTGACAACGGCATAAAGATCTTCGCCGACGACGGCTTCAAGCTGCCCGAAAAGATCGAGAAGCATATCGAAAAGGCCGTGCTGTCGGGCAGGACGGCGGGCGACGCGAAGCACGACGGGAACCGCTTCGGCTGGCTGCACCTCGGGCGCGAGCGCCACTACGAAAACTTCATCCTGAAGACGTTCCGCAAAAGCTTCGCCGCGCTCAAGAAGCGCCCGCTGGCGGCCGTCGTGGACGCGGCTTACGGCGCACGCAGTATCGACCTTCAGATTCTCAGCCAGTTGGCGCACAGCCTCGCGTTCGGCAAGAGCGAGCCGGAGTACCGCGTTGGTGCCAGCATGCAGGCCAGCGGCGCCGCGGCCGACAACGCGCTGGATGTCTACTTCCTGAATGCCGCTTCGCCGAACCAGCCTGAGACACACAACCTGATCAACCGCAACTGCGGCTCACTGCACCCGGAGGGCTGTGCACGCGCCGTGCGGGAACTCGGTGCCGATATCGGAATCTGCTTCGACGGTGACGGCGACCGCTGCGTGCTGATCGACGAAACCGGCACGACCCGCGACGGCGACCATATGCTGTTCCTGCTCGCGGCCGACATGAAGTCGCGCGGCGTACTCAGTAACAACGTCGTCGTCTCCACCACCATGGCGAACCTGGGGCTCGAGCGCGCGCTGGCGAGCATCGGCGTCAAGCTCGTGCGTACTGACGTGGGCGACAAGTACGTGCTGGAAGGCATGCGCAAGCACGGCGCCGTCCTCGGCGGCGAACAGAGCGGCCACCTGCTGGTCGCGGACGAGAAGAATTTCATCGGCGATGGGCTGTACACCGCGCTGCGGGTCATTGAGGTCATGCTCGATTCCGGGCGCAAGTTGTCCGAGCTGTCGTCCGCGGTGGTCAAGTATCCGCAGCGCATCACCAACCTGCGCACGACCAGCAAGCCGGCGCTGGGCTCATTGAAGCTGCTCAGGAAGACGCAGAAGGCCATCGAGTCCGAGCTGGGCAACCGCGGGCGAATCAACGTGCGCTACTCGGGCACCGAGCCGCTGTTGCGGATCATGGTGGAGGCGCAGGACGAAGCCACGCTCGACGACGTCACGAAACAACTGGCCGGCGCGGCACGCAAAGACCTGAAGTAGACCCATGGACGGCATCATCCTTTCAATCGAGAGTTCAGGCGACGGCGGCGGCGCGGCAATCCTGCGCGGCGGCGAAGTCCAGGCTGAGGTCGAGGTTTCCGGCCCGCGCCGACACGGCGCCGAGCTGATGCCGTGCATCGACAAGGCCTGCCTCGACGCCGCCATCACCCGCAGCGACATCGACGTGGTGGCCGTCAACAGCGGCCCCGGCAGCTACACCGGGCTCCGCATCGGGTTGTCCACGGCCGCTGCGATCGGCCATGCGCTGGACAAGCCCGTGATCGGCGTACCGTGCTTCGACGCGATGGTGCTGCAGTACGTGATGGGCGACGACTTCGACGTCGAGCTGAAACGCGAGTTGTGGCCGGTGCTGGACGCCCGCCGCGACGAGGTCATGACCGCGCGCTTTGAATACGAAAACGGCGAATTCACACGCGCCACCGCCGACATGCTGATCGCGCCCGACAAACTGCACGAACAGGCCGCGCGCCAGGCCATCGTGTTCGGCACCGGCGTAGGCCCGTATGAAGGCCGCTTCAACGCGGACCACCTGTTCGTCGACCGCAACGATTTCGCGCTCAAGCCCGCCGGCGTTGCGCTGCAAGCCTTCCGCCAACTCGCGGACGTCACCGACCCGGCCGGCATCGAGCGCAAGCTGGTCGAGCCCCGCTATTTCCGCCGCGTGCTGGCGAAGACGATCGAAGAGCGCGCCAACGAAGTTTAGCGCGAGGCACCCGCTTTATTCAGCGGGCTGCGAACACTAACCTCTGGCCATCGAACAATGACCACTGACCACTGGGTGAACCATGGCTCTTGTAGAAGTACCAAAGGAATTCCCGACGAAACTGTTCATCAACGGCGAGTTCGTTGACGCCGCCGACGGGCGCACATCCGACAACATCAACCCGGCCACCGAGGACGTGATCGCCAAGATCGCCATGGCCGGCAAAACCGACCTCGACGCCGCGGTCGAAGCCGCCAAGCAAGCCCAGCCCGCGTGGGGTTCCGCGCCGCCGGCCAAGCGCGCCGGCGCAATCTGGAAAATCGGCGACGAGATCATGAAGCGCCGCCACGAGTTCGCGGCGCTCGAAGCCATGGACAGTGGGAAGCCGTACCGCGAGTGTTTCAACATCGACGTGCCGATGGCCGCGGACCATTTCAAGTACTACGCGGGCGTGCTGCGTTCATTGCAGGGCGAGACCATCCCCGTCAACGACAACCTCTTCGTCTACACACTGCGCGAGCCGCTGGGCATCGTGGCAGGCATCACGCCGTGGAACTTTCCGCTGCTGATGGCGGCGCGCAAGATCGCCCCGGCCATCGCCGCCGGGAATGCCGTGATTCTCAAACCCGCCAGCCCGACGCCGTTGACCGCGACCCTGCTGGCCGAGTGCATCGCGCAGACCAAGGTCCCCGCCGGCATCGTCGCCGTACTGAACGGCAAAGGCAGCGAGATCGGCCAGGCGATTGTCGAGCACCCGGACATCGCGGCGATCAGCCTGACGGGCAGCACGTCCGTCGGCGTCAAGATGATCAAGGATGCCGCGCCGACGCTGAAGAAGCTGACGATGGAGCTCGGCGGCAAGTCACCCAACGTGATCTTCGCCGACGCCGATCTCGACACGGCGGTCAAGGGCGCGCAGGCCGCGATCTTCTACAACAAGGGCGAGGTCTGCACGGCGGGCTCGCGCCTGTTTGTGGAAGACAAGGTCTACGATGAAGCCGTCGAAAAGCTGGCCGCGCGCGCCAACAAGATGACTTGCGCCGACCCGCTCGACGAGGAGTGCCGTTGGGGACCGCAGAACAACAAGGCCCAGTTCGACACCACGATGGACTACATCGAGAAGGGCAAGGCCGAGGGCGCGAAGCTCGTGGCCGGCGGTGAGCGCATGACCGAGAAGGGCTACTTCGTGAAGCCCACGGTGTTCGCCGACTGCACGCCCGACATGACCATCGTGAAGGAAGAAATCTTCGGCCCGGTGCTCGCGGTGCAGAAGTTCAGCGAGTTCGATGAACTGGTCGAGAAAGCCAACGGCAGCGAATACGGGCTGGCCGCGGGCGTCTGGACGCGGGACGTCAGCAAGGCGCACAAGTACGCGAAGGCGGTCAAGGCCGGCAGCATCTGGGTCAACTGCTACAACTGGTACGACAGCGCGGTTCCGTACGGCGGCTACAAGTTCAGCGGCTACGGGCGCGAAATGGGCCTGCAAGGGCTCGCCAACTTGACCCAGACCAAGAGCGTCTGGGTTCAGTTGTGAGCCGAAACAAGCTCGATGTCTTTGGCGATGAGTTCCGCGCCAGGCGCGAGAAGGAAGTCGTCGAGAGAGTCGAGCCGGCAGGCCCCGACGCCGACGGTCTGTGGCTTTGGCGCGCGGAATCGACCTTTCACTTCGTGCTCGAGTACGGCCCATACATGAACCCCTGGCGCTTCAAGTTGCCCGCGCCGGGCGAGATCTGGGTCGATTGCCTGCCGCCGCCCGGCGAAAAGCCGCAAGGCATGCGAGTATTGTTCCTGGCCGAGCCGAACGTCGTCAGCGGCCTGCGCTGGCAAGCGATCAAGCAGCGCCGGCGTTTCGACTGCATCCTGACTTTCGACAGATGGGTGCGCGCCTTGTGCCGCAACGCAGAACTGTTTCCGTACGGTACCGCGTGGGTTCAGGGTGAGCCGAAGGTGAAAGAGTTCGGCGTCTCGACCGTGATCGGCTACAAGCGCCAGACGCGCCTGCACCGCATGCGCCGACGCCTGTGGAACTACCGCGACCAAATCCAGGTGCCTGTTCGCATGTACGCCAGCGGCAACCGCGCCAACCTGGATTTCGACGATGACTACCCCTGGATTCTCGGCGGCGACAAACTGCCGATGTTCGAGACGCAATTCCACATCGCGATCGAGAACGCCGTCCAGCGCGATTTCTTCACCGAGAAGATCATCGACTGCTTCCTCACCGACACCGTCCCCATCTACGTCGGCTGCCCCAACATCGGTAGGTACTTCAACCAAAAGGGCATCATCCACGTGCGCAGTCTGAAAGACGTCGTCAAGGCCGCGAATAGCGTCACCCCCGAGTTGTACGAGTCCATGCGGCCCGCCATGGAAGACAATCGCGAGCGCGCCGGGCAGTGGATCAACCTGGAAGGCCGTTTGCAGGCGACGCTTGAACGGCTGGTAGGCAAGCGCAAGCTCGCTGCGTCCGCCTGAGTCGCAAGCGTTTGTTGTCATTCCGCAAACACGGGATGCCGGTTTTGCGTTTCACCACTATGATCGCTGTTATGGAATTTCTGCCGTTGCTCGCTGCAAACTCCACGAAGCCGACGGGTATCGCCGCGTACGGCATTGGCGAGATGCTGTTCTATGGCATGACCGCGATCCTGGTGGTGGTGCTGATTGTCAGCGGCTTGATCGTACGCGAGGCGTACCGCAAGAATTACGGCAATGCCGGTCTAGTCGGTTTGCTGATGTTCGGCAGCATTCTCGGACCGCTGATCGTGATGCAGATTACCGCGCGAGGATGGATTCCAGCCGGGATATTTCAGGTGGTTATTCTGTTCGGCGGTATCGCAACGTGGCTCGGCACGCTGATTTTCTATACGGCGATTTCCAGCCGCAAACAGAAAGAAGACCACGAACGCGAGCAGTCAGACAGGTCTGCCACACAGCGAGAACTTTACAGAGACGATGGCGCATCCGCGCAATACGCTGAGCGCGTACGAGACCCGCAACCCGAAGCGCGGCCTGAGCCTGAGCAGGCACCAACCGGCCCGCGCCGTGCGGTTTCGTTTCCCGCCGCGGAAAGTGATTCGCAGCGCGCTTCGGAGCAAACTCTCAAGCGCATGACGATGGAGGATATCGAGAGCGCCAGCAGCGTTGAGAAGCCGCCGCGCGCCGGCGAAATCCCGGAAAACCCGATCCTGCCGGACGGCCCCTGCAAGGTCCGCTGTCTTGCCTGCGACAAAAAGATGAAAGCCGACGGGGCCAGGTTCATGCGCCAGCGCCGTTGCCCCAACTGCAAGGCCGCACCGTTCCGCTACGTGACTGCTGTTTAGGAGAATCCATGCCGACCGCCAACGCGACGTTCAAGATTGCCAGTTGGAATGAAGAACCCTACGCCACCGAGCCGCAG
This sequence comes from Planctomycetota bacterium, assembly GCA_020425515.1. GTDB lineage: Bacteria > Planctomycetota > UBA8742 > UBA2392 > UBA2392 > JACKID01. Next base: position 9,151 of record JAGQRI010000094.1, on the reverse strand, counting down.
AAGCTGACCCAGGCCAAAGTGGATCGCACGTTCGAGGGCGACCTCGAAGGCGAAAGCCGTACCGAATACCTCATGGCCTACGGCACCGGCGACGCCAGCTTCGTCGGCCATGAGCGCTTTACCGGCAAGCTGGGTGGCAAAGAAGGCAGCTTCGTCTTCCAGCGCGAAGGCACCGCCGGCGCATACGGCGTGCGCGAACGGTTCTTCATCGTGCCCGGCAGCGGCACAGGCGAACTCGAAGGCATCAGCGGCAAAGGCACCTGGGAATCAGGCCACGCCGAAAGTTACCCAATCAGTTTCGAATACGAGTTATAGTGCCCTGTTAATCGGTCCTGTCTGGGTCGCTACAGGAGCCAACATGCTGCTCGTCCAATTGGCCGTCGAGGAAGCCGGTAGCTCGCCGCTGGGCAAGTTCGCTCCCCTGGTCGGCATCTTCGTCGTGGGCGCGATTCTGCTGGCGGACATGCTGATCCTGCTGAACCTGCCGAAGCACAAGGCGCTTTTTGCCCTGCTTCTGCTGGGCGCACCGTTCGGTCCCGCCGTGTACATCTGGATGCAGCGCAACGCCGAGGGCGGCTTGGCGGAACAGGCCTGGTACGCCCTGCCGGCCGGGCTGGTGGCGTGGGTCGTGTTTGCGGTCATTGCCGGGCGCATCATCCGCGATGCCCGCCTGAAGGCCGACATCATCGAGTTCAAACAGAAGCACGCCAACAAACCCATGCCGACCGAGTAGTGGATGAGCGAAAAGGCTTCCAAACGGGGATTCCCAGCCGGTTGGCAGATCGCACTGATCATTCTGGTGCTGCTGTCCGGGCTGGGGTATCTGTTCGTGCGCCCGATGGTCGTGCGGCAGACCCTGTTCGCTACTTCATCGATCGACGTTGTTGTGCCGAAGCAGCCGGGAATGAAGTTCTCCGCAGAGGCCTACGTCTGGGAGCCCAGCGACGGCCAGTTGATGACACCGACCGAGGTGGTAGTCGAAGACGCCGGCGACCACTGGCACCTGTTTGTGCCGCGGGCGAAGCCGTGCCTCGGTGTAAAACCCGGCGAGCATCCTCATCCCGAGCTTCGCCTTGAGATCACCTTCTACAAGCCGGACCCGGAAGACCCGAAGAAAGACCTCACCGTCAACGAAACGTTGATCCGCGCAACAGACGCCGAGGAACAGCATTACGACCTCAAGCTCACCGACCAGAACGGCGAGTTCACCCGCCACATCCTGCTGAAAAACGGCGAGCCCTTCGGTTGATCAACCCGCGCGGGGGCTGGACTTTCGGGAATTGCGCCGCCATATTCGCGGTTCGATCAATACACAGGCGTCAGCGGGCGCTGCATACAGGAGATTTTACGCATGGCAATCAGGCAACCGTCGGTAGACAAAGAACGCGAGTCCATGGAAGTCGTCAAGGTCAGCCGCCCCGTACCGGGCGTGATGATGCTCGAACTTTCCGACCCGCCGGCCAACACATACACGCACCAGATGTTCCGCCAGTTCGACAACGCCGTCCTTGAGGCGCGCTTCGACGACGAAATCAGCGTCATCCTGATCACCGGCGAAGGCGAGAAGTTCTTCTGCGCCGGCGCCAACATCAAGATGCTCGAAGAGTCCAACCCGCACTGGAAGTACTTCTTCTGCCTGCACGCCAATGAAACCCTCAGCCGTCTCGAACAGACGCCGAAGCTCGTCGTCGCCGGGCTGAACGGGCACACCGTCGGTGGCGGTCTCGAAATCGCCATGGCCGCGGACATCCGCATCGCGCGCCGTGACGCAGGGCGCTGCGGGTTGCCCGAAGTGAACCTGGGCGTGCTGCCCGGCACCGGCGGCACCCAGCGCCTGCTGCGCATCGTTGGCAAGAGCAAGGCCATCGAGCTGATGTGCACCGGCAAGCTGTTCAGCTTCGAGGAAGCGGCCGACTGGGGCATCGTCAACGAAATCTACGACGGCGACGCGGCCAGCTTCCGCGAGCAGCTTCTCGACTACTGCAAGCAGTTCACCCTGCCGAACAAGGCCACCAAGGTGGTCGGCAACATCAAGCGCAGCGTGCAGAGCGGCGCCGAAATGGCGTTCGAGAGCGGGCTGACCCTGGAGCGCGAACTCCAGAAGGCCCTGTTCGACAGCCAGGATGCCAAGGAAGGGCTCAACGCCTTCAACAGCAAGCGCACCCCCAGCTTCAAGGGCGTGTAGTTCGCGAGCGTTTCGGTTGATTGTGAAGAGGCAGCTGGCGGGCTAGCTGAATGACTGCTGAAGTCGTCGTCATGAACAAAACTGCGGTAGCACTTGCTGCCGACAGTGCTGCGTCGATCCGGACGGCACATGGCGTAAAGGTCTACGCGGCCAACAAGCTCTTTCGCCTTTCACCAAGTCTTCCAGTAGGCGTTTTGGTCTATGGCTCGTCCGAGTTTATGGGTGTGCCGTGGGAAGTTTTGATCAGAGAGTTCAGGGCCGGATTTGGATCGAAATCCCTTCGGCACCTGAAGGACTATGCTGTCAAGTTCATGCAGTTCCTCAAACGCCAGTCGTGGCTGCAGGACGAGGGATACTCGCGGCTTGTTGCTGCGTCGGAAATGTCCAACTATCTCGACTGGCTTGTTCGAGACTTGGATCGGCAACTGCAACAAGACTTTGCACAGGGCTCACCACCGGCTGGGGATGACGCTGGCAAGCAGCATACGTTAGAGGAACTGCTCAAAGCAAAGTTTGACGAATTGGGAAAAGTTGCGCTTGACCGGGTTCGTCGTGAGCGCGATCGGTTGTCCCAGTTTCCAAAATTTGATGAGTTGTCGGAGGAAGCGGAGAAGAAGATTCATCAGGATTTTTCCGAGGACGTAAGGACAATCGTCGGTCGAATTCTTGCGGCATCTGCGATCTTAAAACTCGTACCGCCCCAAGAAGAGTTACAAGAAGCTCTCTGTAGGGCTGCTCTCTTTCCTCTCACACGCCAACCGCCAACTGAGCTTTCCTCCGGCTTAGTTTTCGCTGGGTATGGACGAGACGATGTTTTCCCGTCGACGCACGCAATGTCGTTTCGCGGAATACTTGCCGGTAGCCTGCAGAAGAAGGTTGACGAGCACAGGAGTCTCGGAATCTCACGAGAAAACAGTGCGACCGTCATTGGATTTGCGCAAGACGACATGATTGGCACGTTCATGCATGGGGCCGACCCCTCCCTGCAGAATCGTTGGTGGGAAACATTCCGAAAATTTGTGGAAAAGATACCGGATACTGTGTCCCAAGCTTTGCAAGGTTCAGCAGTGGTCGGTGCTGATACGATCGTTGAAGCCTTGCGGGCATACCTCAGTCAAGCTGGTGAAGCCTTACTCAGTGAAGCGCAGCAAGCGCAAAGGGAAGACCACACGATTCCATTTATTCAGTCTGTGAGTTTCCTATCTAAAGACGAGATGGCCGAGCTTGCAGAGTCATTAATTCGCCTGACGTCACTGAAACGGCGTGTCACAATGACGGAAGAGACGGTCGGAGGACCGATTGACGTAGCAGTGATCTCGCGTGGTGAAGGATTCGTGTATGTAAAACGAAAACACTACTTTGATCGAAAACTGAATCCGTACTATGGCCAGAAATCTCCGGAGCCAACCCATGAACCCAAGAAACGAAAGAAAACTGAGCGTACAGCAAGTACAGCAAAGGGAAGGCATGCACGTCCGAGAAAGCGAAAGCAAGCGGACTGACGAAATTTTGGATTCACTCGGCATACCAGACCCAACGCGTGTTCGACGTACCCCTGAGGACATCGCTCGTGAAGCGTTGATGCAAGGGTTTGACGAATTTCGTCAGAAGCTCCAAGCAATCCCTCATTCGACTGCGTGATTTACCGCGCGTTAGGCGGGGTAGAATTCGCTGCAAAAGGGCAGGCCTTGGCCTGCCCTTTCCGCATTTGACACACAGGAAGCATCTAGCGTGATCCACAGGCAGGCTGGAAGCCTGCCCCGGGGCTAGCTACCGTTTTGCCCATGTTCACGATTGTGACCAGCGTGGTGGGGGGTGTCGGGCTGTTTTTGCTCGGCATGATCCTGATGACTGACGGGCTGAAGGCGCTCGCCGGTGATGCGCTGCGTTCGATCCTCTCGAAATATACGACCAATCGCTTCTCGGCTGTGGGGGCGGGCGCGGGCATCACGGCCGTCGTGCAGTCATCCAGCGCGACCACCGTTGCGACAATCGGTTTTGTCTCGGCCGGTTTGCTTCCGTTCACCAATGCGGTCGGCGTGGTCATCGGCGCGAACCTTGGCACTACCAGCACCGGCTGGCTGGTCAGTCTGCTGGGTTTGAAACTCAACGTCGGGCAGATGCTGCTGCCACTGATCGGGCTGGGCGCATTTGCCAAACTGGTGACGCGCGGGCGGCTGGCGCAGATCGGGCAGGCGCTGGCGGGCTTCGGCGTCATCTTCGTCGGCATCGACGTGCTGCAGGGCGGCATGGCCGAGCTGGCGAAAGAGTTCGATCCCTCCACCTGGCCGCAGGCGACGCTCGGCGGGCGCGCGATCCTGATGCTGATCGGCGTCGCGATGACGGTCGTGATGCAGTCCTCCAGCGCGGCGGTCGCCACCACGCTCGCGGCGTTGTCCGGCGGCACGATTGACGTAGACCAGGCTGCGGCGCTCGTGGTCGGGCAGAACGTCGGCACCACCGTCACGGCCGCGATCGCGAGCATCGGCGGCAGCGTGCAGGCAAAGCGCACGGCGCTGGCGCACATCATTTTCAACCTGGTAACGGCGGCGGTGGCGTTCGCGATCCTGCCCTGGTTTACCCATGGAGTTGAAGACCTGGCCGAGGGCGTCATCGGCGGCGACCACGCGCTGACCATCGCCGCGTTCCACACCGCGTTCAACCTGCTCGGTGCGCTGCTGTTCGTGCCTTTCCTGCCGCAGTATTCGCGTTTCATTGAACGCCGCATCAAGCTGAAAGGCCCGCGCCTGACACAGCACCTGGATACCTCGTTGCTGCAGATTCCGGCCGTCGCCGTCGAAGCCGCCCGCAACGTTTTGAAGGAAATCGGCGCGACATTGTTCGATGCCCTGCGCCGCACGCTCGAAGGTGGGCGCGCCTGGGCGGCGGAAAGCGAGCTGCGGGAGATCGACGAAGCGCTGGACGAAACCCGCCGCTTCCTGACGCGCATCCCGCCGCCGGAAACCACCGGCTTCGAGTTCCGCCGCCAGCTTTCGACCCTGCACGCCATCGACCACCTCGAGCGGCTGGGCGTCGACATGAAGGAACCCGAAACCCTCGCGGTCGTTCGCCGCAACGACCCGATGCGCAAGGTGGCCGAGGACATGGGCGACCTGCTGGCCGGGCTGGCGAAGCAACTGCGCGACCCGGACGTCGAGCCCGAGGCCGCACTGGCCGAGCAGTTCTCGCACAAGCTGGCGGAGGATCGCCGCACTGCGCGCCCGCAGATCCTGGAGGCCACGGCCGCGCAGAAGATCGACGCCGACCGCGCGCTGAATGAACTGCGCGCCCAGCGCTGGCTGGATCGCCTGGCGTACCACGTCTGGCGCGCCGCCCACCACCTTCGTGAAATGACCCGCAAGGAAATGCCGGCCGAGATTTCCGGCGCCGCCGATGCAGGCGTTTCAGGCCCCGAAAGGAAACCGGATGGCGAGCATCCGCCCGCTGCAGGCGAGTGATCTCGAAGCATGGGTGCGCCTGCGCAACGCCCTGTGGCCGAGCCATTCGGGCGACGAATTGCGCGAAGACGCCGAGCGCATGCTGGGCGGCGACGCCACGCCGTACCTCAAGATCCAGACCTTCGTCGCGGAGGACGAAGACGGGCTCTGCGGCTTTCTCGAAGCCAGCCTGCGCGGCAACGCCGAGGGCTGCGCGACCTCGCCGGTCGGCTACATCGAGGGCTGGTACGTGATCCCGAACCTGCGTGGCGAAGGCGTGGGCGGCGCGCTGGTCGCCGCGGCCGAGGCCTGGGCACGAAACGAGGGCTGCACTGAGATGGGCTCGGACGCCCACGCGGACAACGAGGGCAGCCGCAAGGCGCACAAGGCGCTCGGGTACAAAGAAAAGCGCCCGGTCGTGCATTTCCACAAGAGCTTGTAGAGGCGCCACTTGTGCCGCCCGCCTGGCCCACCCTGAAAAACCCGCAGAAAACTGAATAGTTCCAGCTACGGCAGTGGAGTTAGTGGTTAATGAGCACTGCCACCATGACCCAGCTTGATCTCGAAACACTCGTGCGCGAGCACCACGCGGGCGTCTGGCGCTTTCTGCGTCTGCTTGGCTGCACGCGCGAACAGGCCGACGACCTGACGCAGGAGACCTTCCTGGTCGTCATGCGCAAAGGCTTCGAGGAAATCGATCCGGCCGCCACCGCGACCTACCTGCGCAAGGCCGCGCGCTATCAGTTCCTGCACGCACGTCGCAACCTCAGCATTCGCCGCGAGGTCGACCTGGAGGCGGCGGAATCGGTCGCCGGCGAGCATCTCGCCGACGGCGGCGACTTCTACGTTTCCGCCCTCAAGCGCTGCATTGAAGAGCTGCGCGGGCGCGCCAAGGACGCGGTGATCGCCGTTTACCGCAATCAGCTTCCGTACACTGTCGCAGCCGAGCAGCTCGGCATGAAGGAAAACGGGCTGAAGACACTGTTGCAGCGTTCGCGCACGGTGCTCAAGGCATGCGTCGAGCGCAAGACGAAAGGCGTCCCCTTCGACGGGGCTCAGGGCAGGCAACCATGAGCGACCAGCAGACATACGTCGCTGAGCTTCTGCTCGAGGACGCCATGGACGAAATCTTCCACGGCGGCCCGTCCCCCGATCTGGCCGAGCGCATTCTCAGTGCGGCAAATGCGACTCAGCCGGCCACCGAGCCCGAGCCCGCGACTGCCAAGTTCATTCCGCTTCGCCGGCCCCCCGAGCACGAAGAGCTCCCGGGGCTTCCCCGCTGGGCGAAGTGGGTTGCGCAGGCGGCTGTCGCGGCCGGGCTGGTGTTGCTGATCGCGCTGTTGGTCATGCCCAAGAACCCGAGCCCGCCGGAAGGGGTACAGGTCGCGGAGGGTTCGGAATACAGCTTCGACCCGGACGTGAAGTTGCCCGAGGTCGAGGCGGAAACCGGCTGGTTCATGCTATCGAACGGCGCACCGCCACTCAGCGCCGAAGGAACACGCGTAGAGGACGTACAGGGACAGGTTATCGTCAAGGTTGGAGACATCCCCAATGAGGATGAGCTCGCGGCGCAGAAGTCGTGGCTCTCCCAACACCAAGTGGAGGCACAGATGTTGAACGGCAAGTGGATCAAGGTAGGCGCACTTTCGGTGGCGATGCTGACGGGCTCGGCGTTCGTCGGCGGCCAGTACCTCAACGCGCAGGACCGCCGCGAAACGGACCGCAAGGAAACCGATCGCAAGGAGTCTGATCGCAAGGCCAACGACGCAACCGACGAAGCGCGCGTCCAGAAGGCGAACGACGAGCTCGAGAAACTGCGCCGCGAGGTCAAGGACCTCGAGGAACGCCTCGAAAAGGCGCGCGAGCTGGAAGAAAGTGAAACCCGCCGGGCCCGCATCGCGCGTATCGAGAACGCCCTGAAGGACCGCCGCGAGCGTATCAAGGCCATCGAGGATCGCCTCGCCGGCAACAAGGATCGCAAGCGCGACGCCGACGACGAAGCCGCCCGCAAGCGCCGCGAAGCTGAGCGCAAGCGCCGGGCTAACGAATCGGACCGCCCGAACCGCGGTGACCGTGACGACGAAGAAGCCCGCAAGCGCGAGGCCGAGCGCCGCCGCAAGGCCGCCGAGTCGGACCGCAAGGACGGCGAAACCGACCGCCCCAGTCGCGATGACGAGGCCGCGCGCAAACGCCGTGAAGAAGAGCGCAGGCGCAACGCGGAAAACGAAGCCGATAGCAAACGCCGCGAAGACGAGGCCGCCAACAAGCGCCGCGAAGAAGAACGCCGCCGCAACGCGAAGAAAGACTCACGCCAGCAGTAGCACCATCACACCACGCCGCTGGGCAACACACGGGACGGGGAAACCCGTCCCGTGTGCGTTGCGCCGCAGGTGGACGCACACCATAACGCCGTTACACTTGTGGTCCCTGCATCACCCCGGCCGGAACACTATGGAAGTCGGACTCTTTCATCCTGACGGCAGCGCCAACCCCGCGTACCTGAAGCTGGACCTGTACTGCAAAGGCCTGCGCATTGACGAGTCGTGCGCGTTGGACGAAGACGCGCGGCAGATTATCCGCAATCGCGCCGGGCTTGGCAGCGGTCTGGAAGTGGTGATCGACCAGGAGATGTACACCAACATCCCGGTGGTCGAGTGGTGGGTGCAGAATTCGCCCTACTGGCTCGTGAAGAACAACGCGCGCTACGAAATCTGGCGCGACAAGACGCCCTTCAACTACGACGCATACGACGACCTGAAACCGGTGGGCAAAGGCCCGTGGGTCGGCAAACTCGACCGTGCCAATGCCGAGTACGTTGACACCGTGCGCATCCCCGTTGAGCCGAAGTGGTACAAGCAGCGCACCAGCAGTGGCAAGCTGATGCAGCGCATCGGCTGCCTGCAGGGCACTTACCTCGGCATCTACTGGGGCCCGCGCTGCCAGAACTGGGGCCCCAACGGCGAGAATGAGTACTGCAAGTTCTGCACCGAGGGCCAGAACCTGGGCAGCCAGGAAGAGGTCGAGAAGAGCATCGAGGATGTGGTCGAAACCGTGCTGGCCGCGCGCCGTGAAAGCAAGATCACCTTCGTGCACATCAACACCGGCTTTCTCGATTCCAACGACTACTGGGGGCTGTTCGAGCCGGTGATGCGCGCGGTGAAAGAGCGCACCGGGCTGCTGCTAGGGTTGCAGGCGCCGCCGGACGCGGACTTTGAGAACTACCGCAAGTTCAAACAGCTCGGCGTCAACAACGTCAGCCTGTGCTTTGAAGTCATCGACGAGGAACTGTTCAAGGAGATCGGCCCCGGCAAGGCGCGGCGCAGCGGCCTGCAGGGTTATCTCGACGCAATCGAGTTCACCGCCAACGACGTCGGCTTCGACACCGTGAACGGTGAGATTATTGCCGGGCTGGAACCGGTAGAATCATCCAAACGCGCGATCGACTGGATCGTGGACCACGGCGCAATCCCGACGGTGTGCGTGTTCCGCCCGGTGATCGGCGCGGCCTACGGCAAACGCAAGCCGCCGC
>JAGQRI010000093.1 GCA_020425515.1 Planctomycetota bacterium | reverse complement strand
ACCCGACCAGCGTGTATTGCTCGCCGTCGTTGCCGTCACGCTGCGCCTCGGCGATGGCGCTGAGTTTCAGCTCCGACTTGTTTTTGTAGTAAAACCCAGGGCTGACGATCGCGACGGCGACCGGCTTCTTGTCGTCCTGGAACAGCTTCAGCGCGTCGTCCGGTTTGTTGCGCACACCGATGCGGTTGAAGTCGGCGCCGTCGATGTTCTTGTCGAGATAGGCCGCGAACTTGTCGATGGCTTCGCCGGCCTTTTCGTCCGTCGCGTACTTTTCGCCGAGCTTGTAGACGACCAGCCCGAAACTTTTCGGTTTGGCGTCCTGCCCTGATACGCTGACGGTGGTCAGCAGCGCCAGCGCGAGTACGGCAAATGTGATCAGGCGGGTCATGCTGTCTCCGGTTCCGGCCCCGGTCTCAACTCTAGAACGATTAGACGCGCTTTCCTCTTTCATTAAACCACGCCAGCACCACCGGCACGACGAAGTAACTGCCCAGTATGCCCGCCAGGCAGCCGGTAACGAGGACCTCGCCCAGCGAAACGATGCCCAGGTGGCTGGCGGTCACCAGCGAGCCGAAACCGAACAGCGTGGTCAGCCCGCACAGCAGGCAGGCGCGGCGGGTTTGCCTCAAGGTTCGCAGCGCGTCGCCGTGGCGCTGGCTGTGCACGAGATAGACGCCCGCATCGACCGTGGTGCCGATCAGGATCGGCACGCCGAAGAAGTTGGCGAAGTTGAAACTCAGGTCGGTCAGGGTCATCACGCCCAGCAGGATCGCCAGCGCCGACAGCAGCGGCAGCAGCGCGATCAGCACCGCCAGCGGGCGGCGCAAGTCGAAGAACAGCAGCAGCACGATCGCTATGAACGCGTACAGCACGCTCTTGCCGAAGCCCTGCACAATCAGCTTGCCGCTTTCCTCGATTTGGATCGTTACGCCGGTCGCGTTCGGGTCGACATCCAGCACGGCCGCGTTGAACTCGGCGGCGTTCTCGCGCACCCAGGCGTTCTTCTGCGGGTAGGCGTACAGCGCGTACAGCGTTTCGCCGTTTTCGTCGTGGCCGACGTAGCGCGAGCGCAGCAGCGGCGGCAGCGTCTCGGCGTCGATCTCGGGTGGGTCGGAATCGCGCTTCAGGTTTTGCAGCATGCCGACCAGGTTCTCGAAGAACGCCGGCTCAACTTCGGCCAGGCGCTCGTCCACGTGCTCGCCGCGTTGGCGGGTCAGTTCGATGATTTGCTCGACCTCCGCCACGGCGGGCGCGAAGGCCTTCTCGTAGCGCTCGCCACGTCCCTGTAACTCGCGCAGTGCCGCCTGCAGTTTGCGTGCGGCACTGCGGAGCTGGTTGTGCGTGCTTGCGCGCTCAGGCAGCGGCGCGAACTTTTCGGGCAGCGTCTTGTGGATATCGGCCAGGGTTTCGCGCTTCGCCTGCTCGTTCTCGGGCAGGATGCTTTCGGTTTCGCGCACGACGCCCGTTCCTTCGAGGGCTTCGTACTTGGTACGCAACTCGCGCAACTCGTCGAGCGAATGGCTGGTGCTGACGGCGTAGCTGGCGCGCTGGTCGTGGTCGATCAGCAGGCGCTCCCAGTGTATGCCTTCGCTGCTCGGGTCGTTCAGCTTCAGCAGGTTGTAGTCAAAGGGCACCCAGCCCTTCGATAACTCCAGCGCGCTGGTGCCGATTGCCGCCAGCATCAGGATCGCGACCGCCAGCGCCCCGTAGCGGCTGACGCGGCTGCGGGCCGGTTTGCGCTGCTCGAGCTCGGCGGCTTCACGCTCAGCCATGGTGTCGCGCAAGGCCGGGTCGCCGTCGCCGATGCGCCGCGCGTCCACGATTACCAGCATCGCCGGGAAAACCAGCAGCATCGCAACCAGGCACAGCAGGATGCCGATACCGCAGATGATCCCCAGCTCGGCCAGGCCCAGGAAATCGGTCAGCGCCGCGGTGCTCAAGGCCGCCGCGGTTGTCACCGCGCCCAGCACGGTTCCCATGCCGATCTCGCGGTAGACCTCAACCAGCGAATCGCGTACGCCCAGTCCGCGCTCCAGCCCGTGGCGGTAATGCGCCAGCAGGTGGATGCCGAAGTCGATGCCGAGCCCGACCAGCACCACGCCGAACACCATGGCGAAAATGTTGAGGTGGCCGATGAACAGCGTCGTCGCCCCGATTGTCCAGCACAGCGCCAGCATCAGCGACAACACGGCCAGCAGCGGGCGGACGAAGCTCTTGAAGGCGATCACGAACATCAGCCCGACGGCGATGATCGCGAAAATCGTCGCGATGGTCATGTCGCGCCCGCTGGCTGCCATTTCGTCGCTGTAGATCACCGGGCGTCCGGTCAGCCCCAGCGCGAGGTCCGGGTGCTCGGCCTGCACCTCGGCCACGGCTTCGCGCGCATAGGCCAGCGGCTCCTGCACCTGGTTGAGCGCGCCCGGGTCTTTCCTGGGCAGGATCGCGACGTACAGCAGGCGTCCTTCCCAACTGAAGAAGTAGCCGTCTTCATCGAGCGTCGGGTCGCTGCTGTCGAAGGCGAACAGTTTCTTTTGCGGCGGGGTGCCGGTTTCGGCGGACAGGCTTTCGCGCACGCCGCCGAGCAGTTTCGCCATTTCGCTGCCGGCGCGGTTGAGCTCGGCGTTGTCCGGCACGTCGTTCATCGAGCCTTCCTCGATGCCGCGGCGCATTCCAAGCAGCATCGACGGGTAGCTCGGCTCTTCGGCGAGTTGATCGATCAACGGCTTGCCGGCCTTTACCTGCTGGTCGATCGATTGAAGGTCGCGCTCCGGCACGTACAGCATGCGCGTGCCGCCGAAGCTGTCCGGGTCGACGCGGTCGACGACCAATGGAAAGAACTCCGGCTTCTCGCGCAACTTCGCCACGACTTCGGAGGCGGCCTGCTTCATCTCGACGCGGGTAAGCTCGCCGGGGATGCCCGGGGCGTAGTCCGGGTTTTCGACCGGCCCTTTGCCCGGGCCGACCATCAGCAGCATCAGCTCCTGGTCGCCGAACGCTTTCGTGAACTTCAGGAAGCGCTGGTTGTACTCGGCGTCCGGGGCGACCAGCGCGTTGCGGTCCGTGATGAACTCGAGCTTGACGGCCGTGTAGATGACCGATGCCAGCGCCGTGATCAGCGCCAGCGCCGCAATCGGGATCGCGCGCCGGCACACGAAACGCGCCAGCGCCATCAGCATGCGTTGCCGTTTGCCGGTTGTAGGCCCGTCGGTCATGGGGGCAATCTAGCAAGGGAGGCGGCAGGCGGCAGGCGTAAGGCGGGAGTCAATGCTTCGCACTTGCTGCCGTCTCCCGCCTGCCGCCTCTTGCTCGTATCCTGCGCCGCATGAAACGGGCATTCGTCACAGGCGCCAGCGGGTTCATCGGCTCGGCCGTGGTGCGGGAACTTCTCGCCGACGGCGTTGAGGTGCGCGTGCTGATGCGCAAGGGTTCGGACCGCAAGGCGATCAAGGACCTGGGCGTCGAAGTAATCGACGGCGACTTGCACGACATGTCCGCGCTGTCGAAAGGCCTGGTCGGCAGCGACGCCTGCTTCCACGTCGCGGGAATGAACCAGCTTTGGCTGCGCGGGCACGCCGACGTCAAACGCATCTACGAAGCCAACGACACAGGCGCGGGCAAGGTGCTGCGCATGGCCGCGGAGGCCGGTTGCGAGGCCATCGTGCACACCTCGACGGTGGCGGTGATCGCCCGCCCCGAGAAAGGCGAAGACCGCCATTCGCACGAGGACGACCACGTGCTCGAGCACGAACTCAGCGTCCACTACGCGCGCAGCAAATACCTCGGCGAGCGGCGTGCGAAGAAGCTGGCCGAGGAAGGCGCGCCGATAACGATCGTGAACCCGAGCGCGCCGATGGGTCCCTGGGACGTGAAGCCGACGCCGACCGGGCGCGTGGTGCTGGATTTCCTGCGCGGCAAGATGCCCGGCTACATGGAGACGGGTTTGAATGTGATCGACGTGCAGGACTGTGCGCGCGGGCACATCCTGGCGGCGCAAAAGGGCAAGCCCGGCGAGCGCTACATACTGGGGCACAAGAACCTGCAGATCCTCGAAATCTTCGAACTGCTGTCGGAACTGAGCGGCATCCCCGCACCGAAGTTCAAGGTGCCGAAGGCGGTGGGCCTGCTGACCGGTTTCTTCAGCGAGCTGAAGGCCAGGGCAACCGGCAAGCCGCCGCAAGTGCCGCTGGCGGGCGTAAGAATGGCCATGAGCCCCATGTGGTACGACAACCGCAAGGCGCTGAAGGAACTCGGCCTGCCCACAAGGCCTGTGAAAGAAACCCTCCGTCGCGCCGCCGCCTGGTTCGTCGAGCACGGCTACGTGGATGCCCCGCCCAACGACCTCGGCAGTTGGAACGAGGCTGCGAAACCCGAAGCAACGTCGTAGCTCTGGCAGGCTCCCGTGCCTGGTTAGCCATTCGCGGTCGCGAGTAGTCAGGCGCGTAGCGCCTGTACAGGATTAGCCCCCACCGAACGCCTTGGCGTTCGGTGGGGGACCCAAATGGCCGATTTCGATAGAGGCGCGGAGCGCCGACACAATTTGGCTGCCTTTGTATCGGCGCTCCGCGCCTTCTTACTCTCTCCGTGATTCATACCCCCGGCAGCAGAGCTGCCCGGGGGCTAATCTTGCGACGGCGCTTCCGCGCCGTTCGGTAAAATGCGCGAGTTCCAGCGCTCGGGGAAGTGCCGCTTGCCAGACCGCTGGATGATCTATCAAGGATTAAGCAACCTGCAGGATTACCAGCACAACCAGCGCTACCAGCAGCAGCCCGCCGCCTATCAGGGAGCGGCGTGTGGCCTTCTTGGCGGCTTCGGCTTCCCACCAGCTTGTGGGCCTGATGCCCTGCACGAGGAAGGTGATGATTGCCGCGAGGATCAGGCACACCAGGTTGATCGCCACCAGCTCCGCGGCACCCGACGCTTCTTTGAAATGCCCGCTGCCGATCAGCATGCCGGTCACGACCGTCGGCGGCAGCAGCGCGACCGCGACCATGACGCCAATCAGCGTGCCGCTGGCGCCGGTGGTCAAACTCAGTGCGCCGGCCGTGCCCGCGGCCAGTGCCAAGGCGATGTCGCCGAAACCGACGTGCGTGCGCGATGCAATCTCGCCCGTGCTCGGGTGAATCCGGAACAGCAGCCCGTACAGGATCGCCAGCCCGATCGCCAGCGTGAAGCCGGTCAAAGAAGAACGCAGCGCCGTTCGGTGCAGCTTCTTGTCGCCCAGTGTCGTCGCCAGCGCCAGCGCGATGTTCGGCCCCAGCAACGGCGCGATCACCATGGCGCTAAGCACGATCACGCCGGAATCGCGCACCAGCCCCACAGCCGCGACGACGCTGCTGAGCGCGACCATTACCAGGAACACGCGGTTCAGCTTCGCGGTTTCGAGCACGCCGGCGTACAGCTCTTCGCGGTTGATGCGCCCGACGACTTTCTTCGGCTTGTCGGTCGGCTCGGGCTCGCTGGGGCGCGGCAGCGTGGCCTCGGCGGGCAGCAGCACGATGCGGTAATCTTTCAGCCAGCTGAAACGTTTCTCGAACTCGTCCAGCACGGCCTCGGTGCCGCCGGCCGACGCCAGCACGCGGACGAGTTTCTTGCCGTCGTCGAGTTCCTCGGTCCACATGCCGTGGACTTCGAAGGCGGACTCGTCGAAGGACTCTTTCAGCTTCTCCGCGTAGTCGCGGGGAAGGATCAGTTCAATCATGCGCAGCGCCATGCCGCGGAGTTTATTGGCACGGCGCGGTTTGCGGCAGAGGCTTTAACGCGAAGGTGCGAAGAGTTGCGAAGGCCGCGAAGAACTGCAATGGCTAACCACGAAAACACAAAGGCACAAGAAAATCATCTGCTAGGAAAGTCCGGGGTTGTTCAGTTGTCTGGTGGGATCACCCAAGCGATTTACGGAAGGCGAGCAAGTCTTCCCACCTAGTACACCATTCGGAAATCTTTTGCCCGTCTTCGTTTTCGACCCTGCGGTCCGGTATGCTCCGCCACCAATGTGCCTCCGAGAAGTGGGTGTCAAGCTGCTCAAAGAACAGTAGTTGCTCGTGGACGTAGACGACGTCCTGGCTGCGATAGAGCGGCCAGCAACGCATGCCGCTGCTCTCAGGTGGTGGTCCTCCGTAGCTCGTGATGAGCGCGGACTTGTCCTTTTCTCGGAGCAGATCGACGGCCTGTGCCCAAGTGCGTTTGTAGTCTTCACGGCTCCAACGGCTGACATTGACGAGCAGCCTTTCTTGGAAGTCACCCATCCGAATCAATGCCGGAACAGAGTTGTGTTCCGCCGGCCCGTCGAGAAAGTAGATCCCAAAACCCTGGTCCATGCGGAGAAGTCTATAGAGTCGGAGAGCTTTAGGCAGGTGGTGAAGTGCGAATGCGCTTTGCTGTTCTTCGCGGTCTTCGCCCGGCTTCGCACCTTCGCGTTGGCAGCGCAAATCACTCCGGCAGGGCCTCGATCATCACGGTTTCGCCGCTGAGTACGTCTTCGGTTTCGGCGCTGCGGACCATCAACACGCTGCCCAGCGGGTTGATCAACTGGCGTACCCTTGCCGCGATTTCCTCGGCGTTGGTTTCTGTCGGCATCTGCATGCCGATCACCGTCAGGTCGGCGTCGCCGCTGGCGCGCGCGATGGCGTCCTGCACGCTTTCGCCATCCTTCCGTGCCACCGGCTTGGGCGTGGCCTTCACGCGCACTTCCGCCAGCAGCTTCGCCAGGCGGTCGCGGGTTTTGTCGGCCTCGGACTCGCTGTCGATGATCTGCAGCAGGCGCACCTTGCAGCCGGTCCAGTCGCGGTGGCTTCGGACAATGTGCGCGAGCAGCAGCATCAACTCACCGTTGCGTGACTTGCCGCCCCACCAGACGTCGATGCGCTTGCGGTCGCCGTAGCCTCTTTGCGGGTCGTAGCTCAACAGCAGCACCGACTTGCGCAGCGACGAAAACACCGGGATCAACGCCTGCTGTTTCGCCAGCCCGACGGGCGTTTCGCTTAAGCCCATCAGGATCGTGTTCGGCTCCAGCCCGGCCAGCCCGTGGGACTGCGCGACGGTGATCGCGCCTTCATAGAAGTCGCGGGCGATCTGGCATTCGGCGAAGGCGTCCACCTCCTGCTCGCGCAGGAAGCTCGCGATCTCGTCGCGGTGCTCGTTGCGGATGCCGGAGATCGCCAGCTTCGCGACGTCGCCAACCATGATCTCGACGAAACTCAGAATCCCCTGCCCGCGCAGCAGCCACTCGCCGATCTTCACCAGATGCTTGCGGTTGCGCGGGTGGCCGGTGAAGGCGATGACGTTCGGGCGCCAGTTCTTGGTGCGCTTGGGCGCGGCCTCGAGCTTGAGCAGCGAATGCCGGGCGACGCTGGCCCAGATGCCGCTGCGCAGGTCGCCGAACTCGGTGGTCAGCGAACGCCGCTCCAGCATCAGGAACACCAGCAGGATCACGCCGATTACCACCAGCGTCGCCGGCCAGTTGATCAGCAGCATCGCGCCGAAGCAGCCCGCCGCCCCCAGCAGCGAAAGCGACCAGTGCAGGTTGAAGGTCGGGCGGTAGCTCGGGTTGCCGATCAGTTTTTCGATGCCGGCCGCGAGGTTCATCGTCCCGTAGGTCGCCAGGAAGAACATCGTAATGATGGTCGCCACAAAGTTCAGGCTGCCCATCCAGACGATGCCGACGGCGATCGCGGTGGTGACCAGGATGGCCGCGCGCGGCTCGGTCCTGTGCCCGAGCTGGCTGCCGAAGAAGTGGGGGATGACGCGGTCCATCGCCAGCGCCTGCATGGTGCGGGGCGCCGCCAGCACGCTGCCGAGGGCGCTGCTCAGTGTCGCCGCCCACACGCCCAGAAGCACCAGCTTCAGGTGCGGCCAGATCGCGATGTCCTGCATCACCAGGTTGTTGGTCAGTAGGTCTTCGCGGTTGCTGGTCAGGCTGATCCACATTGTCGTGGTGATGTAGACGACGGCCGTGAAAGCGATGCTGAGCAGCGTGCCGCGCGGGATCGCCTTGCCGGGGTTCTTCAAATCGCCCGACATGCTCGCGCCGACCATGATGCCGGTGACGGCCGGGAAGTAGACCGCGAACACCACCCAGAAGCCCTGCGGGTGTGCCAGCTCGCGCTGCACGGCGTTCGTGAATTGCAGGTGCAGGTCGGAGTGCACGGGGCCGAGGACGGGCTCAAGGGGACCGGTCCAGCCGCCCATATAGAAGCTGGCGATCGCGGCCAGCAGCACCGCCAGTACGAGGTACTGCACCTTGATGGCGAAGTCCGCGCCGACCCAGGCCAGCAAACCGAACAGCAGCACCACGCCCGTAGAGATGAAGCGCGCGTAGGGGACCATACCGGGTGCGACCCACTCAAGGGCTTCCGTAAAACCGATCACGTAGAAGGCGACCGACACGGCCTGGCTCAGGAACAGCGGCAGCCCGATTGCGCCTCCGAACTCGAGCCCGAGGGTGCGGGTCAGGATGAAGTAGGCCCCGCCCGTGCGCACGGTCATGCTGGTGGCGACGGCCGACAGGGACAGCCCGGTCATCAACGAGATCAGGTTGGCGATGGCGACGATCAGCAGTGCGTAGACCATGCCGACCTGCCCGACCACCCAGCCTGTGCGCAGGAAGTAGATCAACCCGAGGATGGTCAGCACGTTCGGGACGAAAACGCCGCCGAACGTTCCAAAGCGCGCCTTGGCTGATTGGGAAGCTGCGCTGTCCGCCATGCTTTCCTGCCGCAAGTTGGGGGCGACTATGCTGGTCACCGGGATGCATGCAACGGTAAACTCCGCGCCCCCGGATTCAACGAGCGTGGATTGTTTGCCTTGCGTGCGACGGCATAATATAATGCCGTTATGTAGTTGGAGTGTGTTGTGGGTTGGCTGCTACGGATTCTGCTCTCGCCTTTCTACCGGCTGCGCGCCGCCGGTGTGGAGCGTTTGCCCGAGGGCCCCTGCGTGCTGATTGGCGAGCACTTCACGCCGTTTGACTCGGCGCTGGTGCGGGCGCTGCTGCCGGGTGACACGCTGGTGGTTGCTGTGAAAGAGTACTCGCTCAGCACGGCTGCCTTACTGGCCGACCCTGTGATCGGCGACGTGCGGCATGAGCCGGTGCGGGACCTGCTGAAGTCCGCGCTGAAGAAGGGGCGCCGTGTCTGTGTGCTGTTCGATGCGCACCTGGACAAGGGCGGCGACATCCCGGGGTTGCGCGAGGCACTGAATCTTGGCGCGCCGGTCGTGCCGATCTGTTTCGACGGCCCGTGGTCGAACCGCTACAAAACCGGCGTCGAGGACTACCGCCTGCCCCGCCGCGGGCGCGCGCCCGTGACGTTGTATGTGGGTATGCCGGTGGGGACTGTCCCCGAAGGGGACTGTCCTCGTAGTCCCGATAGCACAAGAGCGCCCGAAGACGGGGACAGTCCCCTTCGGGGGCAATCCCCGTTCCTGCAAGCGCTGAAAGCACTTGAAAGCGAAGTCTGGCTTGAGCGCAAGCGCGATATGGCCCCGCTTGCGTACAGCATCGTCAGCCGGCTGCGTGAAGAGCGCGGCAAGCTGGCGCTGGCCGATGCCATTCGCGGGCCGGTCAATCGCGGCAAGGCGCTGATCGGCGCGGTCGCCATTGCACGCGCCATGCGCTCACGTTGGGGCGATCAGCAGCGCGTCGGCTTCCTTATGCCGCCCAGTGTTGCCGGGGCGCTGGCGAACATGGCCGCGATCCTGCAAGGGCGCTGCGTTGTCAACCTGAACTACACTACCGGGCGCGAGGGCATGGAAAGCGCGGTCAAGCAGGCAGGGCTGAAAACCGTGCTGGCGAGCAAACAGTTCCTGCGCAAGGGCAACATCGAGCCCCCGCAGAATGTCGAACTGATTTACCTCGAAGACGTCGCCCGGGGCATCGGCGGGAAGGACAAGCTGCTGGCGCTGCTGGCCGCGCGATTCATGCCGTACGGGATGCTGCTGTCGTTCGTTGGCGCGATCAAAACCAGCAGCATGGACGACGACCACGCGATCATCTTCAGCAGCGGCAGCACCGGCGAGCCGAAGGGCATCCCTGTCACGCATTTCAACGTGATCAGCAATATCGAGCAGGCCGCCCGCGTGCTGGACCTCGACGAGCATGACAGCCTCGTCCACATGCTTCCGTACTTCCACACCTTCGGAAACTTCCTGCTGTGGGCCGGGCTGCACTGGGGCGCCGCCATGGTGTTCCTGCCGAACCCGCTGGATGCGCAGGCCGTGGGCGAGATGACGCGACGCTACCGCGCGACCATCCTGGTGGCGACGCCGACCTTCTTCCAGATCTACGCCAAGAAGTGCACGCCGGCGCAGCTGAAGAGCCTGCGTATCATCGTGGCCGGGGCCGAAAAGTTGCCGCAGGCGTTCGCCGCGAAGTGGGCGTTGAAGTACGGCACGCCGATCAGCGAGGGCTACGGCTGCACCGAATGCTCGCCGGTGATCGGCGTGAACGTGCCCGAGTACAAAGGCCGCGGCGGCGCCTTGCGCGGCAGTATCGGGCGCGCCTTCCCCGGCATCAGCACGCGCATTGAGGACCCCGACACGCGCGAGTCCCTGCCGCTTGGCGAGCCCGGGCTGCTGGTGGTCAAGGGCCCGAACGTGATGGGTGGTTATCTGGACGCGCCGGAACAGACCGACGAGGTGCTGAAGGACGGCTGGTACACCACCGGCGACATAGTGAAGCTGGACGCGGACGGCTTCATCACGATCACCGACCGCCTCAGCCGCTTCAGCAAGATCGGCGGCGAGATGGTGCCGCACGGCAAAGTTGAGGAAGCCCTGCATGCCGTGCTGGAAACCCACGAGCAGGTGTTCGCCGTAACCAGCGTGCGCGACGAAAAGAAGGGCGAGCGCCTGGCCGTGCTGTACTGCCAGTGCGAGCGCGCCATCGACGAGGTCGTGCACGGTTTGCACGGCCAGGGATTGCCGAACATCTTCATTCCCAAGCCGCGCGACTTCATCGAAGTAGAGCAACTGCCGGTGCTCGGCACGGGCAAGATGGACCTGCGCGCCATGAAACAGATCGCAGCCGAGAAGTTGAACGGCGCATGAATTTTGGATTTTCGATTTTGAATTTTGGATTGCCTTCCAGGTGGCAGTCCAAAATTCAAAATCCGCAATCTAAAATCCTTGGATGTTCGGGTTCATCAAACGCTGGCGGCGCGGCAAGGTGATGCAGCAGGAGTTCCCCGCGGAGTGGGAGAAGTTCCTGCGTGCCAACATGGGCCTGTACCCGCGCCTGACACCCAACGACCAGGCCGAGTTGAAACGGCACATGCTGGTGTTTCTCGATGAGAAGCACTTCGAGGGTTGCCGCGGCGTTGAGATCACCGACGAAATGCGCGTCACCATCGCGGGCAACGCCTGCCTGCTGCTACTGCACCGCAAGCCCGACTACTTCCCGGAACTGGTGACGATCCTGGTTTACCCCAGCGCGTTTTTCGTCGAGCACAAAGAGGTCAACGAGTACGGCTTCGAAATGACCGAGGTGCTGGAGAACGCCGGTGAGTCGTGGGATCGCGGCAACGTGATCCTTTCCTGGGACAGCGCCAAGCGCGGCGCGCTCGACCCGCGTGACGGTCTAAATGTCATCCTGCACGAGTTCGCCCACCAGCTCGATTCGACGGGCGGCGACGTGGACGGCGCGCCGATGATGGACAGCCGCGAGCAGGCCGAAGAATGGGCACAAGTCTTCCAGCGCGAGTACGACGCCCTGTGCGAGCAGGTGGACGCCGGGCATGACACGCTGATCGACGACTACGCGACCACCAATCCCGCCGAGTTCTTCGCCGTCTGCGTGGAGACCTTCTTCGAGAAAGCCCGCCAGATGCACGAGCACCACCCCGAGCTGTACCAGCAACTGAAAGGCTGGTTCAAACAGGATCCCGCGAGCTGGCGGCCCACACCTGCCGGCTAACTTGAATTCCTTATGGTGCAGCCTACCCGGCGGGTAGACTGTTAAGCGGGTCATTCCGGACACGGTCATGAGACTCGAACTGATTCTGGTAGTTGTCGGTGCGCTGACGCTCGCAGCGTGCAGCGGACGTGAGGCGCCACCGGCGCAGCAACCGAACCAGACCCAAACCGCCAAAGCCGACGCGGAACCGGATGAATCAACCAAACCGGAGGTCGAGCGAGCCGGCTGGACCACGGAAGAAGTCACGACGGAAGCTAAGGGCCGCGAGGTGCTGACCTTCCAATGGGGCGCCGGCTCCGACTCAAAGCGCTCATTGCTTCTTCCAGGCAACACTGCTGACGACTGGCGTGGCTGGAATGATGCGCAACGTCGCCGGGTGCTCGAAAGCATGTCCGAGGTCGGCAGCAAGTGGGCACAGAATGTGGTCGAGCGTCCGGACAATGGTGAATTGAAGCCCGAAGACCTCGACGAACTCGCTGACGCTTTTGCCGAAGAGGCCGCGTTTGCGACGACCTACCATTTCATCGGACCCGTCCCCACATACGACCCGGTCGAGCCCATGCCCTTCGGCGATTCCATGTTCGGACCTTGGGATACAGGTCGTGGGTCGGCGATGCGTCCCTGATGTTCAAGTTCTTGGGCTTCTGACAGTGATTAGTTGCCCAAAACCCGGGCAGGCAGACTTGTGTCTCCCAGCTCCCACAGCTTCGTAACGACCATGCGTGTGACGCACCAGCCGTGGTTGACGCGCTCCAGCCCGAACTCGTAGCTGCCGCCGAGCATCCAGAACTCATTGCCGAGTGTGTGCTGCGCCTGGAACTGGGCGTACGCGGTTGCCGACTCTTCGGTCGATTCAACTCGGATCGCCGACAGCAGATGCTGAGTAGCGTCGAAACCGCCGAGCAGCGGTTTCCACATGGCGATCTGGTCGGCCGGGTCGATCTCCTTGGCGGGCCGGCCTGTGATGCTGGAGTAGTCGGCCAGCAGGCGGTGGCCGAAGCATTTACGCAACTCGTCCCACTCACGCCGGTCGGCGTGCCAGAACAGTTTCAGGATCATGTCCTGTACTGCGAGTGCGTCCATGCTAGCCCTTTGCCATGCGTCGCAGCACCGTGTGGAGGATGCCGC
>JAGQRI010000092.1 GCA_020425515.1 Planctomycetota bacterium | reverse complement strand
GAAGCACGAGCAGGTCATTTTGAGCTTTTGTGTTTTCGTGGCTGAAAAACTTCAACGACTGAACCAGTCCGCAAGCTTCTGTATCCGCTCGTGGTATTCGACACGCGCCCGCCAGGCTTCGGGCCAGGCCTCGACGCCGTGGTAGACGCCGATCACCGAGCCCGCGATGCAGGCGATCGAGTCCGAGTCGCCGCCCGTTGCCGCCGCGCGCCGCAGGGCCATCACCGGCTCGTCCTTGAACAGCAGGAAGCAATGCAGCCCGGTGGCCAGCGCTTCCTCGGCGACCCAGCCGTGGCCGGTTTTCACGCCGGGGTCAGAGTCGCGGTCCGGGTTCTCCATCGCGCTGCGCAATTTGCCCATTGCGTGAATGACTTCGTTCCAGCCGCGCGTGATGTACGCGGCGCCCGACGAATCGCCCGCGCGCTCCCACAGGTCGCCCAGCGCGTCCTCATGGTACACGCCGCGCTGCGACTCCGCGTGCGAGGTCAGGCGCTCGACGAGATCGTCCGGATCGAGCCCCGACAGCAGCAAATGAATCGCGTGCGCCGTCAACTCGGAGGCAGCCAGCGCCGTCGGGTGGGCGTGCGTGATCGCGGCCTGCAACTGCGCCAGCGCCGCGCGCTTCTTGACGTGAAAGCCGTGGCGGTCAGTCAGCAACCCGACCGGCTGCACGCGCATGTTCGCGCCGCAACCCTTGCTGCCGACGGCCGTCGCCTCGCGCCACGGTTTGCCGGCGGCGATCTTGCCCAGCGAGTTCATGCAGGTGACGCCCGGCGAGCGGTCGTTGTCGGGACTGCCGTGCCATTCAAGGTACGCTTCCAGCAGGGCATCGCGCCACTGCTCGGGCTTGGCGGCGCCCGGGTTCGCCATGCGCATCAATGCGGCGCCGGTGGCGAGCGCCATCTGCGTGTCGTCGGTAACGCACGCGACCGGCGAGGGCGGTTCTTCCGGCCCCATCGGGCCCCACTTCTCAACGATGGAGTCATACTTCACAAACTCGGTCGGCCCGCCCAGGGAATCCCCCAGCGCCAGCCCGAACAGGCAACCTTCAACACGCGATCGGTAGTCCATGCTCACCATTGATGCATATGCAGCGTCCCGTGGGTAGGGGCGTGTGTCATGCAGCCAGGGGCTCCGTAGTTCGGGTGACGTTCATGCCGGCCCTTGCCAGTTCGGTGACGGTACGGTCGGCGATGGCGGGAAAGTTCAGCGACTCCGGCAGCGGGTCGATCGGCGGCGCGGGGACGGGGCTCATGGCGTCTTCCAGGATCCAGATTTTCTTCAGCATCCCGCCGTCCAGCTCCATGATGCGGTCGCGCAGGTCGAGCAGCGTGCTGAGGACACAGTGCGACTTCGCCTGGCCCCAGACGTACACGCGGTCGTAGGTCATTAACTCCCGAAACAGTGATTCGTTGAACGCGCCGACTTGCCGGTTGCCCAACTCCGTTACTTCGGGACTTAGAATCGAGTAATTCTCCGACCTGGGCTCGCGCCCCTTGGTCACAATATGAGTCTGCGCGTCGCGAACGATGGAATGGAACACCGCGGCCTCCATCACGGCAGGCACCAGCGCGTGGCCGACGCCACCCAGCAGCGCGTGGTAAGGCCAGATCGTCAGTGTGTACCTGCCGCCCTGTTCCAGTTTGCGGACGTATTCGAGCGATGCCTCCGGCTCGCGTAACGCGCGCCAGCGACCGCCCTCGACGTCCGCGGCGCTGATCGGGGTAAGCGGCGCCGGGTGGTTGCCGTCGGCGTCGGCCCACCAGGCCGGGTGGAACACCTGGTAGACGCTGTGGGTATCGAGGCTGAAGTACAGCCCGGTGACGCGCGGCAGGTTGGTGTACAGCCAGTTAAGCGCGGATTGCGTGTCCTCGACCGCGCCCGGCACGAACAGGCTGCCGCCCGGCATGGCGAAACAGTTCTGCACGTCGATGCCCAGCAAGGCGATGCGCATGTCGTCCGTCGCGGCCGGCTTGATGTCGTGCCGCCTGCGCCAGGCCAGCGCGGCTTCGGCAACTTCGCCGGCGCGTTCCATGTACAGCTTCGAGGCCTGTTCGGGTGAATAGTATGCGGGGGTCATGGCTGTCTCCCGTCTCGTGGTGAGCGCGAAGCGTGGGCGAGCTGCAGGGTTGTATCGCGCGAGGCCGCTCGCTGACGGTTCGCGCTCGAACATTCATGCGGCGTCCTTCAACAGCACCGGCAGCGTGTTCGTCAGGATGCCTTGCGCCGCCAGTTCATCTCGCGTGCCGAGCGACGGGCAGTTCGGGTTGGCCTTGTGGCGCGTCGCCCGCTCGATCTTCTTTGCCGAATCCAGCAGCTTGCGCACGCCGAGGTTGCTGAGCCCGGCGAACGCGTTGTGGTTCTCAACGGGGCCGTACCAGCGCCCGGAGGCCAACTCCTCGACGCTGCGACGATCGTCGAACAGCGCGTCGCCCACGGTGTCGAGCCAGCGGCTGACGCGCTCGATGCTGCCGACGTGCAGGTAGCGCCCTTCGCTGACACGGCTGTAGGTCCACGCCACGCCGGTGAGCTTTTTCAACTCGGCTTCGTCGGTGTGGCTGAGACCGTTCCACAGGTCCGGCGTCGGCGCGGCCTGCAGGACTTCCGGGATCACCCCCAGCGCGAACGCGAGCTGGTAGACCTCGCCCTTGCTGAGCATGGCCAGCGGGTTGCAGTCCACCTCACCGTCGCCGCCCTTCTGGTAGAAGCGCAGGAAGCGGTCCTCGCACTCGTTGCCCGTGCCGTAGCGCAGCCCGTCGCCGGTCAGCCGGTTGTAGGCCCGCCCCAGCGGCGCGCGCAACGTGCTGCGGAACGAACCAAGCACCGTGGGGTCTTCGGCGATACGTGCCTCGATTGTTTCGAGATCATAGCCGGCCGATTTTAGAGCGTTCTTCATGCGGCGCAGGCGGTTGTCGAACTCGCGCGTCAGGTCGTCGTCGATCAGTTTCAGACCCAGCGCCTCGGCCTGCCGGTGCGCCAGATTGCGCGCCATCGGGCTGCTGTGGATGCCGCTGAACACGGCGGTCACGTTGTCCGCACCGAGCGCCAGTACCAGCAGCGCGCCCACGGTGGCGGAATCCACGCCGCCGGAGATGTCGATCTGCGCGCGGCCCAGGTTGGCCGCCTGCTGGAATTCGCGGACAGCCTGCACGCGGTTCTCGATCAACAGTGATGTGTCCAGGACAGGCATGGCTTCCCTTTCGTGGCTCGTGCTTCGTGGTTCGTGAATCGTCGCTACGGACTGCTTGCCGGCCTCCGGCCTCTGATCTCTTCCACCAATTCCTGCGTCGCTTCACTCAACTCCACCGTTGCTTCCTCTTTAAGGGCGACCTGCTCAGCCACGGGGCCGCCGTCGTTGTCGCTGCCGGTCAGCAACCGGTAGCCGTGCGGCGGGCGCTCGCCCTCCTGGCCGATCAGGCTGACGGGGCCGTCGGCGCCGGTACGGCGGAACACCACCGGGCGCCCTGGAACGCTCTGCTTGCCGCGCCCGGCCTCGTTGCCGAACTTCATGGTGGGCGTGCCGCCGCTCTGGCTCAGCTTGTAGACGGCGCTGACACGGTCGCGGGTCAACGTGCCCGGCATGGTGCGCGCCACGATGTATCCTCCGTAGCCGTAGAATTGCTTCTCGGCCGGCACTCCAACCAACTCGCGCAACTGTTCGAACTTGCGGGTCAGCGCGGCGTCGAAGCCGTCCTCCAGAATATGCACCGGCGAAATCCCCAGCGCCTTCGCGCGCTCGACCAGGCACAGGTACTGCGTGACCTTGTCGCCGCTGTCGTAGCGCACGCTGTGCCCGGCGTCGGGCTCGCGCTGCATGATCTCGAACGCGGCCGGCATGCCGCTGGTGAGTGTGTCGTAGGTGTCCAGTAGGAAGCTGCTGCGCCCGGGGCGGCGGTCGCGCATGGCATGGAAGGCGTCGCGGTCGTTGCCGTAGCGCTGCACGTGCTCGTGTCCCATGGTGCCGACCGCGGTCATGCCCAGCTTGCGCGCGAGCTCGACGTTGCTGGTGCGGGTGACCCCGGCTTCCTTGCAGGCGGCGAGCGCGATCTCGTGCTGTTGCATGCAGGTCGCGGCGCGCATGCCGACTTCGAAAATCCGCGCGGGGTCGCCGGTGATGCGCACCAGCTCATCGACCTGCGCTTTCACGTTCTTGAAGTAGCCTTCGCTGTCCACGCGCGTGGGCGGCGCTTTCACGCCGACGGCGTCGAGTGTCTCGCGCACGATCCCGGCCTGCTCGTCACAGGTGACGACGGCGACTTCGCGCGCCAGTCGCTCGGGATGACGCAGCGCCAGTGTCGCAAGCTGGATGCGATAATTGAGCATCAGCGCCAGCGGCTCCAGCCAGCTCACCAGCGCGCTCGGGCCGCTGACGCTGAAGACCGGCTCGCGGTCGAAGAACCAGGCGCCCTTGGGCAACGCGCGCACGACCAGCTTGTTGCGCTGCCGCATCGCCTCACGGAAGCCGGCGCACATCAGGTAGTCGGATTGCCCTAGGTAATCGTAGTCGGCTGCCGCGATCTCCGGCAGCAGGCTCCGGATGAACGCCTCGATGTCGAGCGGCACACAGGAAGCCCCGCCGTGGCGGTGTGAGTAGTAGAAGGTTTCAGGGCGAAGGGGCCAGGCGGCCTCGGCCATGCTGAACTTGTACCCGTCCGTGGCAAGCAGCGTGTAAGCCATGATGCACCTGCCTTTCTGAAATCAGTGTATCCCGCGCCAAGCTTAGTGTCAATATTACACTTACTATTTCGGCGGCGCGCCACAGGCTGGCGGAGGGCGGGGCGGCTGGTAGGCTGCGCGCCGGAGAATCGAAATGAACGTACCCGCATTCAACGAAATGACCGCCGAACGCCCGGCGCTTGAAGACGTCACCGCCGCCATCAAGGGGCTCGAGAAGAAGCTCGACGGCGCGAAAACGCCCGACGACGAAATCGGCATCCTGCGCGACTGGGAAGATCAGCGCCGCAAGCTGCGCACATGGTCGTCGCTGGTCGGGCTCAGGTTCAACCAGGACACTCGCAACGCGGACGCCCGCAAGGACCGCGACTACCGCGACCAGATCCAGCCCAAGCTGACCCAGCTCGACAACGAGATGAAGGCGAAGTTCCTCAACAGCCCGAACCGCGAGGCCTTCGAGAAGAAGTTCGGCCCGCAGGCCTTCGCGCTCTGGAATTGCGACGAAAAGGCCTTCAGCCCGGACATCGAGGACGAGCAGGTCCGCATCAGCAAACTCAGCAGCGAGTACACCGAGCTGCTGTCCGGCGCCGAGTTCGAGTTCAGGGGCGAGAAGCTGAACATGCCCGGGCTCGCGAAGTACCAGATGGATGACGACCGCGAAACGCGTCAGGCCGCGTGGCAGAAGCGCTGGGAGTGGTTCGCCGCGAACCGCGAAGCCCTCGACCGCATCTTCCACGAGCTGACGCAACTGCGCCACACGAGCGCCACCAAACTCGGCTTCGAGAATTTCATCGAACTCGGCTACCTGCGCATGCACCGCGTCGATTACGGGCTTTCGGACATCCAGGCGTTGCGCAAACAGATCATCGAAGAAGTGGTCCCGCTGTGCAGCGAGCTGATCAAACACCAGGCGGGCGAGCTGGGCATCGACAAGGTGATGGCCTGGGACGAATCGATTCACGACGCCAAGGGCTCACCGCGCCCGCACGGCGACCATGACTGGATGGTCGAGCGCGCCAAGGAGATGTTCGACGAAGTCGGCCACGGGCTGGGCGAGTTCTTCCGCCTGATGTGCGACAAGGGCCTGCTGGATCTGAAAACCCGCGACGGCAAATCCGGCGGCGGCTTCTGCACCAGCTTTCCCACGTATGGTGTGCCGTTCGTGTTCGCGAACTTCAACGGCACGGACCACGACGCGCGCGTCTTCACCCACGAGATGGGGCACGCCTTCCAGAACTACAGCAGCCGCAACCAGAAGCTGATCGACTACACCTGGCCGACTTACGAGAGCGCCGAGATTCACAGCATGTCGCTCGAGTTCATCACCTGGCCGTGGGTGGAAAAGTTCTTCGAGGAGGACGCCGGGCGCTTCCGCCGCAGCCATTTGATCGGCGCGCTGCTGTTCCTGCCGTACGGCACGGCCGTCGATCACTTCCAGCACCTGGTGTACGAGAAGCCCGACGCCACGCCCGCCGAGCGCTTTGGGATGTGGAAGGAAATGGAGCGGACCTACCTGCCGTGGCGCGATTTCGGCGACGTGCCGCACGTGACCGAGGGCGGCTTCTGGCAGGCCCAGCGGCACATCTACGGCATGCCGTTCTACTACATCGACTACGTGCTCGCGCAGATTTGCGCGCTGCAGTTCTGGGTCAAGGCCGACACCGACCGCCAAGCCGCCATGAAGGACTACGTGGCCCTGTGCCAGCGCGGCGGCGAAGCCCCCTTCCAGGATTTAGTGAAGAGCGCGGGACTAACCAGCCCCTTCGAGCCGGGCTGCCTGGAGGACGTCCTGCAGAAAGCCCGCGACTGGCTGGGCGCGCACGGTTAGCAGCTTGGGGGGCGCGGCGAAGTACATGTCAACGCACAAACCAGCAAGTTGGAACGCCTTCTACGCCGCCGTTCCGCGTCCGGGCAAGCACCCGCGCATGTGGCCGGTTGTTGCCGCAGCCATTGCCACCGTCGTCGCGGCCGCCAGTATCCCGTTGGTGATTGTTTTCAAGCTGGGAACCGAAAAGTATCCCTACGGGCTGATCGCCGTTGGCTGCGTCGCGGCGACAATTATTTTGCTGATGATGACGCTGACCTGTTACTCCATGTTTCATCAGGCGCACACGTGGATGTGGGGTGAGGCCGAACTCGTCCACGCGGTCTGGGTCGGGGGTGAAGACGCGGTCAACTCCGTCGCCCTGAGCATGCTGCTGATGCCTTTCGCCATCGTAGCTCACACCCACCTGCTCTTTCACGTCGTTGGCAAACAAATGAAGGTGGTCGCCACCCGGGTAGACGGCGATCGGCTCGAAACGGTCCGCGCGACGATCCACTTCACTCCCGAGAACGGTCGCGCAGCATACACCTGGTTGTGCCGCTCTGTGGCCTGGCCAAGAACCTGGTACGCGCTGGGCGACCTGATGCCGGGCGGTACGCGGAACCAGTACATTCCGCCCGAAGCTGTCTCGGCACTTTCCTCGGAAATACTGCGGCTGCGAAGACTCCAGAACCCGGGAACCGGCGCCCACGCCAAGCAACTGCCCGGGCGCGCGAAGAAGCTTCCGGAGCGCCGTACCGCCACTTCGCAAAATGTGGACCCCGGGCGGAATCGCCTCGACAAGTACAAGTAGCGGGCAGCACGTGCACGCCTGCTCCGCGCCTTTGCCGGTTTTGGCTGGCGAGCCAGTGAGTGGCACGGGCGCCCTCGCCCGTGTGTGACGCGCCAAGCGCGTCACTGCTGCCCGGCAGGCATGGACGAGGGCGTCCATGCACCTGGCAATCACCGCATACGAATGCTGAAAGTGCTCTAGCGCTGTTTCTTCTTCTCGGCCTTCTTGACCAGCTTCGCTACTTCTTCTTCGAAGGCTTTCTTTAGTTCGGCGCGGGTTTCTTCGTTGTAGGTCTTGGGGAACTCGGGCTTCTTGCCTGTTAAATCCTGCAAGTGCTTGTGGGCTTTCTCGGCTATGCGCCCGGCCATCTTGCTGTACCACTCGATGCTCTTGGCGTCCTTGTTGCCGCCGGTGGATTCAGGGAAACACTCCAGCAGGATCTGCGCGGCCGGGGCCTTCGCTTCCTTGCTGCGCGCGCCGATCTCTCCGATCGCATCCACGGAGATGCCGGTCAGCCCGTTGTTCGCGGCGCCCTGGGCGAACGGCTTGATGACCTCCAGCGAGCCTGCATCGCCGCACCGCGCCAGCGCCTGCACGGCGTTGATGCGCATGACGTTCGGGTTGCGGCTGTCCTTCGGGTCGCGGGCGATGTCTTCCAGCGCCGTCACGAGATCCTCCGTGAACGTCACCTTCTCGCCGGCCTTCGCGATCGCCTGGCAGACGGCGTAGCGCAGCAGGTCGTTCGGCGTCTTCAGCAACTCGGGCGCGCGCTTGGCCAGCTCGTCGGGGTCTTCCTTGCTCAGGTACTCGGCCGCGCGGTAGCGGACGACGACGTCATCCGATTCGAGCGCCTTCTTCACAAGCTTCGCGTTCGGTTTGGTTTCCAGTTCGGCGGCGAGTTCTTCGGCTTCCTTCAACTTCTTCATTAACTCGTCGGCCTTGGCGTACTTCGGCTTCTGGATCTTCACGTCCGCCACGGCCTTCAAAAAGCCGTCCACCTGGCGCCCGGTTTCGCCGACGACTTCCAGCGTGTACGGGTCCACCAGCAGCAGTTGCGGCCACGAGGAAACACTGAAACGAATCCGAATGCGCGTGGCCGCGCGGTCGGCGTCACCTTCCTTGAAGTCGTTGTAGACGTGCAGCCAGACGATGTCGTCGTAGATGGGCTTCAGTTTGGGGCTGGGGAGCAACTGCTCCTCTACAGGCACGCAGTGCGGTCAGTAGGTTTTCGTGAAGTAGAGGAAGATCGGCTTGTCGCCGGCCAGCGCCTCCTTCACGGCCTCCTGCAGGTCCTGTTTCCAGGGCGGGCCCTCGGGCAGCTTCTCGCCGGCGAACAGCGGCACGGCAAACAGCGCGATCAGCAGTGTCAGGATGGTGGTTTTCATGGGCACAGTCTAGCAAACCGACCGGCGTTCATGGCGCCCGTACGAAGCCCGATGAACGAGTTGGTTTTCCGGCGCGATGGAAGAACGGATTGGTTCGGGGCGCCCCATGCCGGAATTTTTGCATTTTCCTCGCACCCGGCGCGGGTTTTGCTGACGCTTAACAAAGAAAGCGCAACCCCTGCCGTACAATCGCACCAACCCCGGGGCCTGAATCTTACCGGAGGTGCCTGCCATGGGCCTTTCCACCTCATCGACCGTGCTGATCGGCGCGTCGTTCGTCGCCTTGACCGCGGCCGGGGCGTTACTGTTTTCGTGGAATCAACCGGACCCGGAGCTACCGAAACGTAACGAACGCGCGCAAGCGCCGGTTGACATGCCGGTTCACGTGTTCCGGCACGAGCGCAAAAACAAGCCCGCGCCGACGCCCGTCGAGGAAGCGGATGAAGTCGTGGTGATCAGCGAGTCGCCGATCGACTTCGAGTACTCAACCGAACCGCCCGCGCCCGCGCTCGCACCGGGCGCGCAGAAGACCCAATATTTCGGGCTGGCCGACCCGGCCACCATTGAACTGTGGGGACACCCCGGGAACAGGCGCAATATCAAGCTGCCCCCGTCCATCACGACGCGGCCCGGCGCCGGATTGGCCTGGCTGACGGAACACCAGGCAAAGGACGGCTCCTGGCGCCCGGACCTGTTCCACGAAGACACCAAACGCAAGACACCCAAGCGCGTCCGCGCGGAAGAAGGCGACGGCCAGACGCGCCTCGGCGTTACGGCGCTGGTCCTGCTCGCGTACGACGCCAATAGGGACGCGTTGAACACGCCCGACAAGAAAGCCTCGAAGGACGGCTTGAAGTTCCTGGCCGGGCAGGTGGGCGCGGACGGCTGGCTCGAGGGCGATTCGCCGTGGGGCGTGCAGACGCAGGCGCTGGCGGTCAAGGCGCTGTGGCGGGCCGGCGAGGCTGAGGTTGCCCGGCGCGCTCTGATTGCGCTGGAAAGCGCGCGCATCAAGGGCTCCGGTTGGCCCGCAGCGAAGGGCGGCGACAAGCCGGACAGCTTCACGACGGCCATCGCCTACGACGTGCTGATGGCCTACGAGCAGAGCGAGATCGCAAAGACGCTCGCCCGGCAGGACATCGCACGCGACATCAATATGGAAAGCGGCGGGCTGTGGGGCAGCGCTTCCGAGGCGGCGCTCAAGGCGCAGCGCTACAGCCTGATGGAGCGCACCGACGACGTCAGCTGGCGCGCCGAAAGCCGCGACAAGCAACGCGAGGAAGTCCTGCAATTCGGTGAGGTCGCCGACCTGCAGCAGGCCTGGGCGCTGCTCGGCGTGCCGGGCACGATCGACGGGGAACCCGGCAACTGGACGGCGGCGGTCTACCATAAACTGGTTGCGCAACAGGTGGGGTTCCGCAGCGCTGAAACGGATCACCCGGACGCCAAAGGAAGCTGGGACCCGGACGAGACACTGGCGAAAACCGGCGGGCGCGTCGCGGCAACGGCGCTCGCCCTGTACGCCATCGGAACGATCGGCAACCGCAAACTGCCCGAGACGCCGGCCAAAGAACCCGCCAAGAAAGCTGACAAACGCAAGAAAGACAGCGACAAGGACGGCGCCGAAGACACCCCCGAGCTGGACACCCTGCCGCAACTCTGCAGCACCGGCCCCAGCATGTACGGCATGCGGGCCGCGGAGGTTCGCTGCGCCCTGCCGCTGCAGCACACGAAGGTGCAAGCCGAAATCGCGGACGCCGTCTGCGTGGCCGGCGTCACGCAGACCTACAGCAACCCGTTCAACGAGCCGATCGAGGCCGTCTACTGCTTCCCGCTGCCGCACCGCGCGGCCATCACGGACTTCACCATCACGCTCGGCGGGCGCACGATCCGCGGCGTGATCCGCCCGCGCGCCGAGGCCGAGAAGGTTTACAGCGAGGCAATCGCGCGCGGGCAGACGGCGGCGCTGCTGAACCGCGAGCGCGGCAACGTGTTCAACCACTACATCGGGAACATCGCCCCGGGCGCAAAGCTGGACGTCTCGCTGCGGCTGTTCGAGCGCGTGAAGTTCGAGAACGGCTGGCACGAATGGGTCATGCCGCTGGTGGTCGGACCGTACTACATCGCGGGCAAACCGGCCGAGCCTGTCGTTGAGCCCGGCAACCGGGTCGAGGGGCACGGCGTCGAGCCTGATACCGACCGCGTGCCGGACGCCTCGCGCATCACGCCGCCGACGCTCCCCGCGGGCGTGGAGTCACCGAACCGCGTCGAGATCGAAGTCGAGCTTGAGGCCGGGCGCAAGATTGCCGAACTGAACAGCGTCCAGCACGACGTCGCGGTCACGGAAACGAGCGAGTCGCACCGCAGCATCCGGCTAGCTTATGACGACGAGATCGCCGACCGCGACTTCATCCTGCGCTGGCGCACCGAGGACCCGCCCGGCAAGGCAAGCCTGCTCGCGCACCGGGCGGAGGGCGAGGACGACGGCTACTTCACGCTCAGCCTGACGCCGCCAATGCTGGCGGGCGCGTCGAGCAACCCGCGCGAGATCACGTTCATCATTGACATTTCCGGCAGCATGAGCGGGCTGCCCATCGAATGCAGCAAGAAGGTCGTGCAGGCGTCGCTAGACCTGCTGACGCCGCGGGACAAGTTCAACGTCTTCTTCTTCTCGGGGCGCAACGGGCAGTTGTTCCGCGAGCCCCTGGCGGCCGAGCCGGAAAACCTCGACCGCGCGCGCGAGTACGTCTCGTCGCTCATGTCGGGCGGCGGCACCGAGATGCTGAGCGGGCTGAAGCGCGCGCTGGAAGCAAAACACGACGAGCGCTACACGCAGACCTACGCCTTCCTGACCGACGGCTTCGTCGGCGAGGTGGACGCGATCCTGCAGTACGTGGCCGAGTACGGCGACCGGGTACAGTTCTTCGCGTTCGGCGTGGGAACCGCCGTCAACCGCGACCTGGTTGACGGCATCGCCGAGTCCGGCAACGGGCGCGCGATCTACTACATCCCGCGTCCGGACCAGCAAATCGACCAGGCGCCGATCGACGCCTTCCTGTCCTCGATTCGCAACCCGGTCCTGGGCCGCCCGGTGATCGACTGGGGCGAGCTTCCCGTCGCCGACGTCGTGCCGGACGCGCGCGAGAACGTCTATGCCGGACAGAGCTTCACCATCACCGGGCGCTACACCGGCGAGGCGAAAGGCAGCATCCGCGTGCACTGGGCCGCGGGCGAGACGGAGCAGGCGATGGACGTCCCGATCGAGCTGCCGGGTTTGTCGGTGGGCAACGACGCCATCGAGCAACTGTGGGCCGAAACGCGCATTCATGAGTTGGAGTGCCGCTACCGCAACGCCGACGAGCCGGACCCCGAAGTGCTGAAACAGATCGTTGAGCTTTCCGTGAAGCACAAACTGGCCACGCGCGCCACCTCGTTCGTCGCCGTCGACGAGCAGTCGAAAGTCGGTGACGGCAAACCGCGCACGGTGGTGCAGCCCGTCGAGTTGCCGGCTGGCGTGGACCGCGAGGGCGTCGGGCGCTGATCCGTCTTTTCTGAAGCTTCGGGGCCGCCGAATTTTGGCGGCCTCGGCTCATTTGTCGCATGCTCCTGTATATTGCAAAACGAAATATCTGATGGAGCCTGCTGATGAACTCGAAACCACCGCGATCCGCCCCCCGAAGCCGCCTGCTGGACGCTCCCGGCCAGGTGCGCTGCAACTGCGGAGCCCTTATGTTTCAGGCGCTTGGGCCGGTACACATTGAACTGAAGTGCCGCCGCTGCGGTCTGCTGTGGCGGTTTGCGTCCGTTGGAGTGTGTCAGTAAATCTTACACTTTTCTTACAGAAGGCCGGAACCTCGCGAAGGTCGGAGCCCGCACGCGAGGTTGATGTGAAAACCGAATTCTCCTGCGCCGACTGCCCGTTGCGGCTGGTCTGCGAAACGCCCTGCCCGCCAGTCGAGGCGCTGCTCCCGAACGAGGACCGCGGGCGCATCTTCCCGTTTCGGCGCCGCGCGGCCGAGCACTACGCACGCTGGCTGGATGCCTGCATGCGCGATTCCGCGTTCCTTACAGACAACCGCCGCCTGCTGCCACGCGATTTGCGGCGCGTGTTCGACATGACCTACAACGACGGGCTCAGCCAGCAGCAGATCGCGCAGCGCATTGGCGTGCACCGGCGCACCGTCGGCCACTGGCTCGAAAAGGCGCGCAGGCTGATTATGGAACAGGCGATGAAGAATTAGGGATCAGAGGCCGGACGTTAGGGAGCGGCAGTTTTCCCTGGCCTCTGATCTCTGACCTCCGACCTCTGCAATGCTGCTACACTGCATGCATGGATTACGAATCCGCCGTCAGCGGCACGACTCGAAGCCTCTCGATCCTGCTGGCCGCGTTCGCGTTCGGCGTGCTGAGTTTCGCGGTGGCCGGCGTCGCCCTGGGGCCGGTTGACCCGCAGGGCGCCGAGAACCTGGCGGTGATCCGCTGGGTGGCGCTGGGGCTGCCGCTGATGGAGCTGCCGATGATCGCGCTGCTCTGGAACCAGTTCGGGCGGCGGATCGAGGAATCCGAAGGCTGGGAGGCACGCTCAGCCGCGCTGCGCGGGCGCACCATTGTGATCGCGGCGATGTTCGAGGGGCCGGCCCTGATCGCCGGCGTGTCGTTCCTGC
>JAGQRI010000091.1 GCA_020425515.1 Planctomycetota bacterium | reverse complement strand
CCAGCTGGGTCGGCAGGTCGAACGCGACGCTGAGGCCGGTCGTTCCCCGTGCGAGCAGGAGGCGGTAGCGCTTGTTGCTCTCCTCGGCGGAGGAGAACCCGGCGTACTGGCGCATGGTCCAGAAACGTCCGCGGTACATGCTGGGATAAACGCCGCGCGTGTACGGGAACTCGCCGGGGAAACCGAGCCGTTCCTGGTAGGCGCGCTCGCCGGCCGTGCTGAGGTTCGCCCGCTCGGGCATCGCCAGGGCGGGGAACTCGCAGCCACTGCTGGTTTCAAAATTCTCGCGGCGCTCTTTCGCCTTCTTGGTAAAGGGCGCGCGGGTTTCTTCGAGCCAGCGAAGATAGTCTTCCTGAAGATTGGCCATGTCAGGTGCCTATGAATCCTTTTCGGGCAGCGGCCCCAACTTGATCATGAGGGCGCCCTTTTCAAGCACGTCGTTGGGCTTGACGGCGATCTCCTTGACCACGCCCTCGCGCGGTGCACGGATGTCGTTTTCGAGTTTCATGGCGTGGAGGCTCAGCAGGCTCTGGTTCTTTTTCACCTCGTCGCCGACCTTCACGTTGATGGCGATCACCATGCCCGGCATGGGCGCTTTGACGTCACTTGCGCCGCCGCCGCCCTTGCGCTTTGCCACGGCGGCCAGGCGTACGTGCTCGGTTTCCTTAACCTCGGCCGAGTAGACAATCCCGTCCAGCACGATGTCGGTGCTTTCCTTGCCCCGGTGATACCCGAAGCGCTGCGGCTTTCCGTTCATCTGCGCGAGCTGAACCTTGCTGCGCAGCGGCGTGCTGACGTGCACGGGATAGGTCCCGCCCGCGTGCGCCACGTGCAGTTGCCCGTCGCGCTCAAAGAAACGAACGTTGTACGTCTCGCCGTCTACCTCGACCTGGTATTCCATCGCCATGTTATTTCAACCTCGGCAGGCTGCTTGAGCTCCAGGGATCGAATGCCAGTTCTCCCGCTCTGCTTTGTGCCGCGCGTACTTTCTGCAGTCGGCGGTACTCCATCAAGGCCGCCATCACGGCCGCATCGGCGCTGCGGTTCCGAGTCGTCAGCTCGGCCATGTGCTGCTCGACCCAGTGGATGTCGAACTTGCCCGCGACGAAATCCGGGTGCTCCATCAGGTTCAGGTGGAACGGGATGGTCGTCGCCACCCCCACCACCATGAAGTCGCGCAGGGCCTGCTTGGCGAGCTTGGTGGTGATGACTCTGTCGCCGCCGTGCAGGATCAGCTTCGCCACCAGGCTGTCGTAGAACTGCGTGACGCTGTCGCCGGTGTGGTAGCCGGCATCGACGCGGATGCCCTCGCCCTCGGGCGGGCTGAAGGCCTCGATATAACCCAGCGAGGGCATGAAGTTCATGAACGGGTCTTCGCTGTTAATGCGCAGCTCGATGGCGTGGCCTGTCTGGCGGACCTGTTCCTGTTTGATCTCCAGCTTCTCGCCCGAAGCGACGCGCAATTGCAGCTCGACCAGGTCGTAGCCCGTCACCTGCTCCGTTACCGGGTGCTCGACCTGGAGGCGCGTATTCACCTCGCAGAAGTACCAGCTTCCGTTCGCCTCGTCGTACAGGAACTCGCAGGTGCCGGCGTTGGAGTAGTTCGCGGTCTGGGCGATCTTCACCGCGTCCTGGCAGATCTTCTTGCGCTGCTCGGGCGTGAGGCTGGGACTCGGCGTTTCCTCAAGCAGTTTCTGGTGGCGACGCTGCAGGCTGCATTCGCGCTCGAAGAAGTGCAGCACGTTGCCGTGCGTGTCGCCGACGATCTGCACCTCGATGTGCCGCGGCGTAGGCAGGAACTTTTCGACCAGCAGGCTGTCATCCCCGAAGCTGGCCTTGGCCTCGCGCGCCGCTTTGGGCAGCAGTTCGGTCAGCTCTTCCAGCGTGTCAGCGCGGTGCATACCCTTCCCGCCGCCGCCCGCGGAGGGCTTGATCATTACCGGGAAGCCGATGCTCTCGACGGCCGCCACGGTTTCCTTATCCGCTTCGCCCGCGCACTTCACCCACGGCGTTACCGGCACGCCCGCTTCCTCGGCGACGGCCTTGGCGTGGCGCTTGTCGCCGAGGCGATCGATGGCGCCGCTGTCGGGCCCGATGAACACGATACCGGCGGCCTCACAGGCCTTGGCGAAGTTCGCGTTCTCGGCCAGGAAGCCGTAGCCGGGGTGAATGCCCTCAGCCCCGTACTCTTTGGCAAGGTCGACGATGCGATCGATGCGCAGGTAGCTGTCGGCGGAGGGCGACGGGCCGAGGTAGTGGGCTTCGTCGGCCTCCTGCACGAAAGGCAGGTGCGAGTCGGCATCGCTGAAGACGGCGACGCTCTGCACGTTGAGCTTCCGGCACGCGCGGATTACGCGCAAGGCGATTTCACCGCGATTGGCGATCAGGATCTTCTTGAACATGGGTGCGAATCTATTGCGGTCCGGGCGTTCGGGCCAGAGGCAAAAAGAAAGGCGCGCCGAAGCGCGCCTTTCGTCTTCATGATACTTAGTCGTCCTTCGGCTTTTCCGGCAGTTCCTTGTTGAACTTGGTTTCAACGCCGGTCAGGTACCACAGGCCGTTCTTGCGTTCCACAGTGACCGTGATGCGGTCCTTGTAGACGTTGCCGTAAGAGATCGTGGCGGTGCCCTGTCCTTCGACGTCCAGCTTTTCGCTGACGCCGCGGCGGGCCCAGGTGACCTCAGTAAGGCGCTTGTCGAGGTCGTCGACCGCGTACAGCCGGTACAGGCCGGTCTGGAGCGCGTAGGACTTGCCCATGCTCATGGACTTCCAGGCGTCCTCACCGTCGATGCCGGACTTGCTCTTGGGGTCCATGCCGTCGTCGCCTTCGAGGGTTTTCTTGTAATCCTTCCAGCGCTCGAAGCCGTTCTCGATGCGCCATGAGCGAATCTCACCGATTCCGCTCATGTCGGCGTCGGACTGGTCGATCAGGTCAGCGACTGAGTCAAAGTCCTTGTCCTTGATCTTCTTGAGAACCGCATCGCCGATGTCCTGCGGTTCAGCGGTACCGCCGCTGCCACCACCGCAGCCGAACATGACCAGCGCCAGGACCATCAACGGCGCCAACTGGATGACTTTCTTCATTCCCGGTCTCTCCTGTTCCGTTTCTACACTTCTGAGCGACTATTGTTTTTCTGCTTCGCGCCTACGCGCGTCTTCGAGTGCGCGCAGGATGCTAGGCTTTACATCAAATTTCCAGACCCCTTTGTGACGAACCCATGAATATCTGTCCGGATTGCCGTTTTTCAGCACCACGGTGGCGTTGTCGCCCTGGATCGAAATCTCCTTCACGTTCGATTTCGCGAACAACGCTTCCGTCCGCTGAGCGCCTTCCGGCGTAAGGCTGGGGTTTATGCGCCAGATGTAGTAGTCCTTCGGCGTCATTTTGTCGGGATCGTCCGGCAGCGTGGCCAGCAGCTTGCGGACACGGTCTTTCTCTTCCTCGGCCATCTTGGAGTCAGGCCCGAGCGAGGCCTTGTTCAGCTTGACCGTCTGGCGCACGCCCTTTGGGGCTTCGAGTTCGCGCCGGTAGATTTCCTGGGCGTCAGGACTGAGCATCTCCCATAACGCCTCGCCATCACCGCGCGTGACAGCCGCGGACCAGTCGTTCATGGCGTCGTGCACGGCCGTCTGATCGGCGTCCCAGTTCGGTCCCTGTTCACAGGATGTGACGGACAGCGTCGCAGCAACAAGTGCCGCAAGCAGTAAGGTTGGCAGGAAAAGGCGTTTCACGGCTGTGTCCTTCCGGGGCTTTTCGGGGTTACTGCCCCCACCGCACTACGCAAAGCCAGTGTAGCATCTGGAACGCGGCCGTCTCGGCTGCATTGTGCGGGCGGGACGCCCGCGCTCCGTTCAAAGTGGGATGTTGCCGTGCTTCTTCGGCGGGTTGACGTCGCGCTTGTGACGCACGACCTCAAGCGCGCGGATCAGCTTGCGGCGCGTTTCGCGGGGCTTGATCACGCCGTCAATGTAGCCGCGGGCGGCCGCGTCATACGGGTTGCTGAAGCGCTCGCGATACTCGGCGATCAGCTCTTCACGGCGGGCATCCGGGTTTTCCGATTTCGCCAGCTCGCGCGCATACAGGATGTTCACCGCGCCCTGCGCGCCCATCACCGCGATCTCGGCCGTGGGCCACGCATAGTTGACGTCGCTGCGGATGTGCTTGCTGGACATGACGCAATACGCCCCGCCGTACGCCTTGCGGGTGATCACGCAGAGCTTGGGGACCGTCGCTTCACAGTAGGCGTAAAGCAGCTTGGCGCCGTGCTTGATGATGCCGTTGTGCTCCTGGTTCACGCCGGGCAGGAAGCCGGGGACATCTTCGAACGTGATGATCGGGATGTTGAAGGCGTCGCAGAA
>JAGQRI010000090.1:253-3643 GCA_020425515.1 Planctomycetota bacterium | reverse complement strand
CTGTTCGCGCTGGTTTACGGCGCGCTGGGTATGCTGTGCATCCTGTCCATCGCGCGCATGAAAGACACCGGCACCAGCGAGGGCACGGACAAGATCCAGAGCCTCGGCGAAGTCAGCGCCTTCACCCGCCAGCTCGCCACGCTGCTGCATTCCGGCATTCCGCTGGCGCAGTCGTTGACCGCGTGCATCGAGCAGGCGGAAAGCCCCGGTATGTCCAAAACCCTGCGCCATTTGCGCGAGCAGGTCACCCAGGGTATGGACTTCGCCACGGCGCTGGAAACCTGCCCCGGCTACTTCAACACGCTCTACATTAACATGGTGCGCGCGGGCCAGGCCTCGGGCCAGCTCGACGACGTGCTGACCCGCATCGCCGAATACCTGAGCAACCAGAACCGCCTGAAGAACAAGGTCATCAACGCCATGATGTACCCGGCGATCATGCTGACCGTCAGCACGCTGGTGGTGATCCTGCTGATGACTTTCGTGGTGCCGAAGATTACCGAGATCCTGATCTCGCAGAACGTGCCGCTGCCCTTGCCGACGATGATCCTGATCGCCGTCAGCACCTTCATGCAGACCTACTGGCAGATCCTGATCAAGGGCCCGCTGATCGCCTTCTTCTTTTTGCAGGGCGCGCTGCAGCAGGACAGCTTCAAGCTCAAGTTCGACATGCTGAAGCTGAAGGTGCCCCTGTTCGGCGACCTGCTGCGCAAGACGGCCGTGTCGCGCTTCGCGGTTACGTTCGCGGTGCTGCTGCGCTCGGGCATGCCGGCGCTTGAGGCGCTGCGCATCGTCAAGAAGATCGTCGGCAACCGTGCGATGCAGGAAGTGATCCAGGGCGTCCACGACAGCATCATCGAGGGCACCGACATCAGCACGCCGATCAAGAAAAGCGGCATCTTCCCGCCCGTCGTGGGCTACATGGTCGCGGTCGGCGAACAGACCGGCGAACTGGAACAACTGCTCGAGCGCATCGCCGTCGCCTACGACGAGGAGATCGACATCTCCATCACCCGCATGACGGGCCTGATCGAGCCGATCATGATCGTCTTCATGGCGGTGGTGGTAGGCGGCATCGTAAGCGCGGTCATCATCCCGCTGCTCCAGATGTCCACCAGCGGCCTCGGTTAAATCAACCCCAACCCGTCAGCCCGGCACGCCAGTGCCGGGCTTTCGCATGGAAGTCAGGTGCGCAACGGGGCACGCGCTTTAGAATCCTCCGGTTCGATCCATGCATACCCGGGGAGACGCGCCATGACCGAAACCACCAACCGCTCGCGCAGGGCGTTTCTGCAATCCTCGGCCGCTGTTGTCGCGGCGACGGCCGCGGGCTGCGCGACCTCGGGCAAACCGCGGCCTGCCGGCGACGGCAAGCCGCGCGGGCCCTACAACATCGTGCTGATTACCTCGGACCAGGAGCGCTACTTTAAACGCTGGCCGTTCCCGGTACCCGGGCGCGAGCGTCTGCGCCGCATGGGCGTGAGCTTCGAGAACCACCAGATCGCGTCCAACGTCTGCTCGCCCTCTCGCTCGGTGATCTACACCGGGCAGCACATCCAGCACACCGGCGTATTCGACAACGTCAACACGCCCTGGCAGTCCAGCATGTCCACCGACGTCCCGACACTCGGGCACATGCTGCGCGAAGCCGGCTACTACACGGCCTACAAGGGCAAGTTCCACCTGGCGCTCGAGCTGGAAGAGGCGAACGACCCCGAAAACCCGCAGAAGCTGCTGACCGAGGTCATGGAGGATTACGGCTTCAGCGACTACTTCAACGTCGGCGACATCATCTGCAACACGCGCGGCGGCTACGAGCACGACGGCATCATCACCTCCATGGCCGTCGGCTGGCTGCGCGCCAAGGGGCGCCCGATGGCGGACGAGGGCAAGCCGTGGTTCCTGGCGGTCAACCTGATCAACCCGCACGACGTCATGTACGTCGACACCGACCTGCCCGACCAGCCGGTGCAGAAGGCGAACGACCCGGTGATGGACATCGCGCCGCCGCCCGACACCGTCGAGTACCGCGCAAGCTGGGACGCGCCGCTGCCGAAAAGCCGTCACCAGCCCTGGGACGACGCCGGGCGCCCGCAGGCCCACCGCGAGTTCCAGAAATCGCGCGAGGTCCTGCTCGGCAACTGGCCTGACGAAGACCGCCGCTGGCGCCTGCTGCAGGACTACTACTTCAACGCAATCCGCGACAACGACCGGCAGGTGGTGCGCCTGCTGGACGAGCTCGAAACGCAGGGGCTGCTGGAAAACACCATCCTGATCTTCACCTCGGACCACGGCGAACTCGGCGGCGCGCACCAGATGCACGGCAAGGGAAGCTGCGCCTACGCCGAGCAGAACCACGTCCCGCTGATCGTCGTGCACCCGGAAGCGCGCGGAGGGCAGCGCTGCCAGGCGCTGACTTCGCACCTCGATATGGCGCCGACCATCCTGTCCATGGCGGGCGTCAAGCCGAGCGGGAACCTGAAAGGGCACGACTTCTCGCCACTGCTGGAAGCGCCCGGCGATGCGGGCCTGAACGAGCTGCGTGACGGCGCGCTGTTCAACTTCAACATGCTCGGCTATCTCGACGGCGACTTCCTGAAGTCGATGAAGAAGATGCGCGACGCGAAGAAGGCGGGCAAGGCCGTGGCCGCCATCGACCTCGCGGCGGCCGGCAAGCAGGCGCTGGAAAAACGCGGCGCGATCCGAAGCTGGTTCGACGGCCGCTACCGCTTCACCCGCTATTTCTCGCCCAGGCAGCACCACCTGCCGCAAACGCTGAGCGAGCTGCGCCAGCGCAACGACATCGAACTGTACGACACGAAAGAAGACCCCGACGAGCTAACGAATCTCGCCGACGACCCGAAGCACGAGG
Source organism: Planctomycetota bacterium (assembly GCA_020425515.1). Classification (GTDB taxonomy): domain Bacteria; phylum Planctomycetota; class UBA8742; order UBA2392; family UBA2392; genus JACKID01. The sequence continues at coordinate 771 of JAGQRI010000090.1, read as the reverse complement.
GCTTGTTGGAAGACCTGAACCAACGCCTGAACGCGTTGATCGAGAAAGAGGTGGGCGAAGACAACGGCAGCATGCTCCCAATGTCGGGGCGCATCCAATGGGACATCGAGTCTTTCGACGTTTGAGTTGATCGAACGTTGGCGGGCCGTACCCCGCTTTACTCCGGGCGCCAGTCGGCTGAGGACGCGAGGAAGTCGATCAGCGCGCCCCGGCCGCCGGTTGATGCCTCGCCGACGCCCTCAATCAGCAACTCCACAATTTCCGCCAGCCTGGTCCGCCAGAACCAGTAGACCCCGGCCTGGGGTACCTTGAGGCTGAGTTCAAGTCCGTCGCCGGATGACTCCAGCCCGCACTCGCCGCTTGCGGGATCACCGCCGGACAGCGGTATCGACACGCTGAAACCGTACGCCTTGGCCGTGACGTCCACGCCCCGCGTCCGCAGTTGACCAATGGCGACGTCCATGGGACTGCCGGCCTCATGCTTCCACTCGTTGGAGTCCACCATGTACTTGCTCCGG
>JAGQRI010000090.1:0-178 GCA_020425515.1 Planctomycetota bacterium | reverse complement strand
CGCCCTTTTCTATATTCGCGGGGGTACAGGAAGGGACTTTCGTGAGCACCCACACCGAACATGCCGAGCACTCTGAAGACGTGCGCGCGCTTATGACCGGCGAGTCGTCCAAAAAGGACAACTCCGGCGAGCGCAAACTCAACTTCTGGGAACGCATCTACCTGATCGAGATCTTCAA
>JAGQRI010000089.1 GCA_020425515.1 Planctomycetota bacterium | reverse complement strand
CTGATTAAGAGTCAGCTGCTCTACCGATTGAGCTACGGAGGCTTGTTGTCAATCAAGAGGCGCCTAGAAATACCGTCACGGCGCTGAGTGTCAAGCCCCCGCCTTGGCTCAGTCAGCGGGCTGTTCCTCGACTTGCGGCTTCAACAGCCCTGCGGCTTCATTGCGCAACAGTTTCAGATCGGCCGCGCGCTTATCGTCGACCACCAGCTTCGTCGCTCCCGCGTACAGCTTGCCGTCCAGGCACTTGGCAACCAGATTGTCCCAGTCACGCAGCAGCTTGTTGCCCGCCTCGTCGTCAGGATTGGCCCGGACCAGCTCAAGCACATTCTTGAACGGATCGAGCAGCTTGTGTGCTTCACCTTTTCGCGCGTAGTCGCACTTGGTCTTGCCCATCTTCTCTTCGATAGCCTTGCGAACCTCTTCCGGAATGTCGCCGCCCCAGCTGATCTTCTCCGGCTCCTCCTCCGGCATCACAAGCTTGTTGCCATCTGCCTTGGCGTCGCTGATTAGCGCGGCGAGTGCGTCCCGGATAGCCGCCCATTCTTCAGGCTTGTACTCGGTGCTTCCGAAACGCTTCGGCGCAGTCAGTCGCAGGTTCAGCAACTCAACCCTCGACGACCACCACTTGGCGGATTCCTTTACCAGTCGTGCGTCTTTTTGCGTGACGGTTTCGTCGCGGTCGTAGTGGATGCTGATGTCGTCGGCGTTGGTCGGCTCCAGGTCCTTGAAGTTCCAGACAGCCTTTTTGCCTTTGATCTCAAAGCCGGCCGGCCCGAGGCGTTCGATATAGCCGAGTTCCATGTCGCCGCCGAAGCTGAGCGTTACTTTTGCCGACTTGATCTTGTTCTTCCAGGCGGCGCCGGTGTGCAGGATGTAGCCCGTGCTGCGGTAGTTGCTCCAGTGCCAGACGCTGAGCTTGTACTTCACGACGTGCGTGACTGCCGCGCCCTCGGCCCAGCTTTCATCCCACACCCACCAGTAGTCGTGTCTCCAGGGATCGCGGGAAAACCCCTTCTTCCCGTCGTTGTCGTCCTTGTGTTCTTCCGGCTCCGGGTTCTTGTCGATGATCTTTGGGTCTCGCTCGACGCCGTCGGTGGTGACGCTGAAGTCGGACATGTTCTGGAAGGCGCCCATCGGGAAGCCGATTTCGAATGAAGCCGCCTCGCCCAGGTTCGTCATGTGGAAGGTGACGGTTACATCGAGGGTGTCGTCCTCGTCCGTCTTGCTCAGAACCAGCTCGACTTCTTCGCTGGTCATTTCGATGTCCACGTCCTTCATGTCGGTCTGGGGCACCATGCCGGGGCCGGTGGTGCGGGGCTTGGGGCCGATATCGGCCATCAGCGGCGCGGCGCAGAGCGCCAGCAGCAGGCATGCAGTCAGATGACGCATCGTGTCTCCTGGTTCAGGGTCTTCAGGAGAAAGACAATCGTCGCGCTCGAATCGCGCAGGGAAAATCGAAACTGTTCAGGAATTCTCGACCAGCTTGGCCGCGATTGCCGCGAGCTCGGACTTCGAGAGGGTGTTCGATATCAGCAACACGACCGTCCCGTCGCGCACCACGCTGACGGCGTTGCCTTCGAGCCCATCGGCAGACAACGCCTTTCGCGAATCCGCGGTCTCAGCCGCCTCAAGCAGCACGAGCGCTTTGCCGGGGCCGGCATACTCAACGCGATGGAGTGTGAAGCCGGCGCCGGTCTCCGTGTCCGGCAGAGTGGTCGAAGAAACTCGGTGCATGCCATTGGGCGCTTTGGCCGGGTACAGCAAGGTGAATTCAACGTGGTCGGGATGGCTGCCCCTGCTTCCGGGCGGGTTGCCGAATGGGCTGCCGCCGCTGCCCTCGCTCCCGCCGGTGCCGCCGCCCACGCCGTCGGGTGACCCGCTGCCCGGTCCCCCACCGAGGTCCGGCGCTGACGGTGCATTCGCGACCTCAGCCGCCTGCTCGTCGATCCACTTGGGCCGCACGTAGATCTGCTGCTCCGGCCGGGGCTCGTGATTCGCGGGGGAAATGCTGCCGGGGTTTTCAACCGGGCCGGGTTCGTTGTGGTCGGCGACAGGCGTTGTCTGGACAGGCGGGGTAAATCCCATCTTGAACAGCACCACCAGCCCGATGCAGAAAAACACGACTGCCACCGCCGCGAAATGCCACAGGTGAACCAGCCTGGATTGGTCGGCGGCGCGCTCGGCAAGCTCGTTCATGCGCGGCTCACTGGCTTCCTCGGTGGCGCCGCGGAGCACCGCCATCGCCTGCTCTAACTCGGCCAGCTCCGCGCTGTCGGCGGCGTCACCGATCGGTTCATCGGCGGCCTTGCTGGCGAGCTTGACGAGATCGTCCTCGTTCATGGCGACAGCTCCTTCAGTCGCGGCGCGATCGCCTTCAGCCCGCGCGCAAACAGGCGCGCCGCGGTGTCGTCCGAAACGCCAAGCTCCCGCCCGATATCCACCCAGCTGCATTCGCCCCAGACCTTCAGGCAGACGGCGTCGCGCTGGTCGGCGGGCAGGGTCTGCAACGCGTCCTGAACGGCCTGGCGAACCTCACGGGTTTCGGCGGGCCGGGCGGTATCCGCGGAGATGCCCTGTGACTTCTCATGCAGCGCCCGGCGCTCAATGCCGCGGCGCTTGAGCTGGTTCATGGCAAGGTTGCGGGCGACTCGAAACACCCAGCCCTCCGGGTTCTGCATTGCGGCCACCTGCTTCCACTCGCGGTGGACGCGCAGCATGGCCTCCTGGAAGAGGTCCTCGGCTTCATCCCTGCTGCCGAGCGTGTAGCGCAGGTAGCTCACGAGGCGCGTCTCGAGGCGCTGTGCGAAGGCTGTGAAGTTCACAGTCCTGGGCGGTTGAGCGTCGGGCGCCATGCCCTTCCTTCATTAAGAGACAATCAGCGCGGCGGGAATCCGCAGCAAAAGCTTTGAAAAAGCAATGACGGCTTGTCCATCGTGTTTCGTAGGTAATAAAAGGAAACGTGAGACATTGGCCCGGTTGAAGTTGCCCTGTTGGGACATAAGATTCGCGCACCGATGATCGAAGTAAAGGGCATCACCAAGTACTACGGCAGCTTTAAGGCCCTCGACGGGGTCTCTTTTCACGTCGACAAGGGCGAAGTGCTTGGTTTCCTTGGCCCCAACGGCGCCGGTAAATCCACCACAATGAAGGTGCTGACGACCTACATCAGCGCCAGCGAAGGCACCGCGAGCATCGGCGGGCACGACGTGCACGTCTTCCCGCAGGAAGTCCGCAAGCGTATTGGCTACCTGCCGGAGACGCCGCCGCTGTACGGCGACATGACTATCGAGGACTACCTGAAGTTCGCCGGGCAGGCCCGCGGGCTGCGAGGCTCGGAGTTGAAGGACCGCCTGGAAACGGTGATCACGGACTGCGGTCTGCGCAACAAGCTGAAGGCGCGTATCGTCGAGCTGTCGAAGGGCTACAAGCAGCGCACCGGGCTGGCGCAGGCGCTGATCCACAACCCGGATGTGCTGATCCTCGACGAGCCGACTTCGGGCCTGGACCCGATGCAGATCGTCGAGATCCGCAAGCTGATCAATCGCCTGCGCGAAAACCGCTGCATCATCTTCTCGACCCACATCCTGCAGGAAGCCACGGCCGTCGCGGACCGCCTCGTGATCATCAACGGCGGGCGCAAGATAGCTGACGGAACCGTGGATGAGCTGACGGCCCGGGCCGCGGACGTGCAGAACGTGCGCCTGCTGGTGAAAGGCGCCGACGCGTCACTGGCCGAGCCGCTGCGCAACATTGAAAACGTCCAGACTGTCGAAATGGAAAATGGCCCGACCGACTACGGGCGTTTTGCGCTGAAGGTCGGCGGCGGCGTGCGCGGCTGCCGTGCCGCGTGTGAGGCCGTTTCCGAGCTGGTCCGGAACCGCGGATTGAAACTCACTGAGCTTGCGCCCGAACGGCTGACGCTGGAGCAGGTCTTCCTGCAGTTGCTGCGCAAGGGGGCGGTTGACACCGGCCCTGCGGCTGACTTGCCGGCGCAGCATCGTCCGAAGTCTGAAGAGAAGCCTTCGGCCAAGACCGAAGCGGACAAGACAGAGCCTGAAAAGAAACCGGCGAAGACAGCGGAGCCGGAAGTTTCCGCCGACCTGCCCGAAGACCCGGATGCCACGGCGGCCGCTACGCGCGTTACCGGCAAGCCCACCAGCTCGGAGAACTACAGCGAAAAGTCGCCCTCCGAAACGGCGTGGGAGCACAACACCACGATTGCAGGCGACGTGCCGCAAAGCGACGCCGGGGAGTTCGACGACGCCTTCGAAACCGCCCGTCCCGGCGACCTCGAGGGCGGCACCGACACGGTCTTTTCGCCCAAACCACCCGACAAGGAAGGTGAGTGATGGGCACGATCTTCCGCCGCGAGTTGAAGGGTTACTTCGATTCCCCCATGGGGTTCGGGATCATCGGCGCGTTCGTGGTCGTGATCATGCTGCTGTCCGTGCTGCTTGACCCGGCCGGCAGCGGAGGCAACTGGTTCGAACGGGGCGAGCTTTCCATGCGCACGTTCTTCGGCATCTTCCCGTGGGTTGCCGCGGTGGTGGTGCCGGCCGTCTCGATGCGCCTGTGGTCCGAAGACCGGCGCCAGGCCACCTTCGAGCTGCTGATGACGCTGCCGATCCCCACCTGGCGGATCGCGCTGGGCAAGTACTTCGCCGGGCTGGTGTTCCTGGTCTGCATGCTTCTCGCGACCGCTGCCTTCCCGCTGATGTTGATGTACTTCGGCTCGCCGGATTGGGGCCCCGTATTCGGCGGCTACATTGCCTGCTTCCTTTTGGGGGCGGCCTTTGTCGCTGTCGGCTTGTTTGTTTCCGGCCTGACGGAGAACCAGGCGCTGTCGTTCTTCCTGGCCATGCTGATCTGCCTCGGCATCGTCGGCGTCGGTGAGATGCGCGGCATGCTCTCCGAGATGGCCCGTGAAAACCCGCAGGCCGCGATGATCCACCTGCTCAGCATCCCGCTGGTCGGGCTGGGCATCCTGGCCGCCGTCGTGGGGCGTGACAAACTGCTGGCCCTGATCGTAGTGGTCGTCGGCTTCCTCATGAATACCGGCGTGTACCTGTTTACCGGCGGACAGGACAAGGCCGAGGACAGCATCCGCGTTGCCAGCACCGGCGGCGAAGCCATGGTGCAGGCGCTGGCGCAGGTGGCGGTGCTGGAGCACTTCCGTGAGATCCAGCGCGGGGTCGTGAACACCAACGGGCTGGTTTTCTTTGTCAGCCTGATCGTGCTGTTCGTGTTCCTGAACGTGTGGTCGCTTGAATCGCGCAGGTACAGTTGATGGTCAACCGCAAGCGCAACTTTACGCTTCACTTCTACCTGATGGCCGCGCTGACCACGCTGGCCCTTGGTTCGGTCAACTACCTGGGCATGGAGTTCCGCACCCGCCTCGACCTCACGAGCGACAAGCGCTTCACGCTCAGTGAAGGCACGCAACGGCTGTTCGAGAAACTGACGGAACCGATCAACGTCACCTACTACGTCGATGAAGAACCGCCGGCCAAGCGCATCAACCTCGAGCGCGACGTGCGTGACAAGCTGGGTGAGCTGGCGGTGTCATCCGGCGGCAAGCTCCAGTACCGGATCGAGCGCATCGGCAACGAGGAAGCCAGCACCAAGCGCGAGGAACTGGAAAAGAAGGGCATCACGGACACGGTGGATGTCCTTACCAGCGGCACCGACGAGCGCTCGGAAATGCGCGGTGTGCAGGGGTACTTCAGCAGCATTGAAGTCAGCTACGGCACCGCGAAACCGAAAGTCATCAACGGCATCGTCAACCTGGTAGACAAGGCCGACGAGGCGCGCGAACACCGGGTGGACACGCTTGAGTTCGACATCGCCTTCGCGGTTCTTTCGCTGCGCAACGACACCCAGCGCCCCAGTTTCGAGCGGCTGCTGAAAACCCGCGACAAGCCGGTCCGCCTCGCGCTGTACATCAGCGACCCGATGGGCGACCAGTACAAGCCGCTTGCCGAGAATCTCGAGAAGGCCCTCGACGAAATCTCGCGGCAGGTGCCCGCCAAGGTCAACTACCAGCGCATCGCGCTCGGCGAAGATGCGCAGGCCCTGCAGAAGTACCCGTTCGGCGACGGTGCGATCCGCGTTCAGCCGTTCGACGTGAAGCGCGAACTGGTCATGGACAGCGACGGCAACCCGACCGATGTCAAAGTCACCCCGTACATCGCCGCCGTGATCATCCAGACCGACCCCGAGGCCGACCAGTTCCAGGCGATCTGGAGCTTCAAGGACCAGCAGTCCGTGGCGGATATGCGCAAGGTGATCGAAGACCAGATCTGGGAAGGCACACGCAGCCGGAGCCGCGTCGGGTTCGTTTTGCCCCCGCACGATCCGCGCTACGGCCAGCAGCCGCCCAACGGTCCGCCCCTGAACGGCTACACGCCGCTGATGCAGTACATGCACGACGCCCTCGACTACGAAACGGTCTACGTCGACATTAAGAAGGAAAAGCGCATCCCGCGTGACCTTGCCTGCCTGCTGGTGATGGAGCCGAACATCCTTTCCGAGCGCGAGTTGTACGAGATCGAGCGCTACCTCAATGAGGGCGGAAACGTTGTGCTGCTCGTGCAGGGGTGGGAGGCCGACCTCGGGCTGATGCCTGATTCGATGACCAACGGCCAGGCGGCCATTAACAAGGTGGACATCGACCCGACCTTCGAGGAATGGGCCAAGCATCTCGGCGTAGAGTTCGGGCAGGACCTGCTGTTGCGCTCCAATGCAATCCTGCAGCCGTGGCAGATCAGTTTTGACCGCAACACCGGGCGCCAGCGCGCGAGCCTGTACCCAAGCACGATCAAGTTTGCCCCGGTCGTCGAGCCGGAAGACCTGAACCAGTCGAGCGTCTTCACGCGCGGAGTCGCGGGCATGCCGCTGCCGTTCCTGATCGAGGAGAAGGTCAATGCGGACCGCGTCCGCGAGCTTGAACTCGAGCAGACCGAACTGATCCGCATGAAGGACGACGTCTTCAAGTTCATCCCTGAAGACCCGACCCAGCCGAAAGTGCCGTTGAAGCTGAACCTCAAGTCGCCGGCCGAGGTGCAGGTCGAGCCCAAGACCACGCCGGGCAAGGATATTCGCGCCCAGAAGCTCGACCACGACCCGTTGATCGCGACGCTGCTGCGCGGGCAGTTCCCCAGCTTCTGGGTTGATGAAGGGCGCAAGGTTCCCGGCTGGGACGGCCAGCAGACAACCGAAACCGCCATGCCGGTGCTGAACCCGCAAAAGGGCAACCTGCTGGTGATGTCCTCGGCGGCGAGCCTGAACGTCAACTATTTCACGGGCTACTCCCAGGTGGAACAGCAGAAGGTTGTTATTCCCCGCGGCATCAACTTCTACCGCAACACGGTTGAGGCGTTCATTTACGGCGACGACCTGGTCAGCCTGCGCGCCCGGACCGGCGTTGCCCCGCGCATTGTCGGGCCCGTCGAGGACAGCACACGCGCGATGTGGTTCATGTTCTGCATTGCCGGGGCGCCGCTGCTGCTGCTGATGTTCGCGGGGCTGCGCAGCTTCATCCGCACTCGCGAGCGCGACGATTACGAAATCAGCCTGGGCATTCGCGAAAGCAAGTAGATCGAATGACGGAAGAGCCGAAAACCGAGTCCAGGGCCGAGCGTTTCACGCCCGACGAAGTCATCGCCAAGCAGCGAAACAAGCAGCTGATTATCCTGGTCTGCGTGATCGTCGTGCTGGCGGCGCTGGTCGCCATCACCCGCGCAACCCGCAAGACCGAAGCGCCGCTCAAGGAGATCCTGCTGCTGGGCGGCACGGCCGATTCCCCGCTTGTCAGCAAAACAGACATCAAGCAGATCCAGATCTGGAAGGGTGAAAACGGCAAGCACTTCGTGCTCAATCGCGACGGCGAGGACTGGGTGGTGCCTTCGCGCTTCAACGCGCCCGTCGACGAAAAGGGCATGGACGACCTGCTGAAGACGCTGATCAAGGCCGCACGCCTGAACCGCGCCAGCGCGGCGGACGAAAGCAAGTACTTCCTGTACGGGCTCGATGACGAAAACGCCGTGCACCTGCGTGTGCTGGGCGACAAGGACAACGAGATCATGCACGTCATGATCGGCAAAGACGAAACCGGCTCACGTGACTTCGTGCGCCTGGTCGGTGAGGATGCGCCGAAAGGCATCTTCGAGTTGACCGGGCTGGGCGGCGAGTTCGATACGCTTTACGGCGCGATGAATCTCGATACCGACGGGCAGCCGCGCGCGGGAAGCTGGATCGACCTGAGTGATTTCCGGGTGCTGCCGATCGATGCGGAACTCCAGACCATCGAGCTGAAGGACGGCGATAGCGCCCTGAAGTTCAAACGCAAGCCCGGTACCAATGAATCTGACGACGCCTGGCTGCTGACCAGCCCGCGCGCCGGCGTGGCTGACGGCACGGCGATCCACGCCATCGTCGATGCGTTGCGGATGTACAGCGTCAGCGACATCGCCGGGCAGGCCGGCGATGCCGCGAAGTTCGGGCTGGGCTCGTCGAAGAAGCAGGTCAGTTTCAGCTACATGCTGGATGGCAAGCTTCAGAACGCGCAGCTCACGTTCGGAAACACCAACGACGAAAGCGACGTCGCCCTGTCGCTCAGCGCATCGGACGCCCCCAGGTACATCTACTGGGGCAGCGACTTCATCCTGAACCGCGTGTTCCGCAAACTCAGCGACGTCATGAAGAAGGAGCGCGTCGGGCTCGTACCCGACGGCGCCAATCTCGACAGCCTGACCCTGCGCGAAGGTGGCAACACGACCAGGCTCAAACGCACGGCCGTCGGCGCCAATGCAACCTGGACGCTCGAGCAGCCGATTGAGTTCGAGGCCGACAGGCTGGCGGTGTCAAACCTGCTGACCGGGTTGAACGCCTTGCAGGGCTACCGCGCGACGAGTGTGGACAAGCAGGCGCTCGGGCTCGGGCCGGACCTCAGCACGCGCGTGATCACGGCCGTGTACCCACCGCAGAAGGCCGACGACGACAAGGACGGCGACGACACGCCGGGCGCCGAGCCCGACGGCGACAAGCCGGGTGAAGAAAAGCCGACCGGCGAGGACGAGAAGCCCGCGGAAGAAAAGCCCGAAGAGCCCAAGCCCGAACTGAAAACCGCGACCCTGTATTTCGGAAGGATCGACGGCGACGAGGTGCCGGTACTTCGTGTTACTGAAGAAGGCGAGCAGGTGTTCTGGGTCAATGCGGGCGCCGCCGCCAGGCTGTTCCAGTTGCCGTCGAGCTACATGAAGCTGACCGGCCTGCAACTCCTGAAGACCGGCGAGAAAGTGCAAGGACTGCTGATCAACAACGGCGACACGATCCTGCAACTCACCAACGACACCGGGAACGGAGGCGACCAGTTGTGGCACATCAAGCAGCCGTGGGACGAAATCGCCGATCAGTCCGAAGCCTCGATGATGCTGCGTGCGATCAGCATGATCCAGGGCGCCAAGCTGAGCGAGCCGCTTGATGCCGACCAGTACAAGCTCGGCGAGGGCAAATCGACGCGGCAGGTCGACCTGCAGATCACGAAGGGCGAGGCCGTTGAAACCGCTACTCTTTATTTCGGCGAAACCAAGGACGGCATGGTCACCGGGCTGCTGAAGCGCGGCGACAGCGAGGATTTCTACCTCTTCCGCCCGGCCGACCTGTTCCAGTTCTTTGTCTCGCCGAAAGACCTGCGCGTGCTGAAGCCGTTCAGCGGCAAGGTGCGGCACATCCTGATCACCTGGAAGGGGCACAGCGACCGCGTCAGCCCCAAGGACCCAGAGCGGACCGAGCAGCAGGCCTGGAAGCTGGCGAACGAAATCGCCGAACGCGGTCGCAACGGCGAAGATTTTGTCGAGCTGCAGAAGCAGTACAACGAAGACGGCGACGCCACGCATGTTTATGATGTCGACCCAACGGCTCAGTTGGTGAAGCAGTTCCTGCGGGTGTCCAGCGAGCTCAAGGTCGGCGAGATTGGCGTGGTTGAGTCGGCTTACGGAATTCACGTCATCAAACGGATCGAGTAGTGGAAGCAACCGAATCACCCGGTTTCTTCAAGCGCCTGTTCATGAACCCGCTGGCGGTTCGGGAACTGCGCGTGGCCTGCCGCAGTTGGAAGCTGGTCATCATCCTGACCGCCTACCTGCTCATCCAGGCCGCGATTCTCGCCATCTGGCTGTACGTCAGCTCCAACAGCAAGGGCATGTACGAGGACCCGACCAGCATCGGGCGAGGTTTGTTCACAACCCTGGCAGCTGTACTGGTGGTTGTGGTCATGCTGGTGTTCCCGGCCTTTTCCAGTACGGCCATTGCATCCGAGCATGAACGAAAGTCGTTCGACCTGCTGCTGCTAACGCCATTGAGCCCGTGGGAGATCGCGCTGGGCAAGTTTACGGCGGCGGCCCTGCAGGCGAGCATTTTCCTGGTCGCGACCGTGCCTTTGTTCGCCATTGCCAACCTGTTCGGCGGAATCGACCCCGGCGTGTTCTTTGTGACGCTGTGGTTGCTGATCCTGCTTTCGGTCCTTATCAGCTTCGTCGGCGTGTACGCATCCAGCCTGGTCAAGAAGGCCATCCCGGCCGTACTGGTGACGTACCTGTTTGCGTTCCTGGTCGGCTTCGTATTGCTGACGTGTTTTATCGTGCTGCAAATCGGCGCGGCACTTGCGGCCGCTGCGTTCCCGCTGGTTTCCTTCTTCACGAACCCGTCCCTCGGTGAGGGTGTCTACTACGTCACGACGCTCACCGTTACGTGTGCCATCTACTGCACGTTCCTGTTTCTCAGCACGACCAACCGGCTCAAGCCGACTTCACACAACAAAAGCACCGCGCTGCGTTTGTTTTGGACCATTGTGACGATCGTGATTCCGGTCCAGGCGGCCTCCTACTTCCTGGTTTCTCGTTTGCCCTCTCACAATGCGGCCGTCGGCACGCTGATTCTCGGCGCCGTCTACGTTGCGCTGGTGCTTGTGGTGCCCGCATTGACGGCCCCGGCCGAGGCGCCGGTTCCCAGCCGCAGGGTGCGGCGCGAAATGGAAAAGCTTCCGCAGGGGCTGATGAACGGCGGCGGAAAGATATTCTTCCCGGGCGGCGATCGCGGCGCGCTTCACACCGCGCTGATCACCGTGGTCGCGATGTTGCTCATGGTGATCGTTGGCTGGGTCTGCATGGGCCAATTGGAATCGCGGCTCGATGACAAGGCGGTCCTGATGCAGGACTACCAGCAGATTAACGGCATCGATCGCGCTTCCCTCTTTGGCGGCGGGCGGACGCCGTCCGTTACTCCTGCCATGATGGCCATGGCGACCAAGCCGGAGTCGGAGTTGCGCGACTCGGTCAAAACCTTCTACGGACACGAGTTCGATGGCTACCTGGCATTGCTGCTGGTACTGGGCGTCACTGTGCTGGTGACTTCACAAATCACCTGGCGTTTGACTCTTAGCGGCATTTCCAAGTCACTGTCAGGCGTGCTTGGCGGCTTAATCATCGTCGTCCTGCTGATAGTGCCGTTCCTACTCGGGCTTCTCGGCAAGAGCGTTGGCAACATGGACGAAGAAAAGGCTTTCCAGTTTTCGCCAATCTGGGCTTCGAAGAACGCCGTTGAGTGGGGCAAAACCAGCGGGCGTGCCGCCATTACAGAAGGTCCGTCCGTGGCGCCTTTGGAAACCAAGGCCGACACCCTGAAATGGACCTGGATCACGTACACCGCGGCGGCAAGCTCAATTGGTGTGGCGCTGCTTGGCATCAACCTGCTGAGCCGCAAGAAGATCCTTGAGCGCGTAAAGAAGCTCACGGAAGGCGACGGAACGCCCGAGCCCGTGCAGGCGACGCAGGCGCAGGTCGAGCAGGCCATCGCGGCCGTCACGGCACCCGATGCAGGCGCGCCCGTTGCCCCGCCGCCAATGCCACCCGCGCAAGTCATGCCGCCCGAAGCCCCGCCTGCTCCACCTCCGGGTGAAGAGCTTCCGGACTTCAACGACGTCGTGACCGACGACACGCACGAGCCGCCGCCCGAACCTCCCAAAGAAGACTGACTCTATTCGCTGGCCTTGTGCAGCGTCACTTCCAGCTCGCTGCTGGCGGGGTCGATGAAGACGTCGTACACGTCGCCCTCGTTGCACGGCTGCCTGACTTCCCACTCGCGCGGCTTGCGCAGGAACAGCGTGGCGCCTGCCGTGCGGGGCACGTCTTCCGAGTCGAGTTTGGTTTTCTCGGGCGTATTGCCGCTGCCATCGTCGAAACCGCCAAGGCTGACGAACTGGTAGAAGCCGCCTTCGCCAAGCCACGTCCAGGCGCCGCGCCATTCGGTGACCTCGACGACGAGCTCGAAATCATTGCCGCTGGTGAGCACCGGCCGGCGCTGAGTGGACAGGCGCTGCCCGGCGCGGTTGACCGGGTAGAACAGCAGGTTGAGCTGGTCGGTCTGCTTGTCGAGTTTGCCGACTTCGATCTCGGCGATTTTCTGGCGTTCGCGCGGCTGCACCTTCAGGCCGGACGTCACCAGCGAAAGCACCAGCGCTTCGACGGCCAGCCAGATGACGATCAGCCCGATGCCGAGCAACCCGAAGTCGACGATCGGCTCCACGCGCGAGGTATCGATGTCTTCACGCGAGCGCGTGCGCATCCAGAAGTAGACTCGCTGCGCCACGAACGTAACCAGGAAAACGCCCAGCACGCATGCAATGACCGCGAAGGCTTTGAGGCGAAAATTCGGATCTGCATCCATGCCCTGATTATGGCGACAAAGCAGGCGGCACGTCAAAGCCCCGCCCATCAGCGAGATTAGTGCAGTTTTCCGGCTTCCTACGACCCGCTATGCTTGTTTTCGGCATTCATTGGGTGGGAGAAGAACTCATGCGTGTATGTCTGATTGCCACGGCGGCGTTGTTCTGCCTGGTTACGACTGTCGTTGCCGAAGACGCGCCGTCGCCTGTGACGGTTGCGTCGGAGACCGGCGCCAACCAGCCGGCGCTTGCCGTGGACTCTGAGGGCAAACTTTACCTGGCTTACGGCGCCGGCGACCCGACCCAGATCTGGCTGCGTACTTCGACCGATGGCAAGGAGTGGTCCGAGCCGACCCTGGTCAGTGAAGGAGCATACGAAGCCATGTCCGGCAACACGCGCGGCCCGCGTATCGCGCTGATCGAGGACACGATCGTCGTCACGGCGTTTGCCAACTTCCGCGACGGCGAAAAGAAACACCTGTACTGCTTCCGCAAGCGCGCGAAGGACAAGAAGTTCACGGCCGCCCGCGTCGGCGGCGATGCCGCGCGTGACATGGAAGGGCTTCACGACATGACCGTCGACGGCAATGGCACGATGCACGTCGTCTGGATGGAAGCCCGCAGCGGCGGCGCCGAGCCTTATTACGCCTGCAGCACCAGCGAGGGCAAGTCGTTCAAGAGCGAGCAGGCCGTCTACAGCGCGCCGGACGGCAGCATCTGCCCGTGCTGCGCGCCCAGTATCTCCGCCAGTGACGACGGCAAGACCATCGTGATCCAGTTCCGCAACAAGCTGAAAGCCGCTGACGGACAGTACTACAACGACATGCACGCCGCCGTCAGCACCAACAAGGGGCGCAAGTGGAGCACCGAGCGCCTGGACGATCGCGACCGCTGGAAGGGCTGACCGATGGATGGAGGGCAGGTTGCCCTCAGCGCCGACGGCGAGACCCAGCTCAACGCCTGGATGAACAACGAGGGCAACAAGAAGCGTTTGTTCTTCGCCAGTCTCAAGCCGGGCGAATCCCCCACCGTCAGCGGGCTTGTGGACATCGCGGGGCAGCAGAGCCACCCCGTCATCGCGGCGCTCGAAGGCGGCAAAGCGTTGATCGCATTTGAGGCCAACGAGACGATTGGCGCGGCCGTGCTAGACAAGGACGGCAAGGTTCTGAAGAAGCAGATGCTCGCCAATAAGGGGCGCTACCCACGCCTCGTGCGTACGAAGGATGCGATCGTCGTAACGTGGGAGAGCAGCGAAGGCGTGCAAATCAGCCGCGTCGAGCAAAGCTGGTGGGCCGAGAAGAAGTAGTCAGGGATTGTTGAATCACCTAAGGCGAATCGACTATCGAGACCTGCGGTAGCGCGTCTGACTTTGGGTTGAATTCGGCTACGTATGTGACCTGGCCGTACTTCTTGAGCGTTCCCTGGATGCGCACACTGTCTTTGCGAATGTCGATTTTGTCATCGAAGATCGCGTGCCGCGTCTCCAGTGCTTCTTCATCTATACCCATGTCGGTCAGCTTTTCTTTGAGCTCGCCGTGGTCCATGCGGTATTGCTTTACCTGGGCGGCCAGAACCCTCAGTGTGGATTCCGTGTCGCGCACGGCCTGCTCTTCCTTCATGTCGTGGAGCAGCACTTGTGAGTAAATGACCGCAAAGGCCAGCCCGCAGAACAGCACGGTCAGCACAATTACAAACCCCCACTCACCCGCATTTGTCGGCAGCTTCAGCAAATCCCGTCCTCGTTGTGCTACTTCTGCACCGGTTCCTCAGCGCGGGTTTCATCCGGCGGCGCACCGTTGTGTTTCTTTGGCGGCAGGAATGGCAGCGCCGCCAGGAGGGCGAACGCGACCACGACCGCCAGTGTCGCGAACGCCAGCCACGCCCAGCCCGCGGGCGGCGAGGCATCCGTGCTCTCGGACTGCGCGTCGTAGCCTACCGGATGCGTGCCTTTTGACCGCTTCCACATAAGTCTCTCTCCGTTGTTCAGTCAGGGTCGCCGTTGAACCACTCGATTTCGCTGCTGCCGCTTCCAACGCTGAACCTGATGACGCCTACCTGCAGCTGGTCGTCGTGGTTGTTCGTCTTCAGTTCAAACCGGCCGTCGGGCAGGCGCTTCACTTCGCCCACAACCCTGTAGTACTTGCCTTCGAATTCGCCTTTTTCCGCCGCTTCCGTGAAGTGCCGCTTTGTTGCCTCAATATCCTTGGTCTTCGAGAACTCGACACGGAAGTAGTCGCGCGCCGAACCCAGCAGTTGCTCGCCCTCCGAGCGAGTCACGTCGCGCGTTCAGCCAAACGAAAGCGGCGCGGCCGCCAGAGCAAGCAGCGCCACCACCACGACCGGAATCACGGCAATCTTGAAGATCCGCCACAGCGTCGATCCACGGCGCCGCTTCACGAGGTGGCGATCCCAAGCTTCTTGCGTGCTGCAAGGCCGCTTGGTCACCCTTCTCACGCCCCTATTCATCGCCCTCTTGTCCATTCTTCCTCCCAATGGATTTCCGAGCTTCCGCTCCCCCACTCGAAGTCCATGTAGCCGATGCGTTCCCGGGCATCTTTCGGGTAGACGTAAACCCGGGCGCTCTTCTCGGAGGTGGGAACCACCCAGGTGGAGACGTTGAAGTAAGACCCTTCGAAATCTCCGCGCTTGACGGCCTCCGTGAACGCCGCCTTCATCTGGCCGGCGTCATCAGATTTCGAATGTTCAACTCTCAGCATGTCCCGCGCTGCGCCGAGCAGTTGTTCGCCTTCTGCCCGCCGCGCATCCCTGCAACCAGTGGTCGTCAAGGGAAGGCCCAGGATGGCAAGCGCCAACAAGGTCAGGACAACCGACACCACGCGAACGCCCGGCGCAGTAAACAGCCAGCGCAACAGCCTGAGCGGCGAAATGAGCAGCCCGGCGAGCGACCTGAAGAAGCCGGGCAGTTCGCCGAACCAGTCGGTGAACATCTCCCACAGCTCGGTGAACGTCTCCGCCTCGTGCCACTTGCGCTTGCGGTGACCAGGCCCCCCGGAGTCGCGATCCTTCTTGCGGATCAGCTGCGGACGGGAAACAGCGTTGAGCGTGTCCCCGGGGGGCTGGATTTTCGCCGTGCCGGGCATACGCCCGTAACCGTACGGAGTGCCAGACCAGTTCTGCTCAAATGCGCGCAGGTTCGGCTCGAATGTCATTGGCTGCTTTCGTTTGAATCGGCTTCCCGTCCGTTTCAAACCCGGCTCTGCAAGGCTCGCAGTTCCGTCTGCCAAAATTCACTAAAATGTCATGATACTGTCATACACCGCCTAATTGCACTTGTCAAAAAATAGCCTCAAAAATGCCCGGATGCCGCTTGCTTTCGGGCCTGTCGCGGGATTGGGTTAAATCTCACAGGGGGGTAGAGATTATGACGAATCAGATTGAACAGATCGATGAGTGGGAAGTCCGGGACCTCGAAGACGATTCGACCTACAAAATCGAGGTCGAGAAGTGCTCCGAACTCGGCAACAAGAGCCAGCCGGGCATCCGGATCAAGTACTACATCGGCGGCTCACGCTACTACTGCATCTATGAGCCCCACAGCGGCGAGAAACTGGTGTACGACGCCAAAAAGGAAGGCGGCACGCTGGTGCGCCGCGACAAGTCATGGCTCAAGCACGACGACCTGTGGCTGCGCAACTCGTTGATCGTCGACGGCGACAAGCTGAAAGCGCGCGTCGAGGTCAAGGTACGCAGCAAGGACGAGCCGGTGGTCAAGGACTACGAGCTGCCGTTCAGTTTCTAGCGCCCGTTCCATGTGTCGCCTGATCTGGTAGATTCCCGCTGAACCCCGGGGAATCCCTGATGGCATTTGGGCGCAAAGTCTCGCGCGATCACCTTGTGCGTTATGCCGGCAAGCTGCTTGTCGAGAACGCGGAAAAGCACCCCGAGCTGCTGAAACTCGGGGCGTCCCGCCGTAACGTGACGCTGGTTTATCTCGACATCTGGGGCTTCACCGAGGTCACCAGCTACGCTTCGCCCGACGCCGTAGTCGAGTTGCTATGCGAGTATTTCTCGCGCATGACCACGCTGATTCGCGGCAATCTCGGCTTCGTGGACAAGTTCTTCGGCGACGCCATCTTCGCCATTTTCGGTGCACCGGTCGATGACGCCGAACACCCGCTGCATGCCGCCAAGGCCGCATACAGCGCCCTGCGCGAAACCTACAAAATGGCGGCGGAATGGCAGCTCAAGGGCTTCGGGCGCGTCAGCCAGAGCATCGGGCTGGTCACCGGGCCGGCGATCGTAGGCAACGTCGGTACCGAAGAGCGCGCCATGTACACCGCGATCGGCGAGGCCGTCAGCCTGACGGTACAGTTGCAGCAGGCCTCGCGGCTGTATCGCTCGCCGCTGATCATCTCGCGCGAGACCAACGTTGCGATCAAGGAGCAGTTCCTGACCCGCGAACTGGACGTGGTTAAGGTGCAGGGCTCTGACCGCACGACACCGATTTACGAATTGGTCGGCCCGCGCGGCGACGTGCAGGACCAGAATCGCATCATGGTCGAGATCTTCGAGCGCGGGCTGAAGTCGTTCCGCGAGCGCGATTGGGACCGGGCGGAAAAGCGCTTCATGGACGCCGACAAGATCACCGGCGACGACGGGCCCTCCCGCCTGTACCTGCGCCGCATTGCGCTGTACCGGAAGCATCCCCCACCGCCGGAATGGGACCTGGTGCACGCCCACACGGTGAAGCTTGATCCTTCGAGCAACAGGCCATGAACGAGCCGGTGAAGCTGCCGATTACCGCGCCCCTGCCGCGAGGATTGGCCGGTTTCGTCTCGGGTTTCAGCGCTTTCCTGGTTGGTCTCAAGTTGGTGTTCCCCGGCGGCGGGCTGTTTCGTTATGCGCTTGCGCCGGTGATCATTTCGGCCTTCGTGCTTACCGGTGTGGCTGTCGGTGCGTTTTTCGGCGCGAAGTACTGGCTGGTCGAGTGGCTGAATGAAAGCTGGGTTGGCTGGCTTGGCGGCCTGCTGGCGTTTCTGCTGACGCTGGTGATTTCGTACTTCCTGTTTGCGCCGGTCATGACCGTATTCGCGCCGCTGTTTATCGACCCGATCTGCGAGAAGGTGCACATCAAGTACACCGGCAATGAACTGATCGGTGAGCGCTCGGCGCAGGCGTTTCTGCGCCGCCAGTTGTTCGCGCTGTTTCAATCGTTGAAGTGGACGCTTGTGGTGCTGCTGGTGCAGTTGCCGCTCGCGATTCTGGCATTGCTGACCGTGGTAGTTGCGGCCGTGGCGATACCCGTCAATGCGGTGATCCAGGGCGCCGACCTGCTGGACTGCCCGCTCGCCCTGCGCGACTACAACTTCAGCCGCAAGATGAGTTGGAACAAACGGCATTTCTGGCCGGCGACGGGGCTCGGCACGGCCGCGAGCCTGCTGATGCTTGTCCCGGGGCTGAACCTGTTCGTGATGCCGGCCGGCGCCGCGGGTGCCACACTGTTGATGATCGCCGCCGACGGTGGTGAACCGGATTCAACTGAACCCCTGTAAGGAAATCCCGTTACAATGCACAACCTATAGCGCGAATCGGGACACGTTCCGCGCGGCCCTGGGCAGAAGGGCTTGGGTTACATGCCGAAGCAGACATCCGTGAAACCGCTGCAGTTGCTGTTCCGCCGTCGCGGGCTCGAAGCCGCGTGCATGATGCTGGCCGTGGTCGGCATCAGCGCCGTGTTTTTGACCCACGGCATGCTGAGCGCCCAGAAGGCCAAGGGCGACGACGAAAAGAAGACCGAAGAAGAACTCCAGAAAGCCTACGACGAAACCGAGAAGCTGGTCTCGGCGGGCTCGACGGACGATCGCCCCGGGCTGGCGCCGTGGTCGCAGAAGCAGGGCGTAGGGCTGGAATGGCCCGCGAAGTACTACCTGCCCTGGCCTGCCGGCGGAAGCCACGAAGTTTACCAGAGCTGGAACGGCAACAAGATCGGCCCACCGCGCGCGACGCACATGAAGGCGCAGAACTACTACGCGTGGGACTTTCACATTGTACGCGGGCAGTACATCTGCGCCGCCCGCGACGGCAAGGTGAGTGTCGTGAAGGACGACCAGCCCGCCGGCAGCGAAAACGACAACGTGATCTACATCGAGCACGCCGACGGCGAGACCAGCGTGTACGCGCACATCGGCAGCGACACGGCGCTGGTGGAATCGGGCGACAAGGTGCTCGCCGGGCAGAAGATCTGCCAGGGCAGCAACGAGTCGATGCACCTGCATTTCGTGATCTGGAAATCGCTGATCGATTACCCCTGCCGCTTCAAGGATTTCGAGCCGGACAACGGCGTGCCGCAGTACGGCTCGAGCCCGGCGTCAGGGAACAAGGGTCCCGACGACGCGCAGATCGAAGAAATCAAGTCGAACTACAAGAAGGGCGAAGCCGCCTACGAGGCCAAGGACTACCTGACGGCGTTGAAGTTCTATCTTGCCGCGACACAGGACGAAGTGCGGATCGAAGAATACGAGGCGTCGCTCGAACGCATCGAGGAATGCCGGCAGATTATCGACGGCGAAGTCGAGAAGGCCATCGAGAACGCCAAGGCCGGCGACTTCGCAGGCGCCGAGAAGCGCTTCAAGGAGATCAAGAAGACCTACGGCGACTACGCCAAGACGCGCATCGACGCCGCCTTGGAAGAGTTGAAGGACGATCCCAAGTTCCGGGACTGGGTCGCCAAGCAGCGCGCCGACCGACTGCTGATCAAGGCCGCCGAGGCCGAGCAGAAGGAAGACTGGGACGAAGCCGAAAAACTGTACCGTCAGATCAAGAAGCTGTTCAAGAAGGGCGACCCGGAGTACGACACCGCCCGGGACAAGCTCACGAAGATCAAGATGGCGAAGGCGCTGGAAGACTAGGATTTGTCTGAGCTCCGATTTGAAGCGCGGCCAGTAGGTCGCGCTTCCTTCGTTAGCCTGCTGACGTACACACCCTTTGCCGTATGCTGTGCCTATGTCCGCGACCTACTTCCCTTCCGATGAAATCGTTTCGCGCTTTCGGGCGCGGCGGACTGTGCTCGGCTACTGGCGGCTTGCGCGTCCGTTTACGCTGCTGGCGCCCGCGCTGGGAATGGCTTCCGGCGGCGTGGTGGCCTACTTCGCGTCCGGCGACAAGCTGGTGCGCGGGCCGGAGTTCCTGAAGGTCCTGCTGCTGGGAACGATCGCGGCGGCCTTGCTCAATGCCGCCAGCAACTCACTCAACCAGATCTTCGATCTCGATATCGACCGCATCAACAAGCCCGGGCGCCCGCTCTGCACCGGTAGCGTCAGTGAACTGGGTGCGGGCATCTTCACGGCGGTCACGGCGGCCATGGCGCTCGTCCTCGCGGCCGTGGTCAGCACCCTGACGGGGCACTGGGGCACGATCGCGCTGTTCATCGCGGCGGCCGTGTTCAGCCTTGCCTACAGCGTGCCGCCGATGCGCATGAAGGCGCGCGGCTGGTGGGCCAACCTGACCGTCGCCCTGCCGCGCGGGACGCTGCTCAAGGTCGCCGGCTGGTCGCTGGCGCAGAGCATCCTGTCGGTTGAAGCCTGGTACATCGGTCTGATCATGGGGCTGTTCCTGGTCGGCGCGACGACCACCAAGGACTTTGCCGACGTGCGTGGCGATGCGGCCTACGGCGTGAAGACACTGCCGGTCGTGCACGGCCCCGAGAAAGCGGCGAAGTTCGTCACGCCGTTCATCGTGTTGCCGTTCCTGCTGCTGCCGCTGGGCGCTCTGATTGGCGTGCTGACAGGCCACATGATCGACCTGATTGCGCTGGGCGCGATCTGTGTGTTGTGGGGAGCGCACGTTGCCGCCCGCATCCTGAGCGACCCGGATTCGCTGACCCAGACCGAGAACCACCCCGCCTGGCGGCACATGTACTACATGATGATTTTCATCCAGGTCGGCTTCGTGCTGGCCTACGTCCCCTACGAGTTCTACGGACGCCTGATACGGAACCTTTCATGACGCGCATCGCCGACCGCATGCAGCACCTGGTGCAATCCGACATCCGCCGCCTGACCATCGAGTGCAACAAGGTCGGCGGCATCAACCTCGGCCAGGGCATCTGCGACCTGCCCACCCATCCGCTGGTGAAGCAGGGCGCGATCGAGGCGATTGAAGACGGCCACGCGATCTACACCCATGCGCGCGGGCTGATCGAATTGCGCCGCAAGATCAGCGAGAAGCTGAAGCAGTTCAACGGGCTCGAATACGATCCTGAAACGGAGATGTGCGTCACCGTAGGCAGCAGCGGCGCGTTCGCCTGTTCCGTGATGGCCACGCTGAACCCCGGTGACGAAGTGATCCTCGTCGAGCCGTTCTACGGCTACCACCTGAACACGCTGATCATGGCCGGAATCAAGCCGGTCTATGCGCGCATGAACCTGGCCGACATGACACTCGACCGCGCGAGTTTCGAGAACGCCGTCAGCGAGCGTACGCGGGGCATCGTGATCTGCACGCCCAGCAACCCCGGCGGCATGGTTTACTCGCGCGAAGACCTGGCGTGGCTGGCCGGGCTCGCGGACAAGCATGATCTGCTGGTCTACAGCGACGAGATTTACGAGTACATCACCTATGACGGGTTGAAGCATGTCAGCGCGGCTACGATTCCCGGCATGCGCGAGCGGACGATGACGCTCGGCGGATACAGCAAAACCTTCAGCATCACCGGCTGGCGGATCGGCTACCTCGCGGCGCCCGCAGACATCATGGAAAAGGCTGCCGTCGCCAGCGACCTGCTGTACATCTGCGCCCCCCACCCCTTACAGCGCGGCGTTTTGAAGGGGCTGGACGCGCCCGCCAGCTATTACGAGGACACTCGCAAGGACTACGAAGCAGGCCGGCAGATGATCTGCGAGGCGCTGGAAGCGGGCGGATTCGAGCCGTACTGGCCCAAAGGCAGCTACTACGTGATGGCCGATTTCACCGCGCTCGGCTGGAAGGACGACCAGGAAGCCAGCATGGAGTTGTTGAAGCGTGCCGGCGTCGCGGCGATCCCCGGTGGTGCATTCTTCGAGCCCGGCTCGGGGCGTGGCAGCAAACTGTTGCGCTTCTGCTACGCCAAGGAGCACCCGGTGCTGGAAGAGGCCTGCAAACGGATTCGCGAACTGCGCGTATAACCCGGCCGGCAACGGCCGGGAATGCAATGGTTGCCCTCTCGGATGATCCCCGGCCGTGGCCGGCCGGGTTATAGCTGCCTATGACCGTTCCGGTCGGAATCGCTGTTGCTGTCCTGCTCGTGACCAATCTGGTCGCGTTCGTGGCGCAGTGGTGGGACAAGCGCCTGGCGCGTACGGGCGCGAAATCGCGCACGCCTGAAAGGACCCTGCTGATGCTGGGGCTGCCGCTGGCGGCGGCGGGCATGTTGCTGGGCATGCGCACCTTCCGGCACAAGACGAAGAAGCGCAGTTTCCAGCTCAAGGCCG
>JAGQRI010000088.1 GCA_020425515.1 Planctomycetota bacterium | reverse complement strand
ATCCTCGTATTAGATGCAACCACCGGCCAGAATGCCGTGAACCAGGCCATGATGTTCAAGGAAGCCGCGGACGTGACGGGGCTGTTCCTGGCCAAGCTGGACGGGACGGCAAAGGGCGGGGCCGTATTGAGCATCAATGAAAAAGTGGAAGTTCCCGTGAAATTCGTCGGCCTGGGCGAGAAGATGGAAGACATGCAGCCCTTCGACGCCGACAACTTCGTCGACGCGCTGTTCGACATGGAATCCCTCGCTGAATCCAAAGACACGGAGTAAGCCGTGACGCAGGCCGAGGCCACACGCGAAATTCGTGAACTGCTTTCCGGGCGCCCGGGCGGCGTGAACCGCCTGCTGAAGCGCTTCGGCAAACCGCTGCTGGACTACTGCACGGCGCTGGTGCCGGACCGCAGCGAGCCGTTCGAGCGCATGCTGGAAGACATCCTGGTCGACGTGATTTCGCAGTCGCGCGCCGCCGCCCGCGCCCGCAGCGATGAAGAGGTATTCGAGTTCGTCGTCGAGTCGGCGCTGCGCACCGTGCGCGCACGCTATCGCGAAATCCTCGAAGGCGAAGCCAAGCCGACCAAGGCCACCAGCAGCTACAACTTCAAGGAAATCCTCGCGCGCACCAGCATGACCGAGGCCGAGCTGACCGAGGGCATCAGCTCAGGGCGTATTCGTGCCGTGCGCGAAAACGACCAGATGAAGGTCAAGCCGGACGGCATTCCCGGGCTGGCGCCGCGCAAGGCGCACTACGCCTTCCACGTGCCGGCCGCCGAGCGCGAGTTGCTGTGCCTGCATTTCCGGCTCGGTTTTTCGCCTGAGACGATCGCCCGCTGGGCCGGCAGCACACCCGCCCAGATCGAGGAAATGCTCGGCACGGCCGCGAACAACCTTGCCAAGGGCATGGCGAAGAAGGGCGAGGGCCCGGACCGCCAGGACACCGAAATCCGCCGCTACATCGACGGGCGCATGGACGGCGACGCAACCGCCAAGTTTGAGCGCAGCATCATCAAGGACAAGATCGCCCAGCGCCGGCTGGATGAATTGCGCTCGCAGTCGGACGGCATTCGTGAACTGTTCGACAGCGACCACTACGACCTGTCGTCGGTATCGGTCAACGTCCGCGCGCGCAACCCGCACCATTCGCTGGCGCTGCCGCCGGTCGCGGCCCTGTGGCTGCAGGTGGTGGGCATCGCGGGCATCCTGCTGATGTTCCACAGCGTCGGCGCGTACATCGCGCCGCCGGACGTGAAGGTGTCGGCACTCGAAGGCAAGGTCGGGCTGCCGCCCGAAGGCTGGCTGCCCGTCGGCGGCGACGTCGAGACGCACTCGGGCGCGCAGGCGCTGCTGGTGCTGGATGATTCCAACCGCATCGTGATGGCGCCGCAAAGCAAGCTTGAACTGCTCGAACCCCGTGAAGACGCCCGCCAGGTTCTCGGACTCAGCGAGGGCGAAATCTGGGGGCGCTTTACCTCCGCGGGGCACCCGTTCCGCATCGAGTTTCCCGTGCGCGGCGACACGTACGGCGAGATCGCCAGCGATGCCGGCGCCGAGTTTGACCTGATCAGCGGCCCGCAGACCCTCGGCATGCTGCCGGACAGCCTGGAGCGCGAACGCATCCGCGCGTTTGCGGCGGCCTTCGAGCCGGACGGGGATTCGCTGGCCGCGTCACGCGCGCTGAAGACCTTCGCCAACTTCCGCTTCGGGCTCGACAGTGAGGACGACCCGGGGCTCAAGGTCGGCGACCGCATCGAGAGCATCGAGGGCCTGGCAATCCGCAACCGCGAGGATCTGTCCGCCGCCGTGCGGACGCTGAAAGCCGGCGAATCGCTGCAGGTGACCGTGCGCCGCGGCGACGAACGGGTCGCCATGCCGCTGACAAGCCTTGACGAGAAACCCGGCGCTGTCGTGCGCGTCTTTCACGGCGCGCTGATGGCCGGCCCGCGCGGCGGGCAGTCGGTGCTGGTCAACCGCGGGCAATGGGCGCTGTTCACGCCGGGGCAGCCGCCGCTGGTCGGGCTGCGCGGCATCGAGGAATTCCGCCTGCTGCGCATCGACGCGAACGAGCGCTTCAAGGACCGCCTGCACTGGCTGAACGCGGAAAGCTATCCCCTGCGCGCCGAGAACAACCTGCTCGTCGTCGAACGCGCCCTGCGCGAACTGGCCGAGAAACTGGAAGGCATCCGCGCCGACGAAATCCAGCGCGACGGCCCCCGCGAAATCAGCACCTTCGAAAACATCATCCGCGAAGCGATCAGCGACGCGCAGGACCGCATCGCCCAGGGCAAGGCGCGCGAGAGCGGCCCCGGCGTCGAGTCGCTTTCCGACGAAGCGCTGGTCGCGTCCGAAGACCAGATCCTCGGCGTCATCGAACACTGGCGCCGCCAGAGCGCCACCGGCGTGTACCCGACGCTGGGCGACGCGGCGAAGACGCTCAAGTCCCGCATCCTCAAGGACAGCGACGAGCTGGAAACGCGCGGCGAGGAAATCACCCGCTCACTTCTGATGCAGGACGAGATCAAGAAGAAGAACGAAGCCATCGGCCGCCAGGACGCCTCCATCGAGGAACTGAAGAAATCCGAGTTCTACGACCCGGACAACGCCAAGCGCGCCGCCATCGACGCGCAGATCGCCGAGTTGCAGGAAAAGGTCCGCGCCGGCAGCGACGCCGCCGGGCGCAAAGAACTGCTGATGGTGAAGCTGAACGCGCTGGACGAAAAGATCGACACCCAGCGCCGCAAGATTTCCGGGCTCGAAAAGGCCGTCGCGAGCGCGAAGGCGGCCCTTGCCGACGTCAACGCCATGCTGGATGCCAACATCTACACGGCCGAAAAACTGAAGGCCGCCGAGGAATCAAAGACCGCCGCCGAGACCGCGCTGACGACCGCCAAGGCCGAGCTGCAGACGATGGAGCAGCAGGTCACGGACGCGCAGAAAGCGCTCACGGAAGCCGAAAAGCAGGTCACCGAGGCAAAGAAGCCGATCGCCGACCTGACCAAGGCGCGCGACACCGCGCAGGATGCCCTGACCGACGCAATCACCAAACGCTCCGCGGCGCAGACCAAGGCCGACGATGCCGACAAGGAAGTCGAGCGCCTGCAGGGCGAACTTGACGCACTTGAGGAAAACGACCCCGCCCGCGAAGCCAGGCAGAAGGAACTCGACACCGCCAAGACGGCCGCCCAAACCGCGCAGGATGAATTGACGGACGCCAAGGAAGCCGCCGCCGACGCCAACGACGCGCTCGACGCGGCCAACGAAGACCTGAAGAGTGCCGAGGAGACGGTCGCCGATCGCGAGGCCAAACGCGACCGGGCCGAGCTGAACGTAGAGGGAGCCAAGGTACGGCGCGACGGCGGGAAGGACGACGTCAAGGACGCCGAAAAGGCGCTCAAAGACGCTGAGAAAATCCTGAAGGACCAGCGGGACGCCAAGGCCGCCCGCGCCATCCTCGATACCCACAAGACCGAGTCCGAGGCCGCGCTGGACGAGGCGCAATCGAGCTTGAAAACCGTGCAGGACAAGATTTCCGAGCTCGACAAACAGGCCCAGCCCCAGCGCGACAAGCTGAATGAGGAACTCGCGCTGATCAAGGCCGGCGAGGAAGCGAAGCAGGGCATCGAGGACCAGAAGGCCGAGCGCGGGCGCTACCAGGCGATCTCGGACGACATCGAGCGCCACGCGACCGACCGCCAGGTGCTGGTCGACGAGCGCGACCAGCTCGCGAACTCGAACCTGGTCAAGAACTACGCGACCCTGCAGGCCGAATACGAGGCCTTGTCACGTCGCATTGACGCCTTCAAGTTCGTCTCGGCGCGCGGGATCATCGAGGACAAGAACTTCGCACTGGAGCAGAAGGCAGCGCAGGACCGCTTCCGCGAAGCCGCCGAAGCCGCGACGGAGCAGGCGGTCAAGCTGCTGGACAAGTGGTGCCCGCCCTACGACGACGACGCTTATGAGCCGTTCAAGGGCAAGGAAGGCGCCGAGCTTCGCGCGTCGGTGCTGAAGGCGCTTTGGCAGCTTTATTACGACACGGGGCTCAACGGCGGGTCTGACGGCAATGAAATCATTTGCTACTATGTCGCCATCCAGTCCGGCGCGGGCGCTGAAGCGCTGGCCAGGCTGGATGACCGCTGGCAGGCCTACCTGACGGAAGCGGTGGGACGCACCGGCTTCGAGGCGCTGGCGGCGATGTCGCCGAAAGCCTTGCAGCAGCCGGCGCCGGAGAAAGCCGCCGAGGGCGGGGCCGAAAAGGACGAGTGAGCCGTGGCGAAAGACCGCATCCTGTGTTGTGTCAAAAGCAAGGTCTGGCTGCCCGATGAGTACCTGACGACCATCGTCGGCAACTGCGACCGCGGCAAGTTCTCGATCACCCGCCCGTTCACGTTCCCGTGCATGCTGATGCCGAACGGCAACCTGTACATCGAGGAGCAGGAAGGCATCGAGGTCGAAAACGAGCAGTTCGATCTTTCCCAGATCCGCTGCGGCAGTTGCAACTCCGAAGTCGAGATTCGCGAGATCGACGTTCGTGAAATCCTCGACCGCCTGCGCCAGCGCGAAATCACCATGAAAGAACGCAAGCGCATGCGCGAATCAGGTAAAGTGGACAAGACGTCCGAACCGGGCGACTAACCCGCTGGAGGATAAGCCATGAACAACATCAGGTTGCTGACGGGCGGGCTGGTGCTGATCGTCTTGGGTCTCGCGGGCGGCACCGGTTACCTCATTTACGAACGCATCCAGAGCGAAGTCACCCCCGCCGAGCGCGTTACTGTCAAACAACTCGACGACATCAAGCAGGAGCAGGCAAAGACCAAGCAGGATGTCAGCGAACTCAAAGACAGCGACCGCGTGCAGAGCGCCAAGATTTCCGTGTTGGAAGACAAGACGGCCGAACTCGATGGGCGGGTAAAGACCGCCGAGAGCAAACTGGAGATGCAGGACAAGCTGATCAAGAAGCTCCAGGAGGATACTTCGGCTAACAAAGAGGAAATCGACAACGAAAAGGCAAGGCGCGAAGAAATGCAGAAGGATGTCGACCAGTTGCATACCGACATGGACGACATGAAGAATGAACTGGAGCAAGCCAAGAAGGAACGCAAACAGATCCGCGACCAGTTGGCTGCCCAAGGCGAGCGCATCGACGAACAGGAAAAGAAGCTCGACGAGTTGGAGAAGAAGGGCGACACACGCGACAAGGAAATAGCCGACCTGCGTGCCGAGTTGGCTGATCTCAAACGCCAGCTCGGGCTGGGCGACCCGGAACCTTCCAACTAGAGCATGTGCAACTTTCCTGTAGCGACGGAACGTACCGGAGGCACGGTATGCAAAGGTGCCCAAGCCCCGCAGGGGCGTCACAGGTTAGCCGGGCGGTGACCGAGCACGCCGCAAGCGGGCAAGGGAACCCCCGGAACGCCGCCCAAAATTTCCCGAGCCCGCGGAGCGGGCGGCATAGAAGATTCGAAAACGTCCGGACTTGCCGCAGGACAGACCTTTCGAACAAGCCCGAATTGTGCCGCCCGCTTCGCGGGCTCGTTTTTCTTTGGGGCGCCCGTATCCCGGGGGTTCCCTCGGCGTCAAGCGCCTCGGTCACCGCCCGGCTACCTTGTGTCGTCCCTTCGGGACTGAACTGCCCATACGGGGACGACTCAACAGAGCAGCCGAAAACGAACCCGCGAAGGCGCTACAGACAATCCGAAAATGCTCTAGAGCAGTTTCATGGTTCGTGTTCAGTTCATTCGCGTGGCACAGATTGGCGGCAATGCAGTGCATTGCCCAGCCAACATCTGCTTTGCAGATTCTTGCCTGTGGGGCTGAGCCAAGCGAGGCCCAACCCGTCGCGGCAAAACCGCCGCGACCACAGACAAGATTGTCTGTGCCACTACAGTCTTATCAGTACATCATCTGCTACGAAGAAATGTCGCGGAACAGCAGCGTCAACTGGATCGCGGGCTCTGTCGGCAGCCCGTCATCCTCGGCGGCGGCCGGGTCCGCGGCCGGCTGCGCGTTGGGATCGGCGTTCGGGTCAGGCGTCGCGGCGGCCGCGTTGCTGCCGGTGCGGCGATATACCGCGCGGATGGTCTTGGTGACCTTGCCGCTCGTGGCCGAGGCCTCGACTTCGAAGACGGTCGACTTCACCACCAGCCACGGGCGGATGGCGTTGTAGATTTCTTCCGTGAACTCCTCGATGGTCTGGGGCGTCTCGCCGTTTTCGTCCTGGGCCTGGTTGTTCACGCGCTGGACGAAGGCCTGGAAGCTTGCCAGGTCCTGCGGTCGGAACGACGCGTTGTCCTCTTCCTCGACCGGCTGTCCTTCCTCGTCGAGGTTCGGATCGGCTTCCTCTTCGGGCAGTGTGCCGCCGTTTTCGTCGGCGGTGACGATGTCCTGCCGGTCCTGCTCGCGCGCGGTGACGATCTTGTCCACGACGTCCCAGGTAAGCTTCTCGTCGAGCGCCAGCAGCACCTCGCGCGATGCGGTGTTGACGTTGATGAATCCCGTTGAGTACAGCGTGACGTAGTTGATGATCGGCAGCGGGTTGGGGTCCGTCGAGCGCTGGTCCATGTTCTCGATGCTGTCGCGGCGCTTCTCGAACTTTTCCTCATCCGTCAGGTCGCGCCAGTCCTGCGGCGCTTCCTCACCGTTTTCGTCGGTCTTCTCGACGGCCTCATCGGCGCGGCGGACCGGGCCGTACAGCAGGTCCTCGCTCCAGCCCTCGACCTGCAGCAGCTCGCCGACCGTGAGCATTTCCCACGGCGTCTGTTTCTTCATGCTGCGGACGTCCGGCTTCTTGTCCGGGTTGGCGGTGAACTCGAGGTCGTCCGAGTCCTCGCTCGCGCGTTCCTCGAGATACTTCACCAGGTTGCGCACCAGCGTGTCGGTGTTGACCGAGTCGTCATCGGCGCGGCGGACGCTTTTCACGCCGCCGTCCAGCTCTAGCCGTTTATCCTCGCGCCGGCAGATGGCGATCAGGCGCGTGAGCGTATCGAAGGCCTTCTTCTTCTGGACGTCGTTGCCGCGCACCAGCGTGAGCAGGTTGAACTTGCGTTCTTCGTCGGTGATCAGGATCTGCGGCTGTGCGACGGACGAGCCGTTTTCGTCGGTGGTATCCTCGGCGCCCCAGGTTTCGCCGGTCCAGGAAACCGGCTGGGCCCACGGCTCGTTCAGGCTGTCGTAGTCCGCGTGGTCGTCGAGGCGCAGGATCACCTGCCCGCGCACCAGCGCCATCTGCGCAATGTAGCTCGCCTTCAGGTCGTCGCGGACGTTGGCCGAGATCGAGGATTCGCGCGTGACCTCGCGTTTGAAGGCGAACACCAGCACCGCCAGCAGGATGATCAGGATCATCACAATCAGCAGCGCGAACCCGCCCCTGCGGGCGTACCTTCTCAACCTGGATGACGATCGTCGGGCCATGTCCGTTAAACGACTCGAACGAGCCGCCGTTGGGTTTGCCCAATGCAAAACCCGGCCTACAGCATACGCGCCGCAGGCCGGGTTGCACGGGTTGTTAGCGGGTGTTCTTGGCGCGCAGGACGACGGTCAGCGTCTGGTGCTTGCCGGCCCGGATGACTTCCACCTCGATTTTGTCGCCCGGGTCGTGCTCGGCCAGGATCGTGCGCAGATGGCCGGTGCCGGTCACCGCGTCGCTGTCGACGTAGACGACGATGTCGTCGATCTTCAGCCCGGCTTCCTCGGCCGCGCCGCCCGCGCTCACCTTGGTGACACGGATGCCGCCTTCGATGCCGTGGACCTTGGATTCCTCGGCGTCGAGGTTCACGAAGCTCGCGCCGATCGTCACCGCCAGGTGCACGCGGTCCGGCTTGTGGGTCTCCGGCTTCACTTCCGGCTCGTCGCCGCCCGGATTCTCGGTGCTCGGCGTGGGGTCCTTGACCTTGTCGGCCTTGCCCTTGCGCAGCTCGTCGAGGCGGTTTTCGAGTTCTTCCTGCACGCGGCGGCGCTCGGAATCGAGGTCGCGCAGGCGCTTGCGCAGCTCGGCCACGCGGGCGTCGTCGCTGAACTCGTTGTCCTTGTCCTTCACGGAGCCGAGCGTGACCATCAGCGGTTCGGTGCGCCCGTTGCTGCGGCGCACGCCCAGGGTCAGCAGGTCGCCGGGGTGCTTGCCGCCCAGCACGTCGCGCATCTGCTCGATGCTGGTGATCGTCTTTTCGCCGGCGGAAAGGACGATGTCGCCGACTTCGAAGCCGGCCTTTTCCGCGGGCGACTTGTCGTCCACGCGGGTGACCTTGAGCCCGCCGTCAATGCCGAGCTTCTTGGCGTCGGCGTTTTCGACCACTTCGAGTTTCACGCCAAGCCAGGCGTCGCTGGACTGCGCGGCAACCTGGCCGGCGCCCAGAATCATCACAAACAATGCACACGAAAGCACAGCCGCGAATCGCATCAGTTTCTCCGTCATAACCCGTGGTTTCAGGACTCTTTATCATACGGATGAACGGCCCGACAGGCGAACGGTTTGGCTGGACTTGTCCACACCCTTTGGCAGACTCGGCGCAGAGGAACTGCCATGGTCCATACCGTCGAAATCATCCACTACGTGCCGCGTAACGATAAGCCCGGGCGCCTGACTTTCAAGCTGAACGGAAACGTATACCACGCAAGGTGTTACGCCGACCCGCAGCTTGCAGACGGGCTCTTTGTTGAAGGCACCTTCTACCCCGTTTCCCTGACCGTCGAGGCCGAGGGCAAGGTCGATTATGCCGAGCCCGGCGAGCCCGCAGTCAGCGTCGTGAACGCCGACGAGGCCGGCGACCGCGTCGAGGCCACCGGGCGTACCTGGGAAGGTTTCGATCATCAGGTCATCAAACTGGACTCGTCCCCCACGGTCGGGCTGAAGATTAATCTTCCACAAACCGCCTCGGACTACCGCGGCGGAAGCTGGCTCAAGGCCGTCGGCACGCTCTGCGCCGACCTGCCGCCGGAAGATCACGATTAGTCACACCGGCTGTTGTCGCGCCGCGCGCCGCCCGTTGGCATAGTGCGCGCTCGCCACGGGGGACGCCGCGTTGCTGCCGCTGCTTCAAACCGTTCTCACTACCACCGCCGAGTCGCTGAACGACTTTGCCGGGCAGGCCGGCTGGACGCAGGCGCTGTTCGCCACGCTGTTCGACCCGGCCTGGAACCAGGACAACGCGCACGTGATCTGGCCGGCGGTGCTGTTCGTGCTGGTGCTGACCGGCATCGGGCTGCCCACACCGGAGGACATCTGGCTGACCCTGGCGGGCTTCAGCGCCTACAAGCAGGCCGGCGACGAGTTCGTCTGGTACTACTTCGTGGGCGCGTTCCTGGCATGCAGCGTGTCGATCCTGATCGGCGACACGGGCGCCTGGTTCATGGGGCGCAAACTGGGCTTCGGCATTCGCGACCGGTTCAAGTTCATGCGGCGCATCCTGACCGAGAAACGCATGCGCAAGGTGCAGGGCTGGTTCGACAATTACGGCAACTGGACGGTCTTCCTGGGGCGCCAGGTGGCGGGCGTGCGCTTCGTGACGTTCTTCAGCGCGGGCACCATGCGCATGTCGCTGCCGCGCTTCCTGCTGTTCGATTTCCTGGGCTGCCTGGTCAGCGTCCCGATCTGGCTGACGCTGGGCGCGCTGGCCTCGAACTACGGGCGTGAGTGGCTGGAAAGGGCGTCAAAGAGCGTCGGCGGCGGCATGATGATCGTGGCCGTCGTCGCCATCGCCGTCTTCGTCATCGTCATCAAGATCCGCAGCGCCCGCCGCGCCAAGAAGGACGCCGAGGACATCGAGACCGAAATCCGCCTGTCCGGGCGCTCCAAGGCCGTCCCCGAAAACGCCGAGTGAAGCCGGTGGCCAGAATGCAGTGGTCAGTGGTCAGAAACTACCGATGTTTTCCTGACCACTGATCACCGGCCACTGGCCACTCAAAAACTTGTCGCACGCCCTTGTATGCTCTGGCGTGTCGCGGGTGGTGTTACACTCCGCGCGGGGGGATTGTCGTGTCGATATCGATTGGGCCGACCGAACGCCAGCTTAACCTGCTCAGCACGCTGCTCAGGGCGCGCGCGCCGCTGACGTGGCATGAAATCGCGCGCATTGAGGGCTACAACGACGAAGCCACGGCCTTGCGCTCGCGGCAGAAACGCTTCGAGCGCGACCTGAAAGCCCTTGAAGACACAGGGCTGAAAGTACGGCGCGAAACCGACGGCACCCGCCCCCACTACGAAATCGACCGCGGCGCCTGCCTGCTGCCCTCACTCCCGCTCACGCCCGAGCAGCGCCTGCTGATGTTCCGCATCGGCATGTCGTACCTCGAACACGACGACGCCGGGCCTTTCGGGAAACACCTGTCCAGCGCGCTGCTGAAGCTGCAGGCAGGCGCGGGACGAGGCGGGCTGCCGGCCGAGTTGCCGCGCACGTTCGTGAGGCGCTCCTTGAACCGCCGCCCCGCCGAGAGCAACCGCCTGGCCGTGATCGGCGAGGCGCTGCTGGAGCGCCGGCGCGTCAAATTCAGCTACGAGGCGCGCGGGCGCAAAGGCGCGGAGACCCGCGCGGTCGCCCCCTACGGACTGGTTTCGCGGCGCGGCGGCTGGTACCTGGTCGGCTACGACGTCGGGCGCAAGGGCGTGCGCACCTTCCGCCTGTCGCGCATCCGCGGCGCGGTCAGCCTGTTCAGCCCGCGCGAAAAGGCGCCTGAATACGACGTGCCAACCGATTTCGACGCCGAGAGCGCCTTCAGCACCGAGGTGTTCGGGCGCGGCGACAACGCCTTCAAGGACGTGCGAATCCGCTTCGACGCCGAGGTCGCCTTCGTGGTCGAGAACGAGTTCGCCGGCATCTACGAGATCAAACAGCGCAAGGACGGCTCGGTCACGCTGCACCTGCCGCAGGCCTATCCTGAAGAGCTGCTGCGCTACCTGGGCGAGTTTCCCGGCCACTGGGAAGTGCAGCGCCCGCCGGAGTTGCGCGAGCTGGTGGTGAAGCGGCTTAAGGCCTCGCTGAAAACGCTGGAAGGGAGGTCACGATGAGCGACGTCGCCGACCTCGTAAGCCTGGTCAGTTTTCTCGTCGCCAACGAGGGCATGCCGCTGCGCGACGCCGCCAAGGCCACGCACCGCACGCCGAAAAAACTGCTCGACGACCTCGACCGCCTGATCATGTGCGGCGTGCCGCCCTACACGCCCAGCGACTACTTCCACTACGCGTTGCACGGGCAGGGCGACAGCGCGCGGTTGAAGGTCAACTTCGCCAATCACTTCGCGCGCCCGTTGAATTTCACGCCCCAGGAAGCGCTGGCCTTGAAATACGCGCTGGAGCATTTCAGCCGCGGGGCCGACGCCGAGACAACCCGGCAGATCGACGCCATGACGCAGGCCTTGCGCGAAGCGCTGCACGGGCGCGTCCACGAGCTGTTGGCCGACGCCGCCAAGGGGTTCGTCACGCCGCGCCAGACCGACCGCATGCGCAGCATGATCGGGTTGTTGTCGCAGGCCGTGGAAGACCAGCAGTTGGTTGAAATCGAATACTACTCGGCCCACCGGGCGCGGCTCGGTACGCGCAAGGTTCACCCGTTCGCGGTGCTCGAAATCGGCGCGCACTTTTACCTGTACGCGTACTGTTCGCTGGCTGAGGACACGCGGCATTTCCGGCTCGACCGCGTCCGCGAGGCGCGGCTGGTGGACCTGTACTTCGACGAGGCGCCGCCGAAGAAGCGCAAGCTGGGCAGGATGGAGTCACTGTTCCACGGCTCGCCCAAGGACCGGCTTTCAGTGCGTTTCAGCAAGCAGGTCGCGCGTGAAGTGATCGACGAGTGGTCGGAGTCGTCCGACGTGAAGATTCAACTGTTGAAGGACGGGCGGGCGGTGATCGAAACGCCGCTCTACAACCAGTTCTGGG
>JAGQRI010000087.1 GCA_020425515.1 Planctomycetota bacterium | reverse complement strand
GTGCGGTAGACCATCAGCATGAACGGCGACTCGTGGCCGCTTTCGAAGTAGTCGGACAGGCGCTCGGCCTTGATGCTGGGCGCGAACGGGCGGAACGGCTCGCGCTGCTTGATACGCGCGTTCAGGATTTCCTTCATGCGCGGGTGCCCGGGGTGCGCGACGATGCTGCGGTTGCCCAGCGCGCGCGGGCCCCACTCCATGGCGCCCTGGAACCAGCCGACCACGTTGCCGTCGGCGATCAGCTTCGCGGTTTCATCGAATAACTCGGCGTCGTCGAGTTGCCGAACCTGCGCGCCGCCGGTCTCTTCCAGCTCGCGCCGGATCTCGTCGTCGCTGAAACTGCTGCCCCAATAGGCGTGTTTCATTTCAAAGCGCGGCTGCCCCGCCCGGGCCGACTGCCAGGCCGCGGCGCCCAGCGCCGTGCCATCGTCCCCGGCGGCGGGCTGGACGTAGATGTGCTTGAAATCGGTCAGTTCAAGCAGCTTGCCGTTCGCGACGCCGTTCAGCGTTACGCCGCCCGCGAGGCACAGGCCGGTCAAGCCGGTGCGGCGCCGCACGAGGTTCGCGAGGTGGACGAAGGCCTGCTCGAGCCGCTGCTGCAGGCTGGCGGCGAGATCCTTGTCGCGCTGGGTGAGCTCCGCGCCGTTGGTGCGGGCTTCGCCGAACTGGTCGATCCACTTGCGCGTGTACAGCGGGGCGAAACTGGGGCTGCCGTACTCGTCGCTGCCGGTCTCGACGCCCTCGGTGTGGTGGTTGAAGAACTTCAGGTCCAGCTCAAAGCCGTCGTCGGTGAACTTCACCAGCTTCTCGAAGAAGTCGGCGTAGGCCGCCTCGCCGTAGGGCGCGAGCCCCATCACTTTGCCCTCGTCGCCGTAACGGTCGAAGCCGATGAACTGGCAGACGGCCGTGTACAGGATACCCAGGCTGTGCGGGTACGTGACGCGCCCCAGCGCCTTGATGCTGCTGCCTTCACCGACGCCCCAGAACGCGCTGGCGAAGTCGCCGAAGCCGTCGAGTGTGAGTATGGCCGCGCGCTCGAACGGGCTGGCCAGGAAGCTGCTGGCGGCGTGGGCCAGGTGGTGCTCGACGCGGCGGATCGGCGCTTTCAGCTTGTCGGGCGAAAGCCCGCAGGCCTCGGCCACCTGCACGTCGAGGTCTTTCAGCCCGGCGCGGTCCTTCAGGCGTTTGCCCGCCACCTTGGTGGTGCGTCGGAAATTCTTGACGATGTAGGCGAGCCGTTTGCGCAGGTTGGCCGTGCTGTCGCGGGCGACGGCGATTTCGTCCAGGTCCTGCACGCTGACGCCGCCAATGCGAAGCACCTCGGCGACGGCCAGCGCGGGGAACCCTGCACAATGTTTGATCCGGCTGAGCCGCTCTTCTTCCACGGCAGCAACCAACACGCCGTCCGCAAATAGGGCAGCGGCGGCGTCCGCGTGGTAGGCGTTGATTCCCAGGACCAGCATTTAGGGCCAACTGGCTGACGCGGGTGGCGACCGCGACGATTATCCACAGACTGATGCGACGCCTAAAGGGTACAACGGTGGGGTCGAAATCGCAAAAAGCTCAGGCAGGGATTGGGTTTGCAACGACTCTTACACAACGAGCCAACGATACAAAACGCACAATCCACAAATTCGATGGCGCTACAAGTTTACCACCCGAACTCGGAACCAACCAGAAATCCGTAGCCCCAGATTCCGTCCGTGCGGTACATCGCGTTGGCGCTGACTGTCAGCAACCAGCGATACCCCTGCGTTTCCGGCATATCGAACGTGAATACCGCGCCGCCGTTGTGGGTGCGGAAGGTGCCGAGGTCCGGGTCGTCGGTCTGGAACTTGTACGCCTTCCCCGGCTTGTTGCGGTGAAAGCGCGTGCCGTCCTGGTAGGCGAAGCGGTACCACAGGTGCCAGCGGGCCTCGGGGATGCCGAAGCTGCCCTGCAGGTTGGGCTCAATCGCGTAGTTCTGGACGCTCCAGTCATCCAGGTACGCGCTGTGGTCCATCCCCAGCGAGAAAAACAGCAGCGGCGAGTAGCGAACCCGGAAGTTCAACTGCAGGCGATTGCGCGAGTTCGGCAGGCGCTCGTCGCTGAACAGTACCGGCGTGTCGCCGCTGTACAGCGTTACCTGCTCGTTGGGCGTGGCGAGATAGCCGTCCTGTCGCGTGTACTGCAGGCTCGCGCCGATCAGCCACTCGGGCGAAAGCACCTGCGTGAAGCCGAACTGCAGGTTGTGCGTCACACGGTTGCGCAGCTTGCGGTCGAAGCCGTCGTCGATGTCGGCGCCCTTCAGCTTCCCGCCGAAGATGCCGGCCAGCCGCAGGTTGCCGCCCGTCAGCGAGTCCCAGCGCAAGCCGTAGCTGAAGAATGGCGTGAAGTCACCGCCGGCCAGCTCGCCCTTCGCGGCGAAGTCCAGCCCGCGCGAGACGTAGGTCGGCTGGTACGCGAAGTACGCGCCCGGGCTGCAGGTCCAGTCGGAGTCCTCGGGTCTGATGTCCGCCACGCAGGACAGCGTCACGTTCGTCGCCGAGGCCGAGGCCGTGGTGGCGTTGGTGATCTTGGAGTTCGCGTTGGTGATGGTATCCGGCGCGTCGACCGCGCGCCCGGGTTCGATGGTCGAGATGATCGCTGTCGGGCGCAGCGTCAGGATGTTGGTGACCTTGAACTTCGCGGCCGCGCGGGCGCCGACGTAGGTGAATTCCTCGTTGAAGATCTCGTTGCCGCCGTCGTCCTCCTGGTTGAACAGGAAGACGTCGAAGCTGACGTTGCGGTCCTTGTCCTGCGCATGTGCGACCGCGCCGAACAGCACGGCGGCAAGCAATACGAGACAGACGGTGTTCGGGTTCCCCACAGAATCCCCGTTGCGAAAGCAGGGGGCGAGGTTACACGCGCGGGCGCCGCAAGCCTAGGCGCCGCCTTTGTGCGCTTCCATGTAGGCCTGCAGCAGCTCGCGCTGGGTGATGGCGCCGACCAGCAGGCGCTTGCCGTCGTCGGCGTGCTTGACCACGGGCAGGGCGGTGTTGGGCAGGTCGCGCAGCTTCACGTAGGCGCTGTCGATGTCGTCGTCATCGAGGTCCACGGCGACCGCGGAGGTGATCAGGTCGGCGGCGCGCACCAGGTCTTTCATGACCGGGTCGAAGCCGGCGTCCTTGATTTCGTTGAAGCTGATGAAGCCGACGTAGAAGCCGTCCTTGTCGACGATCGGGAAGCTGTCGTGCTGGTACGTTTCGATGAACTTGGTGATCTTCTCGAAGCTCGCGTCCATCGGCAGCGCCTGCGTCTTCTTGATCACCATGTCGCCAAGCTGCCGTTCTTTCTTTGACTTGCGCAGTCCCAGGTGGCTCAGGAACTCAGTGATCACGGCAACGAACTGGTTGCCCGAAGCAATACGCTCTTTGTGCTTCACCGCGTCCACGATGCTGACCTCGCCGCTGCGGATCACCGCGACCTTCACCAGGATCGGCCCGGCCACCTCGAACACCAGCACCGAGCCCAGCACCAGGGCCATCACCTGTGACGCCAATGGGTGCTCGCGATTCGTCAGCACGGTCGCGATGGCGATGGCGATGGCGCTTTGTGACAGCAGCGAATAGGAGAGCATCTTCGCGTGGGCTTTCGGCAGCTTCGCCCAGCGCGCGCCGAGCCACGGGCCGAGCGTCTTGCCCACCGTGCGCAGCACCAGGAAGGTGAAGCCGATCGCGCCCAGCGCCGCCAGCGCACGCACGTCCAGCTTGGCGCCGCTGAGGATGAAGAAGATGACATAGAACGGGATTTCCAGCGTGCGCATCTGGTCGCGCAGCGGCGCGCCCTTGATCGTGCTGTTGCCGTAGCAGAAGCCCGCCACCAGCACGGTCAAAATCTCGCTGCAGTCGACCAGGTTCGCCATGCCGATGCAGGTCATCAGCCCGCCCAGCGCGAGCAGCATGCGCAGCGGGTCTTTCTCTTCGAGAGTTTCCAGGTACGCCAGCCCGACGCCGACCAGCGCGCCGATCGGGAACGGCAGCAGCGCCCACTGCAGGCTGGCGGCGACGTTGCCGGTCAGCAGCGTCTTGCCCTCCGGCACGTCGAAGATGAACACCGACACCACGCCGAACAGGATCAGCGCCACCACGTCGTTGCGCGCCACGGCCGCCTTGATGTGCCGGGCGACGGGGCCGTCGGCGTTGTATTCGCGGACCACGGCAAGCGTGGCGGCCGGCGCCGTGGCGACCGCAAAGCAGGCAAGGATCAGCCCCAGCCGCCAGTCGCCGCCGAGCGCCAGCGTCACGCCGGTAACGCCCGCGGCCACAAGCGTGAACGTCAGGACGATTTCGACAAGCGCAACGCGGTTGGCCGAGCGGCTGACCGAGCCGAGTGTCTTCAGCGTGAGCTCCGTGCCGACCAGGAACACGATCAGCGACAGCCCCATCTCCTTGACCACCTGCATCTCGGACAGGAAGTCCTTGCTGATCAGCCCCGCGGCGTACGGCCCGGCGACCAGCCCGACCAGCAGGTAAGCGGTAACCTTGGGGAGGTACTTGAGACTGCTTGAGAGGCGCGCGACGACCAATGCCGCTATGAACAGGAAGGCCAGTACGAGTGCGCCGTTCGGTGCGAACAGCTGATCGCGCAACCAGTCAAGGACGTCGGTTGTGTTGGCCTGCGCCAGTGGCATGCACACCTGGGGTCCGAAAAAGGCGGCACACAGATAGCACATAACCCCGCGCCGCGCCAACGCAATCGGTGGTCAGAGGTCGCAGGCCCGGGGTCGCCGAACTCAACGTTTCCACGCGTCGGGGTCTTCTGGCGTGAAGCTGTCGAGTTCGTCGTCGTGGTAGGACCAGGCCGGGTCGCTGGGGAAGTACTTCTCGGTTTCTTCCCACTGCTTCACCTGGCTTCGCCCGCGCAGTTTCAGCAGCACCAGGAACGCCGGCAGCAGCAGCGCCGTCAGCCCCAGCAGGATCCACCAGAAGTTTCGCCCGAAGAAACTCGCCGTGCGGTCATTGGCGCGCGCCTTGTAGTCTTTCAGCCACAGCGCATCGAATTCGCTGAGCGCCTGCCCGGTGGCGGTTTCGAAGGCCTTCGCGAACGGGCCTTCGCCGCCGGCCAGCGCCTGCATCAGTTTGCGGAACGCGCGGTCGCCGTAGGTTTCGACGATCAGGCGGATTACCTCGCGTGCCTCGATGTAGGCCGCGCCGGCGCGGGCTTCTTCGCGCAGGGCGGCGTTCAGGTCATCCAGCCCTTCGAAATCGACGAACGGTGTGGCGCCGGCGCTTTCGCGCAACTCGTTCAGCGCCATCGACTCGACGTACTGGGCGACGCCTTCCTCGAACCACAACGGGTGCGCGACGCGCAGGCTGGCGCCCATTACCAGGTGGGCGATCTCGTGCCGCAGCACGCCGATCGGCTCCATCTGCCGCTCGCGGATGCCGCTCATGTTCAGCACGATCTTGCGCGCGCCGGGCATCGCGTAGCCGAGCACGCCCTCGGCGTTCATGCCGACGCCGTCGCGCGCCGCCAGCTCGGCGAAACCCTTCGAGCCGCCGGCGACGATCAGCGTCAGCCCTTCGTCGTCGCTCAACCCGGTTTCCTTTTCGACGATCGAAAACGCCGGCTCGATCTGCGCGGTCAGGCGCGCCACGTCGGCGTCGCTGGCCGCAACGCCCTGCACGTTGACGTCGCGGGCATTCAGCGCACCGGCCAGCAGCAGCACGATAATGAGCAGGTATTTCGCCATCGGTCCCATACTAACGGCCCGGGGCTTCAGGAAATTGCGATTTGCCGGGGATCAACGGCCTTCGACGCCGCCGCGTACCATCCACAGGTTGACCTGGCCGATGTCGTCTTCTTCGACGCCTTGGGCGCCGAGTGAACTGCCGCTGAGTGCGTCCTGCGGCAGCAGCGCGACCAGCAGGAACTCACCCGCGCCGGGCAGCATGCCCGCGTCGAACAGGCGCGACTCGAGGTCGGCCAGGCTGATGGCCATCATCATCTTGTCGCTCGGGTCGATCGAGAAAAGCGCGCCCATGGCGCTGAGCTCGAGTTCCTCCGTGTCGTCGGCGACCTTGTTCGCCAGCGCGTCCACGTCGTCGGAAAGTTTCGTGCTGTCGGTGAAGGTCAGGCTGGAATCCGGCCCGCCTTTGGGGCCCATGCGCGAGGCGTAGTGCCAATGGCAGATCGGCACGCGCCCGGCGCCCGCCTGCGGGGCGTCGCCGACCAGCAGCACGCACGCCCGCAGCTCGTGCGACGTGTTGTTGCTGACCTCGTAGATGCCGCCTTCCATGGCCGTGACCTCGATCGAGAAATCCTCGAGGTTCGCGGGCTCGCGCTCGATGAAGAAAACGTTCTGCCAGCGGTCGAGCTCGGTCACCGTCGTCTCGGCCTCGCCGGTGGTGAAGGTGGTGGTGAAGTTCTGCGGGTCGCCCGGCATGCCGCGCGGGCCCGCCGAGTTCATTTCCAGCTTGGCGGGCATCATCACGGTCTTGCGCGAATTCACGAAGTGGTAGTTCTCGCCTTCCATGGCGTAGGCGCAGCCGATCGTGAACAGGGCGTTGCGGCTGGTGGTCTCGTCGCTGACCAGCACACGTACGGCCTTGACCCTGTCGCCGCTGCGCTTGAACAACTCGCCGATGCCGAACACCAGCCCCACGCTGACCAGCGCCGCAACCAGCAGGGTGGCCGGGTAAAGTTCGGGCTTCCGGATCTTGCGGGCGACGATGAACATGCCCACGCCGGCGATCGCGACGTACAGCAACAGCACGATCACCAGCACGTCGCGCCCGGGGATGCGGTGGCCGGCGATGTCGACGGCGTCGCGCACGTCCGGGTCCATCAGCATGCGCATGGGGGTGCGCCCGCTGCGCTCGGAGACCGGCTTCATGGCCAGGTCGAGCAGCTTGACGGCCGCGGTGGTCGGGACGTTTTCCGAGGTCACGAAAGGCGGGCTCGATATATCCGTGTGCAGCAGCACCAGGTTGCCGGCGCCGACGCGCGCGATGCTGACCAGCCCGCCGGTGCCCTGCACGGGCTTGGCGCGCCCGGATTCGAGCCAGATTTTCATCGGCGAATCTTTGGACGGCTCAATCAGCGAAGAAGGCTGCTCCACCGCCGGGATGGTTGCTTCGTCAGGCTGGCCTTCTTCTGGCTGGCTTTCCTCGGGCGCGTTGGCGGGCGGTTGGCCGGGCGACTGGTTGTTCGGCCCGCGCGGCATGGGCGTGTTCACAGGGTTGTTGAAGCCCGAAACCTGCAACTCGCCGGTCAGCAGGTCGACGTACTCGTTCAGCGTGACCGTCTTCGTGCCCGCCGTGGACGGAATCCGCAGCAGCGAGCCCGCCGGCGTCTCTGGGTTGAAGCTGCCCGCCGAGGACGGGGAGATGATCACCGTGCCGCCGGCCGTCATGTAATCGACCAGCGCCTGCGACTGCGCGCGCGAAAGCCGGTCGTCGTTCAGCACGATGGCGTCGAAGCCGGCCAGGGACTTCCAACTGTCCGGCAGTTCCGCGACGGGAATCTCCACGGCCTGGAAGAACAGAAAGCGCTGCGCGGCCTTGAGGCGCGCCGAGGTAACGAAGCCGACCAGGCGGCGCTCGTCGCCGACTACCGGGGGCGCGTCCTGCTGCTCGGCCACGGTTTCGTAGTAGTCGCCGGTGACCTGGCGCTCGAGGCGGACGTCGATGTTCAGCATCACGCCGACCGGCACGTCCAGGTTGACCACGCCGGTCATGGTGCCTTCGCCGAGGGTGACGTCCTGCATGATGACGATTTCGCCGTCGTCCTGCTGCGGGCGGCGCCGGCGGCTGAAGAACATGTTGCTGCTGGTCTCAACGACCACGCGTCCCACGAAGGGGCGCGAGTCGCCGCGCGCGATCTGGACCGAAACGCGGGTATACGGGGCCGTGACGACATCGCCGACGCCTGTCCGGACCTGGATGCCGTAGTCGCTCTGGGCCGCGAGGCTC
Source organism: Planctomycetota bacterium (assembly GCA_020425515.1). Classification (GTDB taxonomy): domain Bacteria; phylum Planctomycetota; class UBA8742; order UBA2392; family UBA2392; genus JACKID01. Next base: position 4,232 of record JAGQRI010000087.1, on the reverse strand, counting down.
GCGGCGGACAGAAGGATGGACAAAATCAGCAGGGTTCGAAGCATCGCGGGATTATAGGGCAAGTAGGGCGCAAGGCTACAGTTCAGGCTGCCGGAAGCCCGATGAAGTTACGGGCCAGTATGCCACCGGGGGACCCATGCAGTACGCCGACGCCCATGCCGACACCTTCTTCCGCATCACGCTTGAGGATCTTGATCCGCTCATGCGCGACGGCGGGCTTCACGTCAACGTGCCGCGCATGCGCGACGTCGGGCAACTGCTGCAGGTGTGCTCGGTGTTCACACCGAAGCGTTATTCCGGCAAGCCCGCTGAGGATTTCGCCCGGCGGATTATTTCCACGCTCGATTCCTGGGCCGAGCGCTACCCGGACGCATTTAGACGCGTGCGCACGCGCGAGGACCTGGCGGGGCTGGGCGACGGCCCCACCGGCCTCATCCCGTGGCTGGAGGGGGCGTCGCCGGTGCGGGGCGAGATCGGGCTGGTGGACGAATTCTTCAGGCTGGGCGTACGCGGTATCGGTCTGGTGCACAACCACGCCAACGAGGTGGCCGACGGCTGCGGGGTGCCCGACCCGAGGACAGGGCTGAGCGAATTCGGGCGGCAGCTGATCGCCCGCATGGAACACCTGGGCATGGCCGTGGACTGCGCACATCTGCCGCAGCCGGCTTTCGACGACGTGATGAATTGCGTGACGCGTCCGCCCTGCATCAGCCACGTTGGCGTGCGGCGCTACGTCGACATTGTGCGCAACGCGGACGACGCCATGCTGCGCGCAATCGGCGAGCGCGGCGGATTCGTCGGTATCGACTTCTACCCGGAACACCTGCTGAAAGACGCCCTGGAGCCGGGCCACGAGCCCGCCACGGTCGAGCACATCGCCGACCACCTGCAGCACGCTGTCAACGTATGCGGCGAGGATCACGTCGGGCTCGGCGGCGACTTCGACGGTTTCAATGACGCCTGCGCCGACCTGCGGCACGTAGGCGACCTGCCCAACCTCGAGCGCGCCCTGCACCGCCGCGGCGTCAGCGAGCAGGTGATCGGCAAGATCTTCAGCGGCAACCTGCTGCGCTATCTGGGTGAAGTCTTGCCGGCCGGGAAGTAACCACGAAAACACGAAACCGGATAGCGCATGTCTTTGGTGCTTGTGTGTTTTCGTGGCTAAGCCGACCGGATTGTTAGACTGCGGCGATGCGGCGGATGGCCTTCATCTTCTTCCTTGTATTGGCCGGCTGTTCGGCTACGCAGTCGCGTCACGTGGTCGACTCGGCGAAGCTGGAGTCGCCGGCTTCCGCGCCGGTGGCCGGGCGCGTGATCGACAGCTTCGACACCGCCGATGACTGGCACTATTACGAGGTCGATGGTTCGGTGCATCCGCTTGCGTACGATGCTGCGGGCGAGATGCACCTTGTCAGCGATTCCAGCGCGGGGCTGCTGTGGCGCGGCGTGCGCTACGACCCGAAGGCCGAGCCGTTGCTGAGCTGGCGCTGGCGCGTCTCGAGAACGTTCGAGAACTCGACACCGCTGTCGCCCGAGTTCGACAACTTCCCGGCGCGGCTGCTGGTCGGTTTCGATTCCGGCTGGCAGGGCGCGGGGCCGGCGGCGCTCGCGTGGCGCAGGAAGGTCGAGGACTACACCGGCGTCACGCCGCCCGCGCGCGCGTTGTGTTACACGTTCGGCGGCGGGCTGGAGGGGAACGAGGGCGTGGACGCCGCCTTCGGCGAGGGGCGCATCGTGGTGATGAACCTGCGTCCGCCGGGCGCCGAGAATGAGTGGTGCAGCGAGGTGCGGGACATCGCGGCCGACTACCGCGCGATCTACGGCGAGGCGCCGCCGGAGGTGATGGCGCTCGGGCTCGGCTGTGACAGCCACAGGCGCAATGCCCGGGTGGAAGCCTGGTTCGACGACCTGACCGCCTACGGCCCGGAAGCCTACGAGCAGTTCCGCAGCAGGCTGAAAGCGCCGCCGGAGCGCAGCACGCCGCCGCTGGTCTGGATCATCATGGCCGTGGCGGGCGTCGTAGCGACCGGCAGCGCCGGGGCATGGCTCTGGATGCGTCGTCGGGGTGGGTGAGCGAAGTGGCTGAATCGCGTGGCACAGGCAATCCTGCCTGTGGGGCTGAGCGAAGCGAGGCCCAAAACGTCGCGGCGAAGTCGCCGCGACCACAGACAAGATTGTCTGTGCCACGTGTCTGTTGTTTCTGGGGACAGATACTGAAAACTCGCTAATCCACCTTGTCGGTGCTGGCGGTGACCGCTTCCTCTTCGGGCGCGGGCAACTGCTCGGGTTTGTCTTGCGGCGCGGGCAGCTCGGGCTGGTCTTCGGCCGGCTGGACCACGGCGTCGGCGAACTTCTCGCCCTCGCGCTCAATGCGGCGCTTTTCGGCGTGTTTCTTTTCGGCGATCCTTGCGACCTGCACCATCAGCAGGAACACGCCGCCGATCGGCAGCAGCAGCCACGGCCAGAGCCACGACAACCCGGCGATCATGCCGAGCCCGCCGCCGGCCACCTGGATGAACGTCAGTTCATTGGCGGCGACGCGGTCGATCAGGCTTTCGAGGTCGCTTTCGTCGCGCCCCAGCAATTCCTGCTCAACCAGCCCGGCCACGTCCACCGCGTTGACGAGGTCCGAGGCCATGCCTTCAAACAGCTCGGTCAGCTTGCCGCGCAGCCCCTCATCGGCGAGGATCTGCTCGGCGCGCTCGGGCAGGGCCTTGACGATGCCCTTGGCCGCGCCGTCCACGCCGCCGTCCTTGCGCAGCTCGTCGGCCATGTTGTCGATCAGCTTCTCGACCATGTTGTCGAGCATGCCGCTTTTGACCGCGCCCGCCGCCATCACGCCGGCCAGCGGGCCCAATGATGCAGTCGCGGTGCTGCCGGCGAGGATCGCGCTGAAGTTGCTGCGGGCTTTTTCTTTCAGCTTGGCCTTGGCGGCGACCATTACGTCGCCCATGGTTTCCTGGATGGTGCCGGTGACCTCGCGTGTGACCAGCTCGCGCGATTCGGGGTCTTCCAGCAGCTTCGGCAGGTGCTTGGCCAGTTTGCCCATGGCCTCGTCGATCGCGCCGCTGCCGACCAGCAGCTTGTGCATGCGGTCGCCGCTGATCAGGTGTTCCTCAAGGGTTTCGCCGACGCTGCGGGCGAGCTCGAGCCGCCGCGACGGCACCACGCCCTGTACGCCGAAAATGCGCACGCGAGGGTGAAACAGCATCTTGATCGCGACCCAATTGGTGGCGAAACCGACCAGTCCGCCGATCGCGACGGCAAACCAGATCAGCGTCCAGAGCGCGTCGTCCAGGAAGTAACGCAGCACCGCGCCGGCGATGGTCAACGCGGTCAACGACAGCCCCGTCACCGCAAGGACGCGGGGGCCGTAGTTCGCCGACTGGTTGGCGCTGGTTGACAATGCTGGTGCTCCGCTCAGTGAAGCAAATGACCAATGACCAATAGCCAATTACCAATGGTACCGCCTGTGCCGCATTGGTCATTGGTAATTGGCTATTGGTCATTGCCTTTCGTGCTACTCAAGCACCATGGTTTCGCGCATGACTTCGTCGACGCTGGTGCTGCAGTCGTAGATCGCGAGCTGCCCCGATTCGCGCAGCGTGCGCATGCCGTGGCGCCGCCCGGCCTCACGCAGGGTCGCGACGTTGGCCTCGTCCATGATCATCTGCTTGATCTCGTCGTTGATGCGGAACATCTCGTACAGCGCCATGCGACCCTTGTAGCCGGTGCTGTTGCAGCGCGAGCAGCCCTTGCCGAAGGCGAACTTCTTGCCGGCGATCGCCTCCGGGCGCAGGCCCAGTTCCATCGCCTGCTCCGCCTCGGGCTCGTAGTATTCCTTGCAGTTGTTGCAGATCTTGCGCACCAGGCGCTGGGCGATGATGGCCTCGAGCGTCGCGGCGATCAGGAAGTGCTCCAGCCCGAGGTCGAGCATACGGGTGGTGGCGCTGGGTGCGTCGTTGGTGTGCAGGGTGGACAGCACCAAGTGGCCGGTGAGCGCCGCCTCAACGGCGATGCCGCCGGTCTCACGGTCGCGGATTTCGCCGACCAGGATCATGTCCGGGTCCTGGCGCAGGATGCTGCGCAGCGCGGCCCCGTAGGTCAGACCGACGTCCTCATTCACCTGGCACTGCATGACGCCCGGCAGGTCGTACTCGACCGGGTCCTCGGTGGTGATGATCTTGATGTTCGGGCTGTTCATGAAGTTGAGGCACGAGTACAGCGTGGTG
>JAGQRI010000086.1:12891-14333 GCA_020425515.1 Planctomycetota bacterium | reverse complement strand
TGTAACGGCTGCGTCGCGAAGCTGAAGGCCGACAACGAGCACGGCTTCCGCTACGCGAAGACCTGCGTCGAGGGCACGGTGATGGATTGCGCGAAGCTGGTGTGGTGAGCTACGCCCGCGCGTGCGAGCGCTTGTAGTTCCGCTTCATGGTCTCGAGGTCTTTGCGCAGCTTCACGAACTCGGCCGGCTCCAGGTCCTGCACGAACAGGTTGCCGTCGAGGTGGTCGCGCTCATGCAGCAGGGCGCGGGCCAGCAGCTTCTCGCCAGTGACTTCGAACCACTCGCCCTTCACGTTCTGCGCGCGCATGGTGACCTTCATCGGGCGCATCTTCTTGGCGAACATGCCGGGGAACGACAGGCAGCCCTCGTCGCCCCATTGCTCGCCCTCGACGCTGACGATTTCCGGGTTGATCAGGGCGATCTCGCCTTCCGGCGGCTGGTCCTCGGCGCAGTTGACGACAAAGATCCGCTTGCTGATGCCGACCTGCGGCGCCGCCAGCCCCACGCCGCGTTCCTGGTACATCGTGAGGAACATCTCCTCGACGATTTGCTCCAGCCTCGGGCCGAATTCGGTCACGGGTTCCGCCGGAGTGGTCAGGACGGGGTCGGGATATTTGACGATCTTGAACACGCAGTCAGCCTTTCGCCTCAGAATGCCCAATTTTAGCGGCTTTAACTCGTCACACAAGCCGTGGCCCGGGCTTGCACAAGCCAACGCCAATGGACACAATAAATAGTCCGGAAACACAATTAACTCGGGAGCAGCCCCCCAAAGGATGCCCTATGGCGGATGTAAGTAAATTCATTGCGAAGGCTGACGAAGCGCTCAAGAAGCGCAACTACGACTACGCGATCCAGATGTATCAGTCAGCCATGGAGGCCGACCCGGGCAACGCTGACGCGCGCCGCAACTACCGGCTCGCGCTGATTCGCAAGTACGACGCGCAAGGCTATCCGAAAAGCTGGGGCATGGGCGGTCTGAAGACCATTGCGGTTTCCAAGCACCCGGAAAAGCTGCTGGTGGAAACCGAGAAGCTGGTCGAGAAAGACCCCAAGAGCATCAAGTACAACCTGCGCGTTGCCGAGACGCTGGCCGCATTGAACCATCACGACGCGGCCTGCGCCGTGCTCGAGTTCGCGGCCAAGGCGGGCGACCTCAAGAGTGACAAGCAGGCCCCGGCGCTGCTGATGCTGCTGGCCAAGGAGTACGGCGAAACCGGCAAGGCCGATGAGGCCACCAAGATTCTCGCCCGCGCCGCGCGGCTCGCGCCGAACGACAAGCAGATCAAGGTCCTGCAGAAGGAACTGGCGGCCAAGACCTACAACGCCAACGTGGCCGGCGCCAAGTCGTCCTACGACCTGGTCCGCAACCGCGACGAGGCCAACCTGCTCGAGAAAATGCGTTCCGGCCAGTTGACCGAAGACGACGCCGACATGCTGAT
>JAGQRI010000086.1:0-12838 GCA_020425515.1 Planctomycetota bacterium | reverse complement strand
CCGTCGGCGAGATCCTGGCCAAGCGCAAGAAGTTCAACGAAGCCTACGACAGGCTGAGCGCCTTCCTCAAGCTGGACCCGAGCGCCGACGACGTGGGCACCCTCGCGGCCAAGTACAAGAACGCCTACTTCGACGGCATGATCCAGTTGTGCCTCAAGAAGGCCCAGGCCGACCCGCCCAAGGCCGCGGCCTACAAGGCGAAAGCCGATGAGTTCCGCGAGGAAAAGAAGAAATTCCAGTTGGTCGAGTACGGGCGGCAGGTCGAGGCGGCCCCGACCGACCTGGAGAAGCGTTTTCACTACGGGCAGGCGCTGTTCAACTCCGGCGACAAGAACGAGGCGTTCAAGCAGTTCCAGAAAGCGGTCAAGAGCCCCAAGTACTCAAAGAAGGCCGGCATGATGATGGGCCAGTGCCTGCTGACTATGGGCCGGATCGAGATGGCGGAGATGGCCTTCCAGCAGGTCGAGAAGCAGCTCACGGAAGGCGACGAAGATCTGCACAAGGACCTGATGTACTTCGAAGCCGAGCTGATGGAAAAGAAGGGCGACGTCGACGGCGCGCTCGACAAGTTCCGCGAACTGTTCATGCAGGACATGGAGTTCCGCGACGTCGAAAAACGCATCGAGCGGCTCAAGGGCGGCGACGCGGCCTAGACGGGAAACCAGTGGGCGACATCGAGAAGGGCAAAGACGAATTCGAGACAGGGCGTTGGTCGAAGGCCTACGCCCTGTTTCAAAAGGCACTCGAGGGGCGCAACGACTCGGCCCGCGAAATCGCCGAGGTCCGCCTGCTGATGGCGCGCTGCCTGGCCCAGATGGGCGAGCCCGAACAGGCCGAGACCGAGCTCAAGGACGTGAAGCAGCGGCTCAGCGACCAGGACGCCGAGCTCGTCAAGGAGTTCGAGCGCGCCTGGCGCGAAGTCGAGGATACCCGCAAGCTCGACAAGGAAGAAATCGCCCGCCGCCGCGCCGCAGCCAAAGCCGAGCGCAACTAACCCAATTTTCGAATCCCCCGTTGCGGGGGTACCGGTTTAAACTACACTTCTCCGCCTGACTGAAAGGCTCGAGGAAGCAATGGCACACACGAACCAGGCCAAGAAGCGCATCCGGCAGGCGGAAAAACAGCGCCTGCACAACCGCACCGTGCGGTCCGACCTGCGCACGCACATCAAGTCGTACCGCGTCGCGGTCGCCAAGAAGCAGGATGGCGCCGACAAGCTCATGGCCGCCGTCGAGTCCAAGCTCGACAAGGCCGCCAAGCGCAACGTGATTCCCACGCAGCGCGCCAACCGCATCAAGTCGCGCCTCAAGAAGCTGGCCGCGAAGTAGGCATGCGGGATTTGAATACAGCACGGGTGTTCGCCTCGGCGATCCTCGTGCTGTCCGCTTTAACCGCCTGCAGCCCGCCCGACCGCCCCGCGCCGCCCGAGCCGCGCAGCCTTGAATCCGCCATCCTCGCCATGCGCACCGGCGACGTCGCGCGCCTGCGCAGCGACCTCGGCAAGGGCAAGGGGTTGGCCCGGCGCGCTTCCGGGCTGTCAGAGCGCCTCGATCCCGAGGCCTGGTTGGTCGCCCTCGGCGCCGCCAAGCGCGAGCATGACCTGAAACGAGCGCTTGCCGCCATGCAGGACGGTGACGACGCGGCGCTCGCCAAGGCGCTTGGTTTCGGCAGCCAGGCCCTGGCGACGGACGTGTTGTCCGGCGGGTCCAGCGTCTATGCCCGTCGCGCCAACAACCGCAACTACTACGAGTCAGGCCCGCAGCCCCTCGACCTGGCGTCGGGCGTCGATCTGCCGCCGTTGCCGCCCGGTTGCGCCGCCATGCACGCGAGCCTGTGGGGCGTGCTGGAAGGCCGCGGGTTTCGCCTGCGCTATGGGCTCGATCGCGACGGCGTGACCGATCTGCAAGCCGGGCCCGAACTGGCCGACGAAAAGCTGGCCGTCGGCCCCCGCATGACGAGGTTCGACGACCCCGGCAACGCCCTGCCGACCGGCTTCGCGCGCTGGGGGCTGGACGTGTCTGCTTTGCTCGACGTGCGCTGGACCGGCGCTGAATTCCGCCTGCTGCGCCCAGACGGCGAGCTCGCCGCCATTCGCCTCGGGCGTGACAATAAGGGTTGGGCGCTGATCGAGGGTTCGGCGTCCACGATGCAGGAACGCCTGGCGGATTTGCGCGACAAGCGGCTGGAGCTGCTCCAGCGCCGTGCCGGTGACTTTTTGCGCAGTTCCGGGCGCTGGCCACGGCGGCTGGAAGAACTTTCCTGGCAGCCCGCCGAAGTCTGTGATCCGACTTCGCCGGAGGGGCGGAAGGGCTGGGCCGACTACGCCGCCAAGCCGCCCGTCGGGCTGGAACTCGCCCCGGACGCGGATTCCGGCTATGCGGTAAGAACGGTGCACGCGGGGGCGCAAGGGCGACGCGCCATCACGCGCGAAGGCGAGTTAACCTGGCTGAGCCCGTAAACCGCATCCCGCACAAATCTTGCGCACTTGGCGCTGCAATTATCGGTATACTGCGGGTTGGTTTGTTTTTTGGTTGCCATGCCGCGTGACTTGGGAAAAGCGAAGCGATCAGACCTCACCGGGCACTTCCCCGGTGAACAGGCCGAGTATGGCTCGGCCTTGGCCCGTTTTCTCGAGGGTTCGGGCCAGATGAAGTCGCTGGATGACGGCACATACCTCGACAGCGTTTCCGGCAACGGCAACGGCAGCTCGACCGAGATTCCCCGCAACCAGACTGAAGTGCCGACCCGCAGCAGCGACACGGAAGTCGCCCCCGCGCCGGGCGGAAACGGGCGGCACGATGACAACGGCTCGGACACCCTGTTCGACAACGGGTTCGCACAGGACGACCTGATACCGGAGCCCGCCTTCGAGCCCGAGCCGATGCAGCCGGAACTGCTCAGCCCGGCGCCGCTGGAGCCCTCCAACGGCGAAACGTCCGAGCTCGAGCCCGTCACGTTCGAGCCGTCTGCCGATACGCTGCACGCGGAGGACGAGCCGGAATTGCTGGACAGCGTTCCCGACCTCACTTCGCCCGAACTCGACACATCGGACGACGACGAGGATGAGGACGACGACACCGACATCCTCGACCGTGCCACAGGGCTGCCGACTGTCAGCCCGCACACCGACGAGTTGCCCGCACGGCAGGAGGCCGAGGCGCTGGCGCCGGCGGATTCGTCCGATACCGGCATGCTGATAGCCGAGGCGTTTTCGCCGCCCGCGGAAGGCAGTTGGGACGGCGTGGACTTCGACGACGACGATGAAGACGGGCGTATTACCGACAAGATCCGCATGTCGACGCCCGAAGACGAGGACCTGACGGCGATCCATCCCGGTCGCCGGGACGTCGATGGTGAAAAGATTACCAACAAGGTCGAGCCGCGCCGTGACGTCGACCCCCGTGCCGCCGACCCGAACGCGGTCGTGCGCGATACGGTGAACTTCTACAACCAGACGCAGAGCTTCCAGGAACAGAAGAAAGCCTCCGGCGGCTTCCCGACGATCTCGCCGAAGGTGGTAAACAGTGCGCAGCCGCTGGGTCTCAATCCGGAGGACGCAGGCGAGCCGTCGGTGCCCGACCTGTTCAGCGAGGACGAGTCCGACACCGACACACTCAAGCCGGGGCCGATCCAGGAACTCGCGCCCGCCGCCGAGCTGTCCCCCCTCGGGTCTGAAGACGAAACACGGATCGTGTTGCCGCGCGAGCTGCAGGCCGAGGCTGATATCGAGGACGCCGACCGCCGCGAGACCGACAGGTTCAAAGAGGACGACCGCCGCCCGCCGCCGCTGCCCCAGCCGGAAGGCACCGACAAGCTCGACAAGGAACAGGCCGCGGTCGAGAAAGCCGCGGCGCAAGGCGCCGAGCCGCAAGGTCTTGAACCCCTGGCGGACGAGAAGGTCGCCTCGGGCAAGGACACGCAGCGTTTCTACGTTGCCGAAATCCTCGCCAAGAAGGACGGCCACACCGGCGACACGACGGCCGAGCTTCAGCCGGCGCAGGAAGGGTTGCCGCCGGGCGCGGGTTCAAGCGGCGAAACCAGCGCCGACTACCAGACCGAAAGCGCGAAATCGAACGAAACGCGCCGCGAGCCCCGGTCAAAACCGGAGCCGCTGCCCACGCCGTCGCAGGTCCACACCGACTTCCAGCACAAGCTGGCCCCGGGGCCGTCCGAGCGCATCGTGCCGGAAATCCAGGCCGACGCAGAACTCGAAAGCGAGTTCGACGCCGGTTTCGAGCCTGGGCCCGAGTACGAACCGTCGCTGCTCGGTGACGGCGAAGACGAGCAGGACGGCGACGACACCGTCGACGAAGAAGCGGCGATCGACCTGCCCGCGGGTGACGGCGCCTATCACGCGGATGAACCCCGCATCACGGAGAAGGTCAAGCGCGAGACCGAAGCCCGCGAGCGGCGCGATACGGACGAGTTCGGAACGGTCTACGAAGAGCCGCTGCCCGCACCGCCGCGCAAGGTTGCCGCAAGGCGCGAACCGGCCGTCGCCGCCGCGGCATCCAGCGAGCGCGTCAAGCGCATTACCGATTCCCTGTCGCAGCGCCTGAAACTGGAACGCGAGGAAACCCTGCGGCTGATCGAGCAGGCCGAGGCCGTGGCGGTGAAGCTTCGTGAAGCCTCGGAGCAATCGCGCACCGATCTCGTCGCGCTTAGCGCCCGCCGCGCGGAAATCAGCAGCCGCCCGGTTGCGAGCGTCCCGGAAACCACGAGCGCTTACGATTCCGTGGACGACCACGCCGGCACCGACCTGGAAGAACTGCCGGTTGAGCCGAAGACCGGGATTCGCCAACCGGCGGAAGCAGCGAAAGCTGAACCGGCCCCGTCGCGGCGCTCACCGAACCGTGTGCCGACCAGCGCGATCGGCGAGATCATTTCCGACATCGAGCGCGCGGCCCGCAGCCAGCCGATTTCACTGACCGAGCTGCTGGATGAAGTTTCGCGCCGCCAGCCCGGCGCGCCGTCCAACGGCCACGAAGAAGCCGGGGGCAACGGCAAGACCGTCCACGATCACGCTGAAGCTGACGAAGAAGCCGACGACATGGACCTGTTCGTCGCCGCGTCCGGGCGCTGGCGCGAACTGCTCGAGCGCGACCGCGAGGAAGAAGACGACGATAGCGTACAAGTCGCCAAGCACTCGCGCCGTCACAGCGCCCGCGCGCCCATGGAGCACGAACCCGAACACGAGCCTGAGGCGCCGCGCCCGGCGGCCGCCAGTTCAAGACTCGCCTCCGACCTTGACCGCCTGTGGGAGGTGCTGGATAGTCGCCGCACGGCAACGGTGGTGCTGCCGGCATCGGAGCGGTCCCGCGTCGCACCCGCCGAGAAGGAAATATGGGAAGGCTGGACCCAGGAAATGCTGTGGCCGACGCTGGCCGGGATCGCGGGGGTGACGTTCGCCCTCGGCGCCCTGTTCGTGTGGGTACTGATGAAGTGGGCGGCGTGATCCGATTCTTCCTCGTACTGCTGGCCGTGCTGGTTTGCGCCGCGCCGCTGCTCGCGCAGGACACACCCAAACCTACCGATGAAGACCTGCTGGCGCGCATCGAGCGCCTCGAGGCCGAGCTGGCAAACCTGCGCAGCCGCGTCGAAGACCGCGAGCGCGAGGCCCTCGACACCGAGTTGCGCAAGAAGACGCTTGTCCAGCTTTACGGCGACATCGGGCTGCGCTACCACATGCTGTTCGAAAGCCAGACCGAGACTTTCAACCGTCCCGAGTTCCGCCTGCACGTCGGCGTGTTCGGCACCGCCTACGACGAAGACGAACTGCGCCTGCGCTACGACACGCGTTTCACGACCTCGGTGCTCGACATGATGGGGCGCCCGGCGCCGACGCTTTCGTGGCTGCCGTTCCCGGGCTACGGGTCGCGCGTGGGTGTTTCCTTCGACCGCTTCCTGATCGACCTCGACATCAGCCGTACCTTCCAGGCCACGGCCGGCAGGTTCCCGACGCCGTTCACTGGCACCGAAATCCTGTTCGACCGCGACTACCACTTCCAGGGACTGAGCGAGAGCGTGCGCTTCGACCGCTTCCTGCCCGACGCCATGCAGCGCGTGATCCCGCGCATCCAGGTGCTGGGCGTGCAGGGCTACCTCGCGCAGAACAACCTGGGGCTGCCGACGCCCACGGCCGAGGTGCAGCCGATCTATGTCGGCGGGCAATTCCGGCTTGACCTGGCGCCGTTCGAGCAGCCTGTGCTCACGCCGGAGGGCACCATCGCGCCGGAAGTGAACAGCGAGGTCGAGTTCCGGCTGGTGGCGGGCCTGCACTGGTTCGACGGCGAGGAAGGCATCGCCAGCAACCTAGGCACCGGCTACCTCGACCAGACTACCAACGTGCTGGGCAGCGATGGGCTGGTGCAGTCCGGTTTTCTGGTCGGAGAGGCCTACGGCGAGATCATCATCCTGCGCACGCGGCGCGCGCGCGTGAAGGCGTGGTTTCACGGGCTGTACAACTTCCAGGCCAAGCCTCAGTTTGAAGGAACCTCCGAGCGCAACGACCAGGCCTTCGATGCCGGCGTAAGCTGGGGCATGGAGCAGTTCGAGAACCGCTGGGATTTCCTGTTCGCTTTCCACTACTTCTACATTGAAGCCGACGCCACGATCCCCGAGTTCAACAGTGAGGTGCGCAACACCAACATCAAGGGCTGGGAACTTTCGCTGGCGGTGCGCGTCTTCCCGACGATCACGGCCTTCGGCGAGTTCACCATCACCGAGCGCGAGAACTACGAGCTGAACGGCTTCGGGCGCGCCAGCAACCAGGACCCCAACCGCGCCGCCGGGCAGAGCCTGCGCATGCGCATCGGTTTCTACCTAGAGTTCTGATGAGCGACGCCGCCGAGTTGCCGAAGCGCCCCCCGCGCTGGTTTCAGCGGTACATGTACGTCGTGGGGATCGGCGGCAACCTGTTCTTCTACATCCAGGCGTGGGAGATCTTTACCCGCCGCAGCGCGAACGACGTCAGCCTGTCCGCGTTCGTTGTCGCCTTCTGGGCCGTTGCAAGCTGGTTCGCCTACGGGCTGGTGCTGCGCAATTGGGTGCTGATCAGCGCGAACATCGTCGCCATGCTCGGCAGCGGCGCGGTCGTGGCCGGCAAGCTCATGTACGGCGTTTAGCGGACTCGCGCCACCACAGCCACAGCTTGTGCAACTCGACCGCGGCGAACACGCTGAGGCTGATCCCGAACATCGCCAGCCAGGTCATGAAGTGTACCGGTTCGAGGTTGAGCAGTTCCTGCGTCGGGCCCCAGTTCATCGCCAGCAGGTGCACGCCTTGCGCCAGCAGCGCCGCGCCCAGCAGCCACGGGTTGCGCAGCGGCGAGTTCACGAAGCCCGAGCGATGCTCGTCGCGGCAGTTGCCGATGTGCACGTTCTCGATCAGTACCAGCAACAGCAGCACCAGGTTGCTCGCCGCGAATTGCGAGTAGCCGGCAACCTTCAGCAGGTACCAGTAGCTGCCCGCGATCGAGCCGCCGACCACGAGCGACACGATCAGCGTGCGCTGGAGCATCAGCCCGTTGAAGATTCGCTCATCGGGCGGGCGCGGCGCCCGCTTCAGGATGCCGTGCGCCCCCGGCTCGAGCGCCAGCCCGATCACCTGCAAGCCCTCCGTCGCGAGGTTCGCCCACAAAAGCTGCACGGCCGTCATCGGCATCGGCAGGCCCATCAGGATGGTCAGCAGGATGGCCAGCACTTCGCCGACGCCGGTCATTACCAGCAGGGCCACCACGTTGCGCACGTTGTCGTGGACGATGCGCCCTTCCTCGATACCCGCGACGATGCTTGCGAAGTTGTCGTCGGTGATCACCACGCGCGCGGCTTCCTTGGCGACGTCCGTGCCGCGCAGACCCATTGCCACGCCGATGTGGGCCGCTTTCAACGCGCCGGCATCGTTGGCGCCGTCGCCGGTCATGGCAACCAGCTCGCCCTGCGCCTCGAGCGTCCTGACCAGGCGCAGCTTGTGGATCGGCGTAACGCGCGCGAACACGCTGACTTCCCGCACGGCCTGTTCGAACTCTTTGTCGGTCATCTTTTCGACGTCGTGGCCCGTCAGCACCTTTGCGTCTTCACCGACAATGCCGAGCTCCCGCGCGACCGCTGCGGCCGTCAGCGCGTGGTCGCCCGTCGCGACGATGATGCGCACGCTGGCGTCGTGGCAGGCTTGAATGGCTTGCTTCGCTTCCAGTCTCGGCGCGTCGCGCATCGCGATAAGGCCCAGGAATGTCAGGTCGTGCGGCGGCTCTGGCACGTCGCTGCCGGCTATCTCGCCGTGGGCCTTGCCGCGCGCGACGCCCAGCACGCGCAGCCCTTGCGATGACAGATCCTGCAGGCGCGTGCGCATCGCTTCCGCGTCGAGCTTGCGGCTGCTGCCGTCCGGGCCGAGGGCATCAGTGCACATTGCCAGTATGCGCTCCGGCGCGCCTTTCACGTGTACGACCACGCCGCCGTCGTCGTCGCGGACGTAGCTGGCCGCGAACTGTCGCTCGCTTTCAAACGGCAGCACCGCGACTTCGGGCGAATGCTCGATCAGATGCTCGCGTCTTACGCCGAGTTTGCGCCCGGCCACCAGCACGGCGACGTCGGTCGGGTCGCCGGAGACGTGAACGTCGCCACTGTGCTCGTCCCGCGCGAGCGTTGCTTCGTTTGCGAAACAGGCGCTGCGCACCAGCGCTTCTACAGCTGCGTCGTTGCCTTCGCCTTCCAGCGGGCGCACTTCGCCATCGAGCGAGTAGCCGGCGCCGCTGACCTCATGCAAAGCGCTCGCCGTGGCGATGCGGTTGACGGTCAACTGGTTCATCGTGAGCGTGCCGGTTTTGTCCGTGCAGATCACGGTGCACGAGCCCAGCCCCTCCACGGCCTCCAGCCGCCGCACCAGCACGCCGCGCGAGGCCATGCGTTTCAGCCCGACCGCCAGCGCCAGCGTGATTGCCACCGGCAGGCCTTCCGGGATTGCGGCGACGGCAAGCGCGACGCCCATCAGGAACGTCTCGGCCACCGGGAAACCGCGCGCCACGCCGACGCCGAACACCAGCAGGCAGCCCACCACCGTGCCGACGGCGACCTGCTTGCTCAGCTTCTCGATCCGCATCACCAGCGGCGGCTTGCCGCGGCGGGTGGTTTCCAGCTCGCGGGCGACTTCGCCCAGTTCGGTGCGCACGCCGGTTGCCGTAACCAGCCCGATGGCCCGCCCGCGCGTGACGCTTGTGCCCGCGAACAGCATGTTGGTCCGCTCGGCCGGGATGGCGTCAGCGTTTGCCAGCGGCGCGGTCGTTTTGCTGACCGGCAGGCTTTCGCCCGTCAACGCGGCTTCGTCGACGGTGACGTCCCGTTCCTGGACGATGCGCATGTCGGCCGGCACGCGCGCGCCGCTTTCGAGCCAGACGACGTCGCCGGCCACAAGCTCGGCGGCGTCGACTTCGCGCAGTTCATCTTCGCGCTCGACGCGGGCGGTCGTGCGCATCAAGGCAAACAGGCGGATGATCTCGCGCTCGGCCTTTACTTCCTGGAAGAACCCGATCAGCGCGTTGAACACCAGCACGATGCCGATGAACGCGGCGTCGCCCGGCTCGTTCAGGAACACCGACACCACGGCGGCGGCGATCAGCACGGCGATCAACGGGCCGGCAAACTGGCGCAGCAGGATGATGATCCAGGAAGTGCGCTTCGGTGGGGGAAGCTCGTTGCGCCCGTCCCGTTGCAGGCGTGCCCGCGCCTCGGCGACGCTCAGCCCGTCCAGCGACGAGCCCAGCCCGGCCAGGGACTGCTCAACGCTGAGTGTGTGAAACGCTTGCCCCATGGCGCGGATGTTAGACCGGGCGCGGGGCGAAACAACGTTGGAACACAAGCCGCGGCCGGAAAGCAAAAACAGCCGCCTCGGGGGCGGCTGTTTTCATGAAAACGATCCTTGGTCAGTTCACGCCGACGGCGCTGAAGTGTTCGATCAGCACGTCGCGGGCCTGGTCGATCAGCCAGTTCGGCGTGCTTGCACCGGCGAGGATGCCGATGCGCTTGGCCTCTTTCAATTCGTCGAAATTGATGTCGGCCGGCTTCTCGATCAATTGCGCCTTCGCCCCGTAGCTTTCCGCCACGATGGCGAGCTTCTTGGTGTTGCTGCTGGCCTTGCCGCCGATCACGATCACGTGGTCGTTCTGGCTGGCGATGGTCTGGGCGTCTTCCTGGCGCTCGGTGGTCACGTAACAGATCGTGTTGAAGACGCGCACTTCCTGCGCCCGCGCCAGCAGCGCGTTCACGATCTCGTTCACCTTCTTCAGGATCAGCGTGCTCTGCACCACCACGCCGAGGCGCCGCTTGTTCTTGGGGATCTTGTCGATGTCCTGCATGCCCTTGATGACCGTGCCCTCGCCCTTGGCATAGGCGAGAATGCTGATCACCTCAGGGTGGTAGGGGTCGCCGATGATCACCACGTGGTACTTCTGCTTGTGCAGCAGTTGCGCGTAGTTCTGGGTCACGCGCACGTACGGGCAGGTGGCGTCGATCACGTCGGCGCCCTTGGCCTTGAACTGTTCCTGCACTTCGGGCGGAACGCCGTGGGTGCGGATGATTACCGTGCTGCCTACTGCCGCGCGGTCGTCTTCCACTTCCTCAATGAAGTTCACGCCGTACTTGCTGTTCAGCAGGTCGATTGTCTGCGGGTTGTGGATCAACGGGCCGAACGTGTAGACGGGCCCCTCCTTGGTATTCGCCGTCGCGACCGTCTGCTCGTACGCCCGGTCAACGCCCCAGCAGTAACCGCTGTGCTTGGCGATGTTGATCTCTACGTTGCCGGCCTTGTACTGCGTCACGTCACGCAGGTCGCCGGTATATTTGTTGTGGCCCATTTCGGTCCTTACGCCAGTCATTTCGGGCTCCGCGTTGATGCGGTCGCCCCCCACACGCCTGAATCGTACCAATTGGTCCCCGACTGGTGTACTTTTCGACGAAAAAAGTGGATTGATTAAGTCCAATTTAGACGACCCGCCCGCTCAAGCGTTAGAAAGACTGGCACAAGGGGCTATAATAAGCCCCGGAGGACCGATGAGGCTGCAGGACCGGTTGAACTCATTCCCCGTGATCGTTGTCGCAGCGTTGCTGCTGGCGGCGGTGTTCGGTCTTGCCGTCGGTTTTGTAACCGCACCGGGCAGCGCGCCCGTCATGCCGCGCACGGCGGACGCCGGCAACATGGCGGAAGGCGGCGACGGTTCCGGCCCGCTGTCGGCCGGCAAACGCACCCGCACCCCCCGCGGCGAGGGCCACAAGGAACACTCCGGCAGCGTCAGGCACACGCCGCCCCGGAGCAATGAAAGCGGCCCCGAAAACGGCGACCCGCGCGTGATCAATCCGCACGGCACGGACACCGAGCCGCTGCCGCACATCCAGCCCGGCGAAGTCCGCAAACTGCCCGAGGGGCGGGTGGACGAAATCGAACAACTCGCCGACGTCGAGCAGCCGCACTGCGCCATCGAGGTGTCCGTTTCGGATTCACGCGGCGTTGTCCTGCCGTTCGCGCTGCTGGCGCTGGACGTGAAATCCGGGCCGCTGGGCTGGCACTTTGTGCCTTCGCAACCGCAGGCGATACCGGAACAACGAGGGCGCTTCCGGTTCTCGAACCTGTATCCCGGCGAGTACCGCGTGCGTTCACTGGCGACGAATTACAAGCCGATTGAGGAAACCGTACGCCTGCAAGGCGAGACGGACGTCAAGAGCATCTCGCTCGTCCTCGATACACTTGAGTACGCCCAGGTCGAGTTCTTCATCCGTTTCCCGGATACCACCTCGCCCGACGAAGTCGAGTTGCGCATCGACCGCCAGGGCAACGAAGACACGAGCACCCAGGGGCGGTTCCATGAGTACAACACCGATAACTCCACGCCGATCCGGAATGCCGGCATCGTCGCGCCAACACGCATGCGTCAGCGCACCGCCGCGGGCGGCATGATCAAGCTGACCCTGCCGAAGGGCCAGTCCACGACGGTTGTGTTCGCCGCCAAGCGTGACGATGTGCGCTATGAGGGTTCATCCACCGTTGCACCCGAGGGGGGGATTTCGCAGGAAGACGTAGAGCTGCAGCCCGCGGACCCCGACAACGAAAGCGTCCTGCCGCGCAACCCGAGCAAGCTGGGCAACCTGCGCGTTACCCTCACACTCGGCGGCAAGGAGGCGGAGTTCACGTCAGTCACCCTGCGCAAGAGCGTGCTGGATTTCCAGTACCGCCCGCCCTCCACAACCGAGGGCAACAAGTTCGTGTGGCAGAACGTATTCGAGGGGCAGTGGTTCCTGGTGGCTGAGTCGGCCGAATTCCATGCGCCCTACGTGGCCGAGATCAGCGTTTCCGGTGACACCATCCAGGACCTGGACATCCACACCGGCCACCTGCGCGTCACCGCCAATCGCGCCAGCGGGACCCCGGACCCCAGCAACGGCGAGGCGCGCTACCGTGTGCGCCTGCGCCCGCGCGGCAGCGGCACCATCGAGCGCGCCTACAACGGCAACCTGACCGGCAAGCAGAGCGATCACATCGACTTCATCGTGCCGGAGGGCCAGTACGATGTGCGCGTCGAGTCGCCGGAGAACTACGTGAAGCTGGCAGTCTCACCCGTCGAGCAGAACTGCGAGATGACGGCCGACGGTGAGGTCGCGCTGGCCTACACGCTCAGCGCCGCGACGCACCTGATTTTCCAGTGCGTCGACGGCAACGGCGCGCCGATCCAGAACGCCGAGTTCCTGATCACCTTCCACCCGGCCGGCCAGGTGCCTGAAAGCGAAAAGGCCAACGTCGAGAAGGCCGGCTACAACGGCATGTGCGACACGGATATGGCGCCCTCGGGGCCGGT
>JAGQRI010000085.1 GCA_020425515.1 Planctomycetota bacterium | reverse complement strand
TGCGCATCGACCGGCAGGTCTACTTCCCCGACGAGGAATCGTTTGCCGATCTGCCGATCTCGCTCGAGAACTTCGCCGGCGTCTGGACCGGCTTCCTCGTAATCCCCGAGCAGGGCGACTACTGGCTGTTCTGGGGCGCGGACAACGGCGGGCGCGTTGAGCTCGACGGCGAGACGGTGCTGCTCCAGGACGGCATGGTGCGCTACGTCGAGGTCAGCACCGTGCTGACGCTGCAGCCCGGGCTGCACCCGCTGCGCATCGAGTTCGCGCAAGCGCACAACAACGTGGCCGACTGGGCCAAGTGCGCCGCCAACTTCATGTGGGTGCCGGAAGGCCAGACCAAGCCGATCCCAGTCCCGCCCGAAATGCTGATGGTCCCCGAATGGATGTGGAGCGACAACGCGCCCATCATCACCAGCCTAAGCCAGACCGAAGGAGAAATCGGCGACGAGATCACCATTCAGGGCCAGGGTCTTTACGACGACTTCGACTACGGCGACGGATTGAAGGACGCTTACCCCAAAGTCACTTTTGCAGGCCAACCTGCCACAGTCCTGGAAAAGGCGTCGGATCGTCTCAAGGTTCGTGTTCCGATTGGTGCTCAGACTGGCGACGTGATCGTCTACAAGTTGAAGCGGGGTGGTGGTTCGCCTCCGCTGTCGTCAATGGATGCCGGCTTGATGCCAGGGCCGACTGACATTCCCAGCAATAGCTACGGTTTCAAGGTCACGACCCAGTTTGGCCTTTTGGCTCAATGGTACGACCTCAAGGGCTGGTCGAATTTTGGGCCGGATGTTTTTGACACAGGAGTCCTGGGTGATGCCGCCATAACTCGCATTGAGTATCCGCCGGACTCCCTGGGTGTCCCCACAGGGCTGAAGACCTACGCCGTGAAGTGGGCGGGACGTATTGGCATTCCGTACACGACCTATTCTTACATTGGCAAAGTCTCGATGAAGCCCAATCACTCTGGGTTTGTCGAATGCACGTTTGGCATTTCAGGTCGCAGTCCTTTCCGAGTTACGCTGAATGGTCAGGTCGCCATTGGACAGCTTGATCAGGCCGCAGAGGGGTACTCGTGCAAACTTTCGCTAGAGGTGGCACAGGGCTCGTACTTGGGTTGTGAAATCGAAATGGCGGCAGCCACAGAAGGTGCTGCTGATCTGCAGTTTGAGTGGACTCGCACGATCGGATGGATAGCGCTTGAGGGCGGCGACACTCCGGTGTTACGGAAGTCCGAAATTCTACCTCAGATGTACTTCCCGCCGGTTGTGCCTCCGAAGCCGCCCGAGATTTTGAATGTGAAGGCGGTTTGGGCCGAGGGGGAGCAGCCCCCGGCGCAGCCTTATGATGCCGATCCTTTGCGGCCCTCTGTGAGAGTGGGACAAGAGTTTACGTTCGACATCACTGACTATGGACCGGCCGAGATCTGGGATGCTCAGCCGACCGTTACGATTGATGGCATCCCGCTGGCCTACACGGTCGACGGTGACCCGGTGTTCGTCGAGCAGTCAGAGCGCACATTGCATTGCCGGTCGACCATGCCGGATGGTGTAGGCGAGGGCAAACTGGTGGCACGCATCAGCATCGTTTCCAGCGAGCCTTTCCTTATAGACGTCATCAACCGCGGGCTCGTTGCCTACCTGTACGACATTCCCGAAGCGTTTGGGCTGAACGAGTTACCCGACCTTCAGCCGCTTTCCTGCTTCAAGGTGCGCAAGGATCGCACGATCAACTTTGAAGACACGGCCGACTTTGACCTGCCCTTCCCGGCCGAGACTTTCGTGATCGAGTGGCTGGGCGGGCTGATCATCGAGCAGGAGGGCGACTACGAATTCATCTGCCGCAGCGACGACGGCATGAAGTTGTGGCTCGACGACAACGTGGTGATCGACGCCAACCACCGCCAGGCCCCGGCTGAGAACAAGGCGACCGTGCATCTGGTGCCGGGCGTCTACCGCTTCCGCATGCAGTTCTTCGAGAACAACCAGCATGAGGTCTGCGTGCTCGAATGGCGCGCGACCCAGGGCGAAGGCGAGCAGCAGGAAGAGATCATCCCGCGCCAGGTGGTGCCGGCCAAGGCGTTCTCGCTCGACACTCACCCGCCGTTCCCGGACAAGACCTCCACCGGCAAGCGCACGGACGGGTCGTAGGGAAGCAGTGAGTGGCACAGGCAATCCTGCCTGTGGGGGTGAGCGGAGCGAAGCCCGATCCGTCGCGGCAACTCCGCCGCGACCACAGACAAGATTGTCTGTGCCTCGCACTGCCACACATTACACCAAACGCACACGCTAAGCGGATTTGGGCAGATTGTTGGCCCGCCCAGGCAACCACGCGCATTCAGACAGGCGGACCCCGATTCTGTTCAATTGCAAACTGGGTGAAGCATGCGCAAACGCGTCTGGATGTTCGGCTTTCTGGCGACTCTCGTTCTGGCTGCCTGCGCGGGCGGCGGTAGCGGCGGCGGTGGCGGAAGCAGCGGCAGCGGGCTGCAGATCACGACCGGCTCATTGCCCGGCGGCGTGATCAACCAGAGCTACAACGCCAGCATCGACGCCTCGCCCAGCACGGCCACCTACACCTGGTCCAGCACCGGCACGCTGCCGCCGGGGCTGACGCTCGACACAGGCTCGACCACCTACACCACGACGCTCAGCGGCATGCCGACCACGGCCGGCACCTATAACTTCACCATCGACGTCACCACCGGCTCGATGAGCGATTCCAAGCCGTTCAGCGTGGTCATCGCCGCCAGCGGCTTCCCTTCCGGCACGCCGGTGACGGACGTGGACGTCAGCAACACCGTGCGCGTCAGCGGCGTAAAGCACCTGGGTATCAACCTCGGCGGGCAGGACCGCTGGGGCGCTTCCAAGATCCTCAAGAACCAGCTTCCCAACCCGGGCTTCGAGCCCGGCGTGATGGGCACCGTCTGGCTGGCCGACAGCGTGTCCACCACGGACAACTACGTGCCGCGCGAATGGAACACCAGCACCGGCAACCAGGCCGCGGGCTTCTGGGACGGCGCGGAATACGAAATCGCCTACGGCCCCGGTGCCGGCACCAGCGGCAACGTCACCGCCTTCACGCACGCGGGCAGCAACTACAACTTCAACCTAGGCAGCAACGGCAACACGAGCCTCAACGACCGCGACGTGATGTTCACGCGCCGCGCGTTCCCCGGCACTGCCTACGGCATGAACGGCAGCACCGGCACGCCCGACACCAGCAACCCGTACAGCGGCACGCAGAGCCTGCGCCTCGCGGCCGGCGAGAACTTCAGCTACGTGATGGACACAAGCTGGCGTGACGGCGACCAGAGCAGCCACAAGCTGATCGTCGTCGAGGGCGACTGGCGCGTGCGCCTCAAGATCCGCGCGGCCAACGCCGGCGACCAGGTGCAGGTGCGCCTGTTCCGCGACGGCGGCGCGCCCTACAACCCGACGTTCATCAACCGCACCTTCAACGCGACGACCGGCTGGGCCACCTACACAGAGGACCAGACCATAGCCGCCGGCACCGACCAGACGCCGGACCCGTGGCCGAACGGCACCTACAAGCCGGCGCTGATCTTCTCGGTCACCGTCCCGGGCAGCAACGCGGGCAACGTCTGGATCGACGAGGTCGAACTGTACCGCGTCGATGAAGCCACCAACCCGACCATGTACGCCGACCGCATCGTCGGGCGCCTGCAGGACTACGCCCCCGGCGTGTTGCGCTGGTGGGCGGGGCAGCTTGGCGAGACGCTCGATAACATGACGAAGAGCTGGCAAGACCGCGGGACGTGCGGCTACAAGCCGAGCGGCAGCACGCCCGGCACCTGGAATTACGGCGTGCCCGACTTCCTCGAGCTTTGCGACTACATCAACGCCGAGCCCTGGATCGTCATGCCGCCCACCGCCAGCCAGACCGACCTGCTGAACTTCATGGAGTACCTGGCCGGCACCAGCGGCACCTATGCCACCCGCCGCATCAATCAGGGCCAGACCGCGCCGTGGACCAGCGTGTTCGGCAAGATCCACCTCGAGTGGGGGAACGAGTTGTGGGGCGCGGGCACCACCGGCGACCCGTTCGGCGGCGCGAGCGTCAACGGCGGCGTGCGTCTGGGCTTCCTGGCCGACCGCGCCTTCGCCTTCATGAAAGGCAGCAGCTGGTACGCCGCCAACGCGAGCACCTTCGATTTCATCATCGGCGGGCAGGCCGGCTACTCGGGCCGCCAGCAGGAGATCGAGGCCAACGCCAACGACCACAACAGCACGGCGCTCGCGCCCTATTTCGGCGAGCTGACCAACTTCGCCACCGACGCCGAGATGTACTACCCGCTGTTCGCCAAGCCCTACTACGATGCGCTGAACAGCGGCGGGCGCATGTACCAGAGCAAGCAGTACCTCGTGAACGGCGGCAACGGCACGAACCTGAACATCTACGAAATCAACTACCACACGACCGGCAGCTATGCGGGGCTGCCGACAACGACGCGCAACAAGTTCGTCGAGGGCGCAAGCGGCGCGCTGGCCCTGCCGCTGCACATGCTGGTCTACCTGACCGAGCTGCAGGCCCGTGACCAGTGCGCCTTCCTGGCCTGCGGTTACGCCTACCGTTTCCAGAGCACCAGCAGCTGGCAGGACGACTACGTGCACATCTGGGGCATGCTGCGCGACCTTTACCACTACGACATTCGCAGGCCGAACTGGATCGGCGTCGAGTGCACCAACAAGGCGATCATGGGCGATGCCATCACTACGACGCACAGCGGCGACGACCCCGGCTGGACCCAGAGCGCCATCAACGGCGTAGGGGCCGCCACGCAGATGAAGTACGTGCAGTCGTTCGCGTTCCGCAACGGCAACCAGTACGGTATCGTGCTGATGAACCTGAGCCTGACGCAGCAGCAGGGCGTGCGCCTGAACGTGCCCGGCTCGCCGTCGGCCAACGCCAGCATCTACGCCGTCGAGCCCAACGACATCAACGACGTCAACACCACCAGCGAGATTGTCACCATGACCACGCAGAACGTGAGCAATTTCCAGAACGCGTATGAGATGATCCTGCCGCCGCACAGCATCCGCACGATCACCTGGAGCAACTAAACACAAAACAGGAGCCGGGAGCGCAAGCGACCGGTTGGACATCAACCCATCGGGGCACGCCTACCGGTCGC
>JAGQRI010000410.1 GCA_020425515.1 Planctomycetota bacterium | reverse complement strand
GGCTGGTTGAAAAACACGGCTTTGATCGTACCGGATGAATCCTCGACCAGCACCTCGGTCAGCTTCATGCGGCGGCGTTTGGTGGCCTTGTTCTCGGCGCTGACGACGTGGCCTGTGACGCTGGCGTACATGCCCGGCTTGAGCTGGCTGATGCTGACGCGATGGTTGTAGGCGCGCGGGAAGTGGTTCAGCAGGTCGATGACGCGCCTGAGCTTGAGCCGCGACAGCGCCGGCGCGACACGCCCCACCACGCGCACGGCGTCATCCAGCGGCTCAATCAGCGGCGTAAGGTCCATGCACAAGGATTACCGGGTTTCGCCACTGAAGGCAAACGGGCGTGTGAACCACGAAAACACAAAATCACAAAAGGGCTTTGGCCGTTTTTGTGTCTTCGTGTTTTTGTGGTTACCCCTGCATCGGCACGGGAGGGGTGATTAGCCGAAGAGGATGTCGACGACTCTACGCAGCAGGGTTCGCTCGACGTAGGTGTCGGGGTCGAACGGGTGTTTCTTGGCGAGTTCGTTGAGCCCTTCGACGATCTTCTCGGGGTCGAAGGCGCCGTAGGGGCCGCCTTCGTGGACTTTCGCGCCGGTGGCGAAGGTCTCGACTTCCGCGGCGCAGCAGTCGTAGCAGTGTACGCCATGCTCAACGTAGAACTCGCGCAGGGCCTTGTGGTCGATCAGGTACTCGGCCCAGAAGATGGGCGAGTCCACCGTCAGCGGCAAGTGCGGCTCTTCCGGTGCGTCTTCCTGTTCGGGCTCGTCGGGCATATACGGATTCTAGTCTGAACGCGAAGCGTAAGCGAGCGCCCTTGGCTCATGGACGAACAAGCCGTGCGGAGTTAGTGCGAGAATGAGCGGTAGGCTAGTACTTTTATGACTCTTTATTCCGGCATAGCGCTCGCTGACGCTTCGCGTTCAGATGCGTCGCTCAGTTCTTGAACCGCCACTTGAGCAGCTCCCAGATTGCCAGCACGCCGTCCCAGCTGCGGATCTTCTTGCCTTCCTCGATACTGCGCGGGAAGTAGCGGATCGGCACCTCGGCGATGCGCAGCCCGCGTTTCAGCACCTTGGCGGTGACCTCGGGGCAGAACTCGAAGCCGGTGCAGGTCAACGGGATGCCGCGTATCAGGTCGCCTTTGAACAGCTTGTAGCAGGTGGGCTCGTCGGTGATGTGCGCCCAGTAGATGATGTTCGTCGCCAGCGTCACCAGCTTGCCGCCGAGATAAAACTTCAGGCTGCCCGGCTTGTCGGGGCCGGTGATGCGGCTGCCGTAGACCACCTCCGCCTCGCCCGCCAGCATCGGCTCGAGCAGCTTGATGTAATCGTTCGGGTCGTATTCGAGGTCCGCATCCTGGATGATCAGGTACTCGCCCGTGCTTTCATCAATCCCGCGTCGCACGGCCGTTCCCTTGCCGCCGTTCTCCTTGGTGATGACCTTGACGCTGATGCGCTCGTCGCTGTTGCGGTCGGCCCAGGCTTTCGCGATCTCGGCGGTGCGGTCCTTGCTACCGTCATCGACGATCAGCAGTTCCATGTTCAGCTTGAGCGGTACTTCCGCGACCTTGTCCAGCACGCTTTCGAGCGTCGCTTCTT
>JAGQRI010000084.1 GCA_020425515.1 Planctomycetota bacterium | reverse complement strand
GGTGTCGTGAACACGCAACAGCAAGAGCATCGATCGCGTGGTAAAGGCAGGATTGCCTGTGCCACGCGTTGGTTTCTCTTGCTCTTTCTGTTTTGCGCCGCGCCGCTGGCTGCTCAGGATGCGCAGAAAGGCCTGACGCTGAAGGAAGGGGAACTGTCGGCCTTCGGCATCCGCGAGTTCGTCAACGTCAAGACCATATACGTCGCATAAGCCGTGCCTGGGTTGAACCATGAAGCTCGACACCGTGAAGCACGAGCAGCCCTGACATCGCCGGTGGTCCAGAAGGGCCGGCATTCTCGATGTCGGCGTTGCAAGCCGCGGTGGCGTGCCTTGGAAGTGCTTTGGAATACGGGTTCCGGCGTCAAACCCCGAAGCCGACCCGCAGAGATCCTCTGCGGGCGTTTTGTTTTCGGTGTTTCCACTTGCGCCTGATCGAGTGAGACGGACGCGCAAAAAAGACGGGGCCGGAGATGGGCGATCTCCGGCCCCTGCCAGGAAACACCGTGTTTCCCGGCGTCAGCAAGCGTTCCTGCGTCGCCGCACCGTGAGCAGCAGCAACGCAGCCAGTGCCGCAAGCATTGCAATGGGCGTCTGGCTTGTTCCCGTCGAGCAGCCGCCGTCATCGCCGCCTCCTCCGCCGCTGCTGCTTGCGGTCGCGACGTCAAACGCATTGCTGGTCACGGTCCCGAGGCCTGTCGCCGCGAACTGCAGCGTAAAGCCGGTGCCGGCGTTGTTGATGCTGAGATTGGTGAACGTTGCGACGCCATCTTGCACGGTTACGGCCGTCATGCCGCTCAGGATGCTGCCGCCGACCGGGTCGTTGGAAATCGTCGCGCTGACCTGCGTGCTGTTGTCGCCGAGCACGCGGTTGCCGCCGGCATCGAGCAGCTCAACTTGCGGCTGTGTGCCGAATGCGGACCCCGCCGTCGCGCCGCCCGGTTGGGTCACCATTGCCATGGAAACGGCCGGCCCCGTGACGGGCAGATCATTGATCACGGGCAGGCCCAGCACGATGCCGGATGCCGGCGTACCCAGCACAACCCCGCCCGGAAGCAGCATGGTCGAAAGCGTGCCCGCAAGCCCGTTGCCGGACGCCGCAAAGCGCACGGAAACGCCCCAGTGCAAGGTTGCCCCGGAAGCCAGGAACTGCGGCGAAGGCGACAGGTCGAACGAGACGCTGCCGCTTACGACCGCCTGGTTCAGCGTACCGGCCAGGATTTCCTCGCCGCTGTCGTAGAGCCCGTTCAGGTTCGCATCCTCGAACAGCGTGGCGCTTTGCAGATCGCCGCTGCCGAGCACGGTGCCCGATGCGTCGATGTTCACGTCGATGCCGTTGACGAGGTGGTTGCCGGTGGTTCCGGTCAGCGAGAACAGCAGCGCCGTCTGGTGCAGGATGCTGTTGCTGCTGATCACGCCGGCGAGGCCGGTGCTGCTTTCATCGGCGGCTGTTACGACGTTGGCGGTATCGCTCCAGGTGACGTCGGTGCCGACGGTCGCGCCGTCGTTGTCGAAGGTCTCGGCCTGCGCGGCGGTCACGGTGTAGCCGACCACGCCGAATCCGTTGGTGCTGCCGGCCGGCACGCGGAACTGGACCGGGTTGCTGCCGGATATCACGTTCACGAACAGCCCGCCGCTGCCGGTGCCGACGCTGTTGTCGAAGTGGTTGTTGTCCCAGTAGGCGATGCTGCCCGCGGCGAGCCCCTGCAGCGAGATGTGCGAGATCGTGCCGCCGCCGAACTGGGTGTTGCCGGTCAGGGTGTTGTCGTTGAATGCGCGCACCGTGGCGTTCGGGCGAATCCAGACGCCGCTGCCGTTCAGCCCGGCGAAGGTGTTGCCGATCAGGTACAGGTTCAGCCCGCCGATGTAGATCTTCACGTTCGGGTTGCCGCCGGTGGGGCCCTTGTCGATGCTGCAGTTGTAGAAGACCGTGTAGTTGGTCTCCGGAACCGTAACGATCTGGTACGAGCCCTCGCCGGTGCAGGTGGTGTCGACCAGTTCAACGCGGGCGTAGTGCCCGGCGATCAGCCCGTTACCCGTGCCCGTCAGGTTGAAGTCGAGCGTCGCGGCGTTGTCGGTCGAAAGCTTCGCGCCCATGTTGTCGGTGACGGGTGGTGAGGTGTTGCCGATTACCATGCTCGCCACGCCGGCCTTAATGAACGGCGTGCGTACCGTGGCTCCGTCGATTTTCACTTCGCCGCCGTTGCCTTCCCAGTCAGCGGGTGCGGGCGGCGAGCCGGCCCCGGGCACGATGCTGTCGGACTCGCCGTCGTGGATGACGATGGCGATCGGCGCGTTGCTGTTGCCGGGGTCGGTGACGGTCTTGTCCAGCACGACTTCGCAATCGCGGATGGTCAGCACGGCCCCGCCCTTCTCCTGCTCTACGGTGGTGCCGCCGGTGCCGGAGTTGTCCGTGGTGTCGGCCTCGACTTCGAGATACCAGGCGAGGTTGATCACGCCGGTGCCGCCGGTCGTGCGGGTGAACTCGTACTCGGTGTGCTCGTAGATGCTGCTGCCGCTGTCCACTTCGAGCAGGTAGATGCCGTTGAAGTTGGCGTCGGCGTTGCCCACGGTCAGCGTTCCCTGCACGCCGAAGCTGCCGTCGCCGATCAGGATTTCCGCGCCCGTGGCCGAGTTCCAGACGTCGGGCTGGCTCGAGCCTGACAGGTTCATGTCGCCGACCAGGATCAGGCGTCCGCTCTGGTTGACGACCGTGGTGGAGGCCACAGAGTTGCAGATGAAGTAGCTGCCGCCGGTGCTGAAGTCGAGCGATTGCGTGCCGCCGGTGAAATGCACGGTCGGGTCGGTGTTGGCGCCGCTGGGCCCGATGACGCGGTCGTCGGCCGCGCTGAGGTCGATGTTGCCGCCGAAGTACAGGTTTCCCTCGCCTACGGCAAGGCGTCCGCTCGATGTTGTGGCGAAGTTGCCGTTGAAGCGAAGGGTTGCCATGTTCGAAGTCGTGCCGCCGTCCTGGTCGGCGCCGAAGTCGCTGCCGTTGACGATGACGTTGCCCGCAAATGTGACGTCGGAGCCGAGAGCTACAACGGAATCCTGCCAGCAGTAGACGTTCAGCGGCATGCTGAAGGTACCGGTGAACACGACGTTGCCCTGGATGGTGAACGTGCCCGGCGAGCCTGCGGCAAGCAGGCTGCCGCTCGCGCCGACGGTCACGTCGGTCCCGTAAGTGACGAAGTCGTTGTCGCCGAAGTTCAGCGTGCCGTTGACGACGAGGTTGTTGTTCACGTAAGGCGCGGGCGACGTGGGCAGCCCGTCCGGAAGCGTCAGTGAGCCACCGGCGCTGATCGTCAGGTAGTTGAAACGGGGCGGCTCGCTCCAGCTGGTGATGCCGGAGACGTTCTGCAGCACCGGGCTGCCCGTGACAACCACCGAGGACTGGTCGAAGTCGAACTCGAGCCCGTTGTGGTTGTTGAAGTCAACCAGCGAACCGGCAAGCGTGACGATGAAGTCGTTGTTTACGTTGCCGTCGTCCCAGGCGGAGTTGTCGGCCGTGTAGGTGATGGCGCCGCCGATCGTGACCGAGGGCGTGCCGCCTGTGTCGGCCGGCATGAAGTAGTCAGCAAGTTCAAGGTTGTTGAACGTCACGGTTGAGGAGGCGCTGGTGTTGTTGACCTGGAAGTCCGTCGCGCCTTCGATCCAGAGCAGCCCCTGCACGATAAGCGTCGTGTTGTCCCGCACGACGATGGAGCAGCCTGCCGTGGTGTGCAGCGTGGCCGCCGCGTTGAACGTGTAAGAGGCGCCGCCGCCGGCCGAGTCGAGATCGTCCTGGATCTCGACGTTGCGCACGGTGGCGCTGGTGCTGTCGAACACGACCGCGTCGCCGGAGCCGAGATACAGCGCGCCGGTGTTGCCGGTCAGTACCAGGTTGCCGTTGAGCTGAAAGGTGATGTCGAGGTCGGCGTTCGAGCCGGAGTCAACCTGCAGCGCCTGGATTGTCCCGGATACGCCGGTGACCGTCGCCGGTGCGACCGTGCCGTCGAACATGGCAACGTCGCTCGCGCCGGGCGCGGTGTTGCCGGCCCAGTTGGTTCCCTGGCTCCAGGTGGCGCCGTCGCCGGCGCCGCTCCAGGTGATGGTTGCGGCGCCGAGCAGCGGAGCGGCGAGCGCCCCCAGCAGCCAGACCGCAAGATAGCCCCACTGTCTCATTGTCTTCTCCTCTTCCACCTCTGTTTGGTCCGGAGTGCGGATTCTTTCCCACCAGTGCGGAATTCTGCCCACGGCCTGATGCCCGTTAGCCCATGGTCCCGCCTGGAGGCGCCTGCAACCGTGCCCGGGCAGGCGTTGCCCTCCGCACTCCGGGTTCATTGGTTTTCAACCGGTGATGGTTAAAGCGAACGGAGTGCCAATTCCCCGTGGCAACGCCGGTCAATGAAAACAGCCGGGGCGCGGGGCCCCGGCTGTCTCTGTTGCAATGACTAGCCCTGCCTGCGCGCCACGCGGAAGCTGCGGATTCCGACGGCTGCCAGTGCCAGCAGTCCCGCCAGCATCATGAGCGATACGCCGTTGCCGCTGCCGGTCGAGCAGTTGCTGTCGTCGTCACCGCCTCCTTTGCTGTCCTGGAAGAACGCCTCGGTGCCCTTGCTGTACATGACGTTGGTGGCGCCGGTGCCCGAGTCCATGTTCATCCAGACGGCGTGGACAACCTTGCCCTCCGGTTCCGGGCGAAGCTGTGATTCCTGGTCCTCTTCGTCGCCGACCGCATCGGCGAGCAACTGCGTCGGCTCCCAGCTGAGCCCGTTGTCGGTGGTGCGGGTGATGTAGATGCTTTCGTTGATGGTGCGTTCCTTCAGGTGTTCGTACTGGTTCAGCTCGGTGCCCCAGGCGATGAAGATGACGTCGGTGTCCTGCGGCGTGGCCGGGTTGATGTTCTTGGGCGTCTTCACGATGCGCGGCTCACGCACGCTGATCTTGGTGTCGGTCAGGTTGGTCATGTTGCGCGGCTGGGTCCAGGTCTGCCCGCCGTCGTTGCTGCGACGGATGTAGAAGTTGAAGTTCTCCAGGTCCGTGTAGCGTGCGAGCGTGCCGTCGCGGGTCCATGAGTAGCCGACGATGAATTCATCGCCGTCGATCTCGCCGCGGTGGGCGAGCGCGTTCTCGATGTTGTCGTCGTCACTGTCCGCGGCCAGGCCCTGGCTGCTGCTCATGTTCTGGGGCTTGGCGTTGCCGGCGGCGAGTTCGCGGTCACTGCCGGTCGCGAGCCCTGTCGGCAGCGGGTAGGTCGCCGTGCTGCTGAAGTTGATGCCGGGGTGCAGGTCTTCCGGGCGCAGCCCCGTCGAGTTGCCGTCCAAACTGTCCTTGCGCCCGCAGCGCACCATAACGTCGGCCGGGCCGCCCTGGTCGTACAGACCCTGGCGATAGACGAAGGCGAACAGCAGCCCGGTGTTCGGGCCCGGTGTTCCCTGGTTGACGATGCGGACACGGCGGGCGTTCTCGGCGGGGTCGCTGATGATCCAGCCCTGGCCCTTGGTGACGTCACTGGTGAGACCGTAGGCGTGAGATTCGAAGCCGGTCTCGCTGGTGGTGACCTGGCTGAACGGCGTGATCACGTGGTAGCGGATGTACTTGCCGGTGTCGAACTGTTCCAGCGCCTTGGTTTCCTCGTAGGCGATTACGGCGCTCTGGCCGATGATGGCTACGTTCGCCCGTGAGGCGCGTTCCGGACCGTACTCCAGGTTGTCCTGGTCACGCGAGGTGAAGTTGTCGGTGACGCGTACGCCGGCCGGGAAGCCGGTGAAGCCGGTGCCGTTCATGGCGGTGCGTGTCGCCGCGGTGTACCAGATGTCGGTGCCCTGGCTGGTCTTGGCGCCGCTGCCGCCGTCGCCGGGGCCTTCCGCCTGGCCGGGCTGCAGACCGTGCGGGTCTTCCTGCCAGACCATCGCGAAGCCGGCGCCGGTCTGGTGGGCGTTGGTCTGCTTGACGTCGCGGGTGCCGTCGCTGAGCTGCTGCAGGGACCAGGTGGCGCCGGCGTCCTTGGTCCAGGCCACGTAGGCGCACTCGTAGGGAACCTCGACGCCGCCGAATTCCGCGTACGCGACCTTCTTCTGGTTGCCGCTGCTGCTCTGGTCGTACTTGGCCCCGAAGAAGATCAGCGCGTTCTTGCCTGTCTGGGTGGTGCCCATCAGTGTCGGTTTGTCGCAGTCACCCCAGTAGGTCGTCTGACCGAGGGGGCCGACGCCGTCCGGGTCGGCCGTTGCGCTGAAGACGTTGGTGAAGTTGGTGATGTTTTCGGGCTGCGACCAGGTGGCGCCGTTATCGAGCGAGCGCGTGACGAAGATGTCGCGCGCCGGGCGCATTTTGCCGTCGTAGTCCCAGACCATGTTGGACGGGTTAGGCGAATCGGCGTAGACGCTGATCAGCACGTCCTGGTAGGTGCCGGAGCTCGGCGCCGTTTCATATTGCAGGTAAATCAGCTTGCCCTTGAAGGCGTTGTCGCCGTCGCTGCCCGTGGTGGGGGCGACGGAAAGGTCGATCGCGGTGTTCAGCACGATCTGGTACCCCGCGATGGCCACGCCCGTGACCAGCGTGAGCGCCAGTGCGGCGATTCCAAACCTGCGGACCGTACGGTTCCCGGATAATTTCATCGTAGTTCTCTCCCTGAGTTGAATTTCCCAACAGTCGGGAGGGACAATGCAACGTGTGTGCCAATTCGTTTCGAGGCCTATTTCGCGTGTGCGTGGCATGGCGAATTGGGAAAGTTCCGCAGTGGTGGGGGAGATTCCGCAAATGAAACCGGCCGGGGCACTGGGGCCTCGGCCGGTTCCGTTTGCGATTGGCGGTGACTATCAGGCTGCCGCGGCGACCGGTCGCTCGGGCTTTGCCGCGATTTCCTTCGGCTCCGCTACCGGGATAGCCTGCGCGGCCAATGCCTTCTTGTCGCGCGCTTCCATGGCCCATGCCCAGATCCATGAGCCGAGCCATGCCGACGCGAGTGTCAGCCAGATTGCGATGTAGATCATGATCGTGCCCTCCGCGTTGTCAGTCGTTTGTGCCGCGTCCTGCATCTTGCCACGCGGCTTCCCTGTGGTACATGCAACCACCGTGCCACATAAAAGGATAACATGGTCTCTTGGTCAAATTAACTGGAAAACGGGCGAAATGCAAACGGACCGCGCATCGCACGGTCCGTTCATGAAGTGCCTGAGGCTGCTCGGCTCAGGCGACAAACGCTTCGCGCATCGCCGTGCGGGCGCGGTGGAGCCGCGACATCACGGTGCCGGTGGGGATGCGCAATTTGCGGGCGACCTCAGAGTAGGAAAGGTTGCCGATCGCGTTCAAAAGAAAGGCGTCACGGTAGCGCTTGCTCATGTTCTCGAGCCCCCGTTTCAGGCGCTCGTCAATCGATTGCAGGAAGCCTTCGTCGATCACCAGGTCGGCGGCCGACATCTCTTCCAGGTGAAGCTGCGCGTCTTCCGCCGTTTTCGTCACCACGGCGTCCTCCATCCCGTGGATCGAAGCCGGTTGCAGGCGGCGCTTGCGGCGGCGGCAGTCGCTCAGGAACAGGTTCGTCAGGATGCGCGAAAGCCAGGCCTTGATGTTCGTGTCGCGTTTGAACTGGTGGAACTTTTCGAAGCCGCGGGCGAACGTCTCCTGCACCAGGTCGTCCGCCTCGTGCGGGTTGTGCGTGTAGCTGTAGGCCTGCCCGAAAAGGTACTGGCGGTGCGGCAGCGCCTGCTGCTCGAAGAGATCGCGGTCGTTGACGTTGGCCTTCATTGCTTCCCCCGTTCCTCACGAAAGTCGTGTGGAGGGTGCTAATGCAACGAGTGTGCCAATTCTGATGGATGCGCCGCAAAGCCCTGTCGCGAAGGGATTCCAGGGAGCCGGGCTACTTCAACCCGAACTTCTCGATGCGGTAGCGGATCTGGTCGCGGTTGATACCCAGCAGTTTCGCGGCCTGGGTCTGGTTGCCCTTGGTACGCTCGAGGGCCTGCACGACCAGGCTGCGCTCCAGCTCGTCCAGCTTGATGCCGCCCTGGGGCAACTCGAAGTCGGCGCTCAAACCCGCGCCCTTGGCGAGGTTGCTGAAGTCGGCCGCGGTCAGTTGCTCGCCCTCGCACAGCAGCACGGCGCGCTCGATCGCATTGCGGAACTCGCGCACGTTGCCCGGCCAGGGGTACTCCTGCAGCAGCTTCAGGGCCGGCTTGTCGATGCCCCTGATGGGCTTGCGGAACTCCTCGGCAAAGCGTTGTGCGAAATATTCCCCAAGCAGCGGAATATCCCCCACACGCTCGCGCAGGGACGGCAACTCAACGGTCAGGACGTTCAGGCGGTAAAACAGGTCTTCGCGGAAGCCGCCCTTCTTGACCTCGTCCTTCAGGTCGCGGTTGGTGGCGGCGATCACGCGCACGTCCACTTTCAGGTCGTTGTTGCCGCCGACGCGCCGGAACTGCTTCTCCTCAAGGAAGCGCAGCAGCTTGGCCTGCAGGATTGGCGACATCTCGCCGATTTCGTCCAGGAACACGGTGCCGCCGTCGCCCTGCTCGAACAGCCCTTTCTTCTGGGCGCGGGCGTCGGTGAAGGCGCCCTTTTCGTGGCCGAACAGCTCGGATTCCAGCAGCGCGTCCGGCAGGGCGCTGCAGGTGATGTTCACGAACGGACCCTCACGGCGCTCGCTGTTGTAGTGGATGGCCTTGCTGGCGAGGTCCTTGCCGGTGCCGCTTTCGCCGGTCACCAGCACGGTGCTGGCCGGGGCGCGCGCGATTTTCCCCATCAGGGCCTTGGCCTGCTGCATGGCGGGCGAACTGCCGACGATATGGTCGAAGCCGTAATCCGAAGCCGACTTGGCCTGCAACTGCCGCACCTGCCGGCGCATGGAAGTCGTCTCGATCGCCTTGGCGGCCAGCAGGGCCAGTTCGTCCAGGTTCAGCGGCTTGGTGCAGTAGTGGAAGGCGCCGGCCTGCATGGCGGCGACGGCGGTCTCGGCGCTGGCGTCGCCGGTCATCATGATGATGGGGACGTCGGGGTCGATTTCGCGCAGTTGGGGGATCAACTCGATGCCGGTGGTGTCGGGCAGGTTGACGTCGAGCAGCACCAGGTCGAAGCCGTCGGGCAATGTTTCGCGTGCCTGGCCGCCGGTTTCGGCTTCTTCGACGTGTATCCCTTCCTGTGCCAGCCGCTCATGGACCGACCAGCGGATCAGCTTCTCGTCATCGACTACCAATACAGAATGCGCCACCAGCCCGGGCTCCGCACGTTTCGCGAGGATTTTAGCGTGTTAGTTCTTCAGGCGCGACTGCAACTCGGAGACGAGTTCGTCCATGTCGAAGGGCTTGTTCAGGAAGCCGAGTACACCGAGGTCGGCCGCTTCCTGCTCGGCGTCGGGCGAGCCGTAGGCGGTCATGATCCAGACGCAGCACTCAGGGTGTGTCTTGCGCAGTTCGCGCAGCACTTCCAGCCCGTTGACGTCCGGCAGGCGCAGATCCAGCAGGATCGCGCAGATGCCGTCGTGAGAGATCTGGCTGAGGGCGCTGCGCCCCGTGTCGGCCTCGAGCACGCTGAAACCGGCGTCCTGCAGCTTCTGGCTGAGCGACCAGCGGATCAGTGCCTCGTCGTCGACGACCAGCACTACGCGGTTCTTGTTGTCGGCCTCGGTCGCCATGACGCATGTCGTTTCGGTGAGCATGGGGGGTGCCCGGTTGTTGGTCGGTCCATCATGACCGGCACTAGTGCAATGCCCGTGCCCAAACCCGAAATCCCACACCGGGAGGGAAGCCTGCTTACACTCATCAGTTGCAAATGCAACACAGCCCGTGCCTATGCCAAAATTCTTCGACTTTGCTTGCCAGCGTTATGCACCGGGACTAAACAAACCAGTGTCAGCGCAGCGGGCGAACTGGGATGACTGACCGGGCCTTTGTTGAAGCGATTTCGCACCTTGACTTTGAGGGCGTAGTGCTGCTGTGCATTAACGCTCGCGACGAGTTGCAGGGTGTCAACCCGTTCGGCTGCGAACTGGTTGGCCAGTCCGAACAGCAACTGCTGGGCAAGCGCTGGTTCGAGGCGTTTGTTGATCCCGACCAGCGCAAAAAGGCCGGCGAACTCAGCGAGCGCATATTCCGCGGCAATCCCGCCTTGAACGGGACCTTTGATTTTCAGCTTAAGCGACCTTCCGGCGAACTCCGGCGCTTCGCCTGGCGTCCGGCCCGTGAGCCCGCCGCCTTCGACGAGGACCAGGTGTATTTCATCCTCGGCCAGGACGTAACCGAGCGCGACAAGGCGCGCCACGACCTTGATACCGCCGAGCGGCAGATGCACGCGGTCGTTGAGTCCGCCGCCGACGGGATCATCACGATTGATCACCGCGGCATCATCCAGACCGTGAACCAGGCCGGTCAGAACCTCTTCGGTTACACCAGCGATGAGCTTGTAGGGCGCAACGTATCGATGCTGATGCCCAGCCCGGACCGGGAGCGACACGACGGCTATCTGGCGAAGTACATCGAAACCGGCGTCGCCGGCATCATTGGCAAGGGGCGCGAAGTTGTTGCGCTGAAGAAGGACGGCACTGAGTTCCCCATCTACCTGGCAGTCAGTGAGGTGAAGGACGGCGTCCACCTGTTCACCGGCATCGTCCGCGACCTGACGCACGAAAAGGAACTCCAGGGCAAACTGCAACAGCAGGAAGCGCTGGCGACCCTCGGCAAGATGGCGGCCGTCGTCGCCCACGAGGTTCGCAACCCGCTGGCGGGCATTGCCGGCGTGATCCAGATCCTGCGCGGCCGTGCCGAGAAGAGCGGCACCGAGTATGCGATCATGGGCGACGTGCTGGAGCGCATCGACGCGCTGGTCGAGACGATCAGCGACCTGCTGTTGTACGCCCGCCCGCGCGATTTGCGCCGCCAGCCGATCCGTGTGACCGACCTGCTGGCCGAATCCGGCCGTCTGGTCAAGGCCGACCCGCAAAGCGGCGAGATCGAGATCGAGGTCGCTGATTCGGACGCCGTCGTGCACATCGATCTCGAGTACCTGCGCGAGGCCGTGCTGAACCTGATGCTGAACGCCGCGCAGGCGATGGGCGGCAAGGGGGCCATCCGCACCGAGATCGAGAAGTGCGACGACCACTGCTGCGTGCGCATCCTTGACGCCGGCCCCGGCATCCCGGCGGACATCCGCGGCAAAGTGTTCGAGCCCTTCTTCACGACGAAAGGGCGAGGCACCGGGCTGGGGCTCGCGCTCGTGAAGCGTGTGGCCGAGCGCCACGGCGGTGCGCTGAGCATCAAGTGCCCGGAATCCGGCGGAACCGTTGTCACCCTCAAGTTGCCCTACCACGTCGAGGGTGCGGAATAGTTCGCACCAGATGTGAGGATTCCCCACCACAACCCAGAACGCGACCGCGCCGTGCTGAACCCGGCTGGCACTATCGTTGCTAGTCACATCCGGCGGGCATGGCCGGAGAGGAATCAGTGAGCGAACAATCGAACAACACCCGGCGCGGGGCGCTGGTGGCTTTCGGGCTGGGGGTGGTTGCGCTGACACTCGGCGTGCTGGCGATTTCCACGAACGGCTGCCAGGAAGGCGAACATAGTGAGGAAGGAAGCGGCGGCGTCCCGACGGTCCTGACCGTCACCACCGCCACCCTGCCGGACGCGCGCCCGGATGCGCCGTGGGCCGGCGTGCTCGAGGCTGCCGCCGGCACGACGCCGTACACGTGGTCCGCGACCGGCATGCCTTCGTGGATGCAACTCGACGTCGCGCAGGGTGTGCTGTGGGGGACGACGCCGGCAAGCGCGACCGGCAGCGTGGTGATCCACGTGACCGTGACCGACGCGAATGCCGACACCGACTCGCGCGACCTGACGCTCAACTACTCGCCGTGGGCGGCCGCACAGACGCCGATTTCACTGACGGCCATCGCCGACCACACCGACGGTCGCTTCCGCACCCACGTGGTTTGTGCGAACTGCCACACCAACGCCTCCGGCGCCACGGCCATGCGCGACAGCATGAACCGTGAGATCTCGCCGGTGCAGCTCTGGCGCGGCACCATGATGGCGAACTCGGCCCGCGACCCGTACTTCCGCGCCGTGCTCGCCGCCGAGATGGACCACCACCCCAACCTGGCGGCGACAGTGCAGGACATCTGCCTGACCTGTCACGCGCCGCAGGCCGCCTACGAGGCGCACCAGCAGGGCGGCATGCAGACGTTGGCCGAGCTGTA
Source organism: Planctomycetota bacterium (assembly GCA_020425515.1). Lineage (GTDB taxonomy): Bacteria > Planctomycetota > UBA8742 > UBA2392 > UBA2392 > JACKID01. Next base: position 19,477 of record JAGQRI010000084.1, on the reverse strand, counting down.
CGGCGGTGCGACCTCCCGTGCGCAGATCGGGTTGGACGGCATCAGTTGCACGCTGTGCCACCAGATCGAGGCAACCGGGCTGGGCACGCCCGCGACCTACACGGCGAAGTTCCAGATCAATAACGGGAAGCTCGCCTATGCGCGTCACGCCTCGCCGTTCACCAACCCCATGATCAACAACAGCGGCTACACGCCCACCCAGGCAAGCCACACCGGGCAATCGAAGATGTGCGCGAGTTGCCACACACTGCATACGCCGGTGCTCGACCTGGCGAACAACCTGACCAGCCAGACGTTCCCCGAGCAGGCCCCTTACTACGAATGGCGCAACTCGATCTATTCGACCGAGGCCGCCAGCCCGACTTCCAGCGCCACCGACTGCCAGGGCTGTCACATGCCGCAGGTCAGCCAGGACGGCGTGGCGATCAACACCCGCATCGCGCGCCGACCGGGCGGAGACGACTTCCCGCCGATCGCCCCGCGCCAGCCATACAGTCGTCACGTGATGGTGGGCGGCAACACGATCATGCTGTCGATCCTGCGCGACAACGCCGGGCACCTGAATTCGCCGGCAAGCAGCTCCGAGTTCGACCACCTGATCGACCGCACGCGCAACTTGCTTGAGAACAAGACCGGCGACGTGACGGTTCAGAACCTGTCACTGAGTGCCGGCACGCTGGACTTCGACGTGCTGGTGCAGAACAACACCGGGCACAAGTTCCCGACCAGCTACCTCAGCCGCCGCGCGTGGGTCCGCGTGCGGGTGAAGGACGCCGGCAGCAACGTCGTGTGGCGCAGCGGCGACTACGACAACGCCGGGCGCCTCGTTGACGGCAACGGGCAGCCACTCGCCAGTGAGGCCGCGTTCGGGCCGATCCAGCCGCACCGCCAGGCAATCGACGGGCAGGATCAAGTGCAGGTGTATGAGGGCGTGGCGAAGGACGTAAGCGGCCACCAGAACTTCAGCCTGCTGTTCGCCGCGGGCTTCTACAAGGATAACCGGCTGCTGCCGCAGGGCTGGTCGGACACGCACGCCGACATCGACAACATGCGCCCCGTGGGCGTGACCGGCGACGGCAACTTCACCGGCGGCTCCGACACGGTGCACTACCAGGTCAGCGGGCTGGCGGCGGGCACGTACACGGTTGAGGTGGAGTTGCTGTACCAGACCATCAGCGCCCGCGAAGCGAACGAGGTGTTCGTCCACGACAACCTGCGCGAAGTGAACGTCTTCCGCCAGTACTACAACAACGCGCAGCGCACGCCGGAGTTGATCGCGTCCGACTCGGCCACCACACCGTGAGTTACAGGAAAAGGCCGCCCGTATGCCGGGCGGCCTTCCTTGTTAACGACTACTCCTTGGCGAGCTCGAAGCCGACCTTGGCTTCGCCGTGGTTGACGTCGATCCAGATCATCTCGCCGCCCTTCAGCTCCTTGGGCATCATGCAGTGGCAGTCGTAGCCCTGCTCTTCCTCGACCCATTCGCCGCCCTTCGGCGCGGTTCCGCCCTTGCCGTCCTTGTCGGTGATGCTGGCCGTGATGTTGATGTCGCCGGAGGCTTTGCCGTCCTTCAGCACCTTCACCTCGAACACCAGCTCGGCGCCGGCCTTCGGGTCGCCGATCTGCGTGACCTCGACGTCGAAACCGCCGTCGGACTTCTTGCCCAGGTCGTGCTCTTCGCCGGCATGGTTGTGCCCGCCGCTTTCGCCGTCGCTGTTCGCACTGCCGCCGCCGCTGTTGCCGCCGGCGGTTGCGTTGTTGCCGCCGCCGCAGCCCGCCAGCGCCAGGCACGCCAGCGCGGTCATGATCAGGAATGAAAGTCGCTTCATGTACTGTCTCCTTCAGTTGGGTTGGTTGATTCGGTTTGCGTACGCGGCGGCGTCTTCGGGCCGATCAGCACATAGCCGGCCGGTACCACCACGAGGTTCAGGAAAGTGGACGAGACCAGCCCGCCGAGAACGACTACGGCAAGCGGCGCCAGCAGTTCGCTGCCCGGCTCACCGGCGGCAAGCGCCAGCGGGACAAGCCCCAGCACGGCGGCCAGCGCGGTCATCAGGATCGGGATCAGCCGCTCGCTGCTGCCCTTGATCACGGCCTCGCGCAACGGCAGTCCTTCGTCGCGCTGCAGGTGCTGGTAGTGCGCGACCAGCAGGATGCCGTTGCGCACCGCGATGCCGAACAGCGTCACGAAGCCGACCATGCTGGCGATGCTGATCACCGGCGCGACGTATCTGCCCGCGCCGAACAGCGCCCGGATGTTGGTGAACAGGTTGGGCGACTCGGAGATGAAGATCGCCACGATGCCGCCGATCAGCGCCAGCGGCAGGTTCACCATCACCAGCAGCGCCGCCTTGATCGAGCGCAGCGCGAGATACAGCAGGAACAGGATCGCCAGCACGATGCCCGCGCCCATGATGTAGATGGTCTTCGCGGCCGACTGCTGCGCCTCGAACTGCCCGCCGTAGTGCACCGTGTAGCCGTGCTTGTGCACGATCGGGTCGACGCGCTTGCGGACTTCCTCAACGAGGTGCCCGAGGTTGTGGCCCTCGGCGACGTTGCAGCTGATCACCGCCTTGCGCCGGGCGTTCTCGCGCGCGATCAGGTTGCTGGCCATCTCGATGCCGACGTCGGCCACCTCGCGCAGGCGTACCTGCTTGCCTGTCGCGCCTACGAGGATCAGGTTCTTCACCTGCTCCGGGTCCTGGCGCTGGTCCGGCGCGAGGCGCACCACCATGCGGTAGCTGCGCGTTCCCTGGTTGACGTCGGCGACGGTCACCCCGTTGAACGCGGCCTCGACCTGCTCGGCGGCGTCGGCCGGCGTCAGCCCGTAGCGGGCGAGGTCTTCGCGGCGGTAGGTGATCGGCAACGTCTCGATCATCACTTCGCGGTTGGCGGCGACGTCGCGCGCGCCCGGCACCTGCTTCAGCTCGACCTCGACTTCTTTGGCGATCTTGCGCAACACGTCGAGGTCGTCGCCGTACACGTTGATCGCGATCGAGGCCGGCGTGCCCGACAGCAGGTGCGACAAGCGGTGCTCGATCGGCTGGCCGATCATGGTGGTGATGCCGGGGATGTCCTTCAGTACGGCGTCGATCTCCGCGCGGACGGCCTCCTTCTCAAAACCCTGCTTGACCGAGACCTCGATTTCGGAACTGCTCACCGGTTCCGCGTGTTCGTCGCGTTCGGCGCGCCCGGTGCGGCGCACGACGCCGCGCACGCCGTCGATCTTCGTCAGGCGCGACTCGACGCCGCGGGCAAGGCGGTCGCTTTCGTCAAGCGACGTGCCTGGCGGCGCCATCAGGAACACGGTGAAGGTCCCCTCGTTGAAGTCCGGCAGGAAGCGCGTGCCGTAGGTGCTGCCCAGCCACACGCTGCCGAGCGTCGCGAACAGCGCCAGCACGGCGATTGCCCAGCGCAGCTTAATCGCGAGCTTCACGCTCGGTGCGTAGATCGTTTTCAGGCTGCGTGAGACGAACGAGTCGCGCTCCGGTTTGTCGGTGCGGGCCTTCTTCAACAGCAGCTTGCACATCGCCGGCGTGACCATCACCGCCACCAGCAGCGACGCCAGGATCGACGCGATGTAAGCCAGCCCCAGCGGCCTGAAGAAGCGACCTTCGAGCCCTTGCAGGAACAGCAGCGGCACGAACACCAGCACGATGATCAGCGTGGCGAACACCACCGAGCTGCGGATCTCATTGCTGCCGTCGTGGACCACCTGGTCGTGCGACTTGCGCAGGTGCTCGGGTTTGTGGCGGTTTTCGCGCAGTCTTCGGAAGACGTTCTCGACGTAGATGATCGCGTCGTCCACCAGCTCGCCGATCGCGACCGCCAGCCCGCCCAGCGTCATCACGTTGATGTTCAGCCCGGCCAGCCACATGGTCAGCACGGCGATCGCAAGGCTGAGCGGCAGCGCCGTCAGCGTGATCAGCGTGGTGCGCACGTTCATCAGGAACAGGATCAGCAGGATCGCCACCAGGATTGCCGCGTCGCGCAGTACCACCAGCACGTTGTTGACCGCGTAGCCGATGAAGTCGCTCTGGCGCATCACCTCCCGGTTGATCTTGACGCCCTTTGGCGCTGCCGCTTCCACCTGGTCGAGCGCCTCGTCGATGCGCTCGGTCAGTTTCAGCGTGTTGACGCCCGGACTTTTCTGGATCGAGACGACCACGGCCGGCAGCCCGCCCTCGGCGCCGGTGCCGCGCTTGGGTGCGCCGCCGAACGTGACGTCCGCGACGTCGCCGAGCGTGACCGGCGCGCCTTCGTGGTACTTGATGATCGTGCCCTTGATGTCTTCGACGGATTCCACGCGCCCGTTCTGGCGCAGCGGCAGCTCCTTGCCCTCGAAATTCGCGAGGTAGCCGGCGCCCGCAATGGTGTGCGCGCGCCCGGCGGCCTCGGTGACTTCGGGCAGCGTCAGTTCGTACAGCCGCAGTCGATCCTGCCTGATGTTGATCTGGTACTCCGGCAGCTCGCCGCCGATCGCGACGACCTGGCTGATGCCCGGCACCGCCAGCAGCCGGTTGCGCAAGTCAAACTCGGCGTAGGCGCGCAGCTCCAGCGGGCTGGCATCGTCGTCCGGGCTGCTGACCGAGATCAGCATGACTTCGCCGCTGATACCGGTGATCGGTGCGATCTCGGCGTGGGTGTCTTCGGGCAGGCTTTCCTCGACCGTCGCCAGGCGCTCGGCCACGAGCTGGCGGGCGCGGTAGATGTCGTAGCCGAAGTCGAACTCGACCCAGACAATCGACAGGCTGATCGCGCTGCTGCTGCGCACGCGGCGCACGCCGGGCAACCCGTTGACGGCGGTCTCGACCGGGAAGGTCACGTACTGCTCGACCTCGTCGGCGGCGAGCCCGCCGGCCTCGGTCATGATCACCACCTGCGGCGCGTTGAGTTCCGGGAAGACGTCCACCGGGATCTCGCGCGCGTTGTACGCCGCGTAGGCAAGCACCACGGCGGCCAGCACCAGCACGAGCATGCTGTTCTTGATGGCGAAGGCTGTCAGCTTCTGGAACATGCCGTCTCCTATTCGCCTTCGTGGCCGCCTGCGTGGAAGGTTCCGTCCGCGTGGAAGTGTCCGCCCTTGGGCGCCTTGCCGCTGCCGGTGAGCTTGAGTTCGTACACGCCATCGAGAACGACGTCCTGGCCGACCATCACGTCGGTGTAGATCACGATCCAGCGTCCGTCGCTCGGGCCGAGTTGCGGGGTTGCGCGGATGACCTTGTCGCGGCTGTCCGGGTCGCGCGCGAACACGACCTTGTCGAGCCCGTCCTGCACCACGCAGCGCACCGGGATGGCCATCTGTTCACGGGCCGAGGGGTTGTAGACGACCTCGGCCTCGGCGGTGACGCCCGGGCGCGCCCACGCCGGCAGCTTCTCGAACAGGATCAGCAGGTCGATCACGCGCTCGCCGGCGTCGGCTTCGACTGGCAGGCGCAACACGCCCTCCGCGGTTTCGGCGGATTCGAGACTGCCGCCCTCGGGAGGTACCACGTGCGCCTTCAGCCCTTCCTTCAGCAAGCCGAGGTCGGCCTGCAGCGCCTTGGCACGGAAGCGCAGGCGGGTCAGGTCGAGCGTCGCGATGATCTCGGTGTTCGCGTCGACCCACGCGCCGGTGCTGGCATGCACGTGGTTCACCACGCCGGCAGCGGTTGCCTCGACGGTGAACTTGTCGAGCGTGCGCCAGGCGTCGTCGCTGCGCAGGTCCTCAACCGCGTAGCCGAGCGAGCCGGCGGCCGACTGCAATGCGCGGTCGAAGGCGGCCTCGGCGGTCTTGATTTCGGAGTCCTTCGATTCGAGCCGCGAATCAAGCACGGCGATCGACAACTGGCGTTCCTGCTTCTCGGCGTTGAGTGCCGCCACCTGCTCGGCGATCTCGGCCTTGCGCTCATCCTCCTCGGCGATGGCCGACAGCGTGGACTTGAGTTGCCCGCGCGCCTCGGCCAGCTCGGAAGCTTTGCCCGCGCCCTGCTTGAGTAACTCCTCCAGATCGGCGACGCGGGTCTTCCAGTGGTCGCGGGTGTCAACCAGGCTGGCGACGTGGTCGACGCTTGCTTGCGTCAACACGTTCAGCGCTTCCACACGCGCGGGGTACAGCTTGAGGCTCTCGTCGGCCGCGTTGCGCTCCGCCTGCAGCACCTTGCGTTCATCGCTCAGCGCAATGACGGCGGAGTCGGCGGCGGCCAGCCCTTCCTGAATCTTGCGCCACTCGGGCGACTCAAGGCGGAACAGCGGCGTGCCCGGCTCGACCTGCTGGTACTGCGTCACCAGGATCTCGACGCGCCCGGGCAGCATGGTGTGGTACTCGCGGCGCGCCTCGGGCGGGCTTTCGAACTGGCCGGGCGCGCGCAGGGTTTGCTCGACGCGGCGGCTTTCGACCTGCGCGAACGTGATGCCGAGGTTCTGAATGACCTTGTTGGGGATGTCGATGCGGTTGGTGATCTTCACCGCCGCTTCGCCGCCGTCATCGCCGGTCTTGGCGGGCGGGTTCTCGCCGCCCGTGCAGCCGGCGAGCAAGACGAATGCGAACCCGGCCAACAGCAGCCAGGCAACTGCCCTCGCGCGAAGGAGCGAAGTGGGTGCGAAGGACGCGAAGAGTCTGCCTTGACCCGTACACCCTTCGTGAACTTCGCTTTCCTTCGCATCTTCGCGTCCCAAAGTATGGCGCGCCTGGCGCGCGTTCTGGTCAGTCATCGCGTGACTCCTTCGGCTCGGGCTTGAAGGTGGGGCCGAGCAATGCGCGAACCTCCTCGGCGGCCTGGGCCTCGGCGAGGATCGCTTCCAGCACCTGTTCCCTCGCTTCGAAGCGGCGGGTCAGTGCGTCCAGTTGGATTTCGACTTCGAACTCGCCCAGTTCGGCGAACTTGCGGGCGTCGGCCACCTGCTCATCCACCAGCGGCGCGAGTTCGGCCTGCACGTAGGTGTGCACAGCGTGGGCGGATTCCAGCCGCGCTTCCGCCTGTGCCAGCCGGTGCAGCAGGCGCTCGATCTCGCCTTCGTACTCCGACTTCACTGCCAGGCGCGCGGCGCGGGCGCGCGCGATGCCCTCGCGGTTCAGGTTGATGATCGGGATCGGTAAACCGAAGCCGATGCCGATGCGCGACTGGCCTTCCTCGATTTCGTAGTTCGGGCCGATGGTGAGGTCGGGATACTGCTTGTGGATCTCCAGGCGCAGTTGCTGCTCGGCGCTCGCGTACATGCTGCGCTTGAGTTCCAGCAGCGGGTTGTTCTCGACGACGCGTGTCTCGCGATCATTCGGCAGGTCGCCTTCGGTCTCCATCACGGCCAGCAGTTGCAGTGGCGCGTCGGGGCGCAGGCCAAGTAACTCGCGGCATCGAAGCTCAAGCTGTCTCGCCTCGGCGCGGGCGTGGCGCAGTTCGACCTGCTGGGATATCAACTCGAGCTTGAAGACGCGCGCGTCGAGCCGGGTCGCCTCGCCCGCCTCGACCAATCGGTCCGCGATCTGCTGCACCTCGCGCACGTCTTCCGCGTAGGCCTCGATCAATCGTATGCGCTCGAGGGCGGCGGCCAGTTCATGCCACGCCTGGCGCAACTCGACGATGGTTTCCCATTCCGCGACGACGACTTCGCGCAGCGCCGATTCGTACTCGGTCCAGGCCAGGTCTTCCTCGACGCCGTGCCGCCCGCTGAACGGAATCGTGAACGAGATGCCCGCGCCGAGGATCCACGGCTGCGAGATGCTTTCGATGATCCACATCGCGTCGACGCTGAACTCGGGGTCGTCCCAGCGACCGGCCTCGCGCGCGCCGGCGAGGTTGGCGTCGGCGTGCAGGCGGGCGGTGCGCAGGTCCGGGTTGAAGAACAGCGCGATCACCTCGGCCTCGCGCAAGTCGATGCCGTCGCTTGGGTCGTACTTGCCGCGGGGCAGCGTGTCGCGCTTCGCCAGCTCGGCGGCGTAGGCGACCACGGACTCATCGGCGACGTCGCGTTCAGCCCATGACTTCAGGTGCGCGTCGCTGTCGAGCGGCAACGGTTCATAGCTCTGGCACCCGGCCAGCAGCAATAGGGTCAGTATCAGTCAGTAACGAAGGTACATCGCGTCTCCAGTCCGCACACACAGAACACGGGCGGGCGCCCGCTGCGGGCGGGTTCTAGACGCGAAGGATGCAGTAGAGTGCGAGGATACTTCGGGGCGGACCGCGGCTGATCGGGCGCGGCGCGGTGCGGCTTACGTACACGGCCGGCGCGGCGACCGGCGGAAAGCTCATGCTGGGCAGGGCGTGCGCCGCGGGTGTGGTGGGCGCGTGAACGACCCACAGCCCGGGCTTCTTGTGTTTGCTGCTGTGCGCGCAGGGCGGCTCATTGTCGTGCTGGTCCTGGTGAGTATCGAACTCACAGGCGGCGGCTTCGTGGCTCTGGTAGGTGAAGCTGCCGATGTGGAAGTCGTCGCCGTCGTGGAAGTGCAGCACGGGCAGCGGCAGTAGCAGGGCCGCGAGCGAGAGTGTGCACAGAAACAGACCGGCGAATCGATTCATGAGCGACAGAGTAAACCGGCACCCTGCTACGGGTGCAAGACTTTTCGCTCTGGCATCGGCCGGGTCGACCACGCGCGTGCCGGTCCCCGCCGCAGCATCAAGCCCGCCAGCAGCGCGATGAAGGCGATCCGCGCGACCCACGGCGTCCAGGGCGCTGCACCCGCGTGAACGTCAACCAGCGCATGGCCCGGGTTGCCGAAGCCGAACAGGTCCGGCAGTTTGAACCAGTAGAAGACCGCGATGGCCGCAAACGCGAACACGCGCGGCGCGCCTTTGCGCCACGTGCGCCAAGCGGGCAGGTAAAGCGCCAGGCTGACCGCCATCCCGACGAGCGGCAACCCGTACGCAACCAGCGCCGCGTGCGGCCACGACCAGCCGGGCTGCAGCTCAACCAGGAACCAGCCAAGCACGAAACCCGGGAAGCCGCCGACCAGCAACGTCGGGAGCACCTTCGAGCAATTCGCGTTCAGTGGCGTGACCCCTGCCGTGGAGTCGCGGCAGATCGCGGTGCAGCCGCTGCACGCGCGGCACTGGGCGTTCTTCACCGTGGCCTGCGGGTTCGAGCCGTACAGCAACTCGACCGGGTGCAGCGGGCACAACCCGGAACACCAGGCGCTTTTGAGGTCGAACACAAAGCCGAGTGAGAACGCCGCCAGCGCGAACCCAGTGAGCAGAACCGCCGTCGCGAGCCCGGAGGCATCCAGCAACAGGTGGCGCAGCGGCAGCGTGGCTAGCAACAGCAATATTCCGCTGCCCAGCAGGCGCGTTTGCCATTTGCGCGAAAGAGGCCGCCGGCGCGACAGCCCGGTTCGGGCCGGTAACAGCGAGAACGTCGCAAGCGGGCAGGCGTTACGCCAGACTCCCGGCGCGACCACGAGTAATAGAGGAAGCAGCGGGACGGCGACGTCCCAAAGCAGGTGCAAGCCGGTGCGGGGCGCCGCCAGCAGCGCGCAGATCAAGCCGATCGCGGCGAACACCGAGGCAATCTGCAACACCGGCCAATGCCGGCCCGCGGGTTCGGTTTGCAGATTGACGGCGCCTGCCATGTCCCCTCCGGCGTGGGGGATGCAAACCCCGTGCCGGAATACTGGATCAGGGCGGTCCTAGTCGCTGTCGGGCTTGCTGAGGTTCTCTCGCGCGGATTCGAGTTTCTTGACCAGGGCCTTGGCGCTGCCCGGTTTGCCGCTCCAGACTTCGCTGCCGTCCGGGTTGAGAATCACGACCGAAGGCGCGCGGCTGCCGATGCCGTAGCGCTTCTTGAGGTCGCGGGAAAGTTCGTCGGTCAGTTGCACGCCAACGGTGGCGCATTCATCCAGCAGCTTGCCGACGTCGGCGTCGTCGAGCACATCGCGTTCGAACTCGGTGCAGCGGGCGTCGTCCCTGTCGAACGCGTACAGCACGATCAGCTTGCCCTGCCCGCGTGCCGCCTCGATGCGGTCGATCACCTCGCCGTCTTCGCCCTGCACCACGCGCCCCTCGACCCAGCGGATCTTCTCCAGCCCGACGCGGCGGAAGCCGGCCGCGGGTTGTACTTCGCCGTACTTCTCGTTGATCAGCGCGAGCAGTTTCTCGCGGCGCTTGGTGTAGACGTCTTCGGTGACCTTGTTGTTGTTCTCGGCGACGACGTCCTTGTCGTTCTTGAGGTCGAACGTGTAGGCGTAGTTGTCCTTGACGACGTTGCCTTTGATCTCGCCCTTGCCCTTGCTGCCGAGTTGCACCCAAGGGCGCAGCTTTTCCTCGGTCCACTGTGTGTAGGCGACGTTGTTGAGGATCTTGCAGTCCTGCGCGTCGTACAACGAAACGCCGTGCCAGTGGCTGGTGTTGATCACGTTGCCGTCGACCGTGAAGTTGATCAGCGGGCCGTCGAAGAAGCCGACCGCCTGCATCGGCGCGGGCCAGGGCAGGTCCTCGCTTTCGCGCATGATGATCAGGTTCTCGCGCACGGTGACGTTGCGGACGGTGCCGGTGCCCTTGTTGAACAGGAAGCACTGGATGGCGTCGTCGTGGTTGTCGTCGCCGTCGGCGGCCGAGACCGTGACGTTGCGGATCACGTTGTGCTGCACGACCTGGCCGTCGCGCGTGGTGCGGATGCCGTCGCCGGAAAAGTGCGAGACGACGTTGCCCTCGCAGACCGAATCCTCGGCGCACAGGGCGATGCCGAAGCGCGTGTTCATCACGTAGCAGTTGCGGACGACGTGGCCCTTGCCGTGGCGCCCCATGGTGATGCCGGAGTTGGCGTTCATCCACTGCTCGGCGCTCCAGCTTGACGTGTCAAGTTCGGTGTAGACGAAGCAGTCCTCGACGATGATTTCGCCGCTGTCGCCGCCGTCGGCGAACTTGAGCATCACGCCCTTGTACGGCTCGCCGAAGCTGGAGCTGACCGTCAGCCCGCGAATGCGCCACTTGTGACCGGCCGTGATTTCGAGATAGCTGAGTTGCGGTTTGCAGCCCTCGTCCGCGGCGATGGTGATGAAGTCGTCATTGTCGCCGCCGAACACCACGCGCCCGTGGTTGCCGTCGCGCAGCAGGATGGTGTCACCCGCCTTCACGTCGCGCAGCTTGCCGGTGTTGACGACGTCTTCCAGCGTGCTCCACGGCGCGCCCTTGGAGCCGTTGTTCGAGTCTTTGCCCTTCGCGGGGTCGACGTAGAAGGTTGCGGCGCAGGCCTTGGTGGCGAACACCAGCGCCAGCAGGATCAGGCAGGTGCGCATGGATGTCTCCGGCAGGATGCCACCAATCTACGCCGGGCCATGAAGTGTTGAAAGCAATTGTTTTTCACGCGGAGGGGCGAAGTGAACAGAAGCGAAGGACGCGAAGAGTTGTTTTTCTTCGCGTCCTTCGCCCGACTTCGCTTCTTCGCGTAAATGCCGCTACTGTTTTTCCCGCTTGGCGGTGCGACCGGCGGCGCGTCCGGCCTTGCGCGCGTCGTAGCGTGCCTTTGCTTCCTTATTAAGGCGCCTGTCGCGTTCGGTTTCGAGCTCGACCTGCGGCACGGGGATGGGGCGGTTGTCCTGGTTGACGGCGACGAAGCTGAAGAAGGCTTCGCACACCAGGTTGCGCTCGCCGGAGCGCGGCTCTTCCGCCATCGCCTCGACGTAGATTTCCATGCTGGTGCGCGCGGTGAAGTGCACGCGCGCGGTCATGTCGAGGATGTAGCCGTGGTGCACGGGCGCGACGAAGTCCACCTTGTCGATGCTGACCGTGACGCAATCCAGCCGCGAGTGGCGCAACGCCGCCATCGCGGCCACACGGTCGGCCAGCGCCAGCAGTTGCCCGCCGAACAGGGTGCCGTGCCGGTTCAGGTCCGCGGGCGTCACGATCCACGCCAGCCGGCTCTCACTCTCACTCGCTTTTTTCGCGTCAGTCATGGGCGTCTCCGGTTATGCATCTTGTACCCAGCGTCGTTTTGAAACCATAGGTGAACATACGTGAACATCAGCCATCCACCCAGCTGCGAGTCTCGAAGAGGCTGGAACGCGGGCGTCCCGCCCGCATGCGGGCCGGAGGCCCGCGTTCCAACCGCCGGCGTGAGAACTTCCCGCGGCATGAATGTTCACCTATGGTTTCAAAGCCCTCCACGCTTGCACGCGCCCGTTCACTGACGAAGATAGCGCTATGGAAGTCCCGAAACATCCGCTGATTCGGCAGCTTGAGGAGGTGTGCGAGCAGGCCTGCGCCGAGTTTGACCGCGGCGTTCGCGTGCACGGCGAGCGCATTCACTGCGCGCCGGGTTGCAGCTCGTGCTGCTCGCAGATTTTTCAGATCACCGAGGTCGAGGCCGCGCGCATTTCCGCCTGGGTGCAGGCGTTGCCGGACGACAAACGCGAGACCCTGCAGGCGAAAGCACGCGCGAACCTGGCCGAGCGCGCGAAGCTGTTCGACGCCCCCGAGCAATGGGGCGACGGCGTTCCCCGCGGGCACGGCACTCCCTGCGCCGCCCTGAAAGACGACGGCGCTTGTGGGATGTACGAGGCTCGACCGATCATGTGCCGCAAGTTCGGCGTGCCGATTTTCAACCCCGACCGCCCGGAGCGCGTAATGGCCTGCGAGCTGAACTTCGCCGACGGCGAGGCCATCGAGGACCCGCACCTGGTCGAAAACCAGACCGCACTGTATCGGGCGCAACAACACTTGCAGGGTGCGTACAACGATGCCGGCGGCAAACGCGACGACGAACCGATCTGCATCGCCCGCGCCATCGTCGAAGACTTCACGGGCTATCTGCCTTAGCCGTTTAATATGAGGGGCAGGACGCGGTTTCATCGCGTGGCACAGGCAATCCTGCCTGTGGTCGCGGCGCTTGCGTCGCGACGAATGGGGCTTCGCGAAGCTCAGCCCCACAGGCAGGATTGCCTGTGCCACGCATCCACATCACGCGGCCGAGTGGCCGGCGTCGGCCTGCCTCCTTTCGATGCTGATGCTCGGGCGGGTTTCGTCCTGGTGGAAGTCCTCGGCGGGCGGCTGCGGCTGCGTGCCTTGCTGCTGCGCTTTCTCGGCCATCCATTCGTCCACCAGCTTGCGGGCCATGCCCCAGCATTCCTTGTAGAGGTCGTCCTTGCGCTTCTGCTGGCGCTCGAGTTCGCGCTGCCATTGCAACGCGGCCGTCGGCGTGATCTTCCAGCGGCGTCCGGGGTCGTCGCTGTTGTCGAGCGCGTCGAGGTCTTTCTCGTACAGAGCCAGGGTGCGCTCGGCGCGGCGGATTGCCGCGTCAATCGAGTCGCCGCCGTTTTTCTGGTAGATCGCGTCGGCGGTCTCATCGACGGACTTGCGATAGCGCTCTTCGTACGAGAGTTCTTCGTGCTGCGTTTCCTGCTGCTGCCTGTGCTTCTTGCCCTTGCGGGGCTTGACCGGGTGATAGCGAGACATGGGGCGTCTCCTGTTCTGTGAACCAGCGCGTTCATCGCGCTCGATACCCCGGTCATAAAAAGGGCTGCGACACAATCCGGGCTGTTTGCATTGTCAGTATCTCGGCGGACGCGCAGAAACCCTGAAAATAGGGGCCTCACGGGCGGCGTAATTTTTCTGAATTCGTGTCAGGGCCCCGCCCGGAAAACTCCGCCCCGGGGGGCAGACCCGTGTCGCATTGGCTGCTATAAAATCCGCAACCTGTATGGCCGGGCCGGAAGAGTTGGAAGCGAAAGCGCTCTTCCCTGTTGGCTCGGATTAGCGCGGTTTCTGCCGCGCGGGAGCACAGATGGAAATCAAGAACGGCATCCCGGTATCGCCGGGTGTGGCCATCGCGCCTGCGCTGGTCCTGGATTCGGAATCGTTCCGGATCCCGCGCCGCTTCATACGCAAAGACGAAGTCGACACCGAGCTGAAACGCTTTGAGCTGGCGCGTACCAAGGCGATCGGCGAGATCTCCGACATCCGCGACAGCGTGCACTCGACGGCGAAAGAGGAAGTCGGGCTGATCTTCGACGCGCACTTGCGGATGCTCGACGATCCGCTGATCACCAGGGAAATCCCCGAGAAGATCAAGACCAAGCGCTACACGCCGGAATACGCCGTCAGCCGCGTGTTCAAGAAGATCATCAAGCCGATCCGCGAGATCAACGACGCCTACTTCCTGCAGCGCGTCAACGATTTCTACGACATCCAGAAACGCCTGCTGCGCAACCTGCTGGGCCAGCGCGCGCACGATTTGACCGAGCTCGACCGCAAGGTCGTCGTCGTCGCGCACGACCTGACGCCGAGCCAGACCGCGACGCTCGACAAGAACATGGTCGCCGGTTTCATCACCGACGTCGGCGGCGCGACCAGCCACACCGCCATCCTCGCCAACGCGCTGGGCATCCCGGCCGTGGTGGGGCTGGGCACCATCACCGGCGACATCAGCGGCGGCGACGTGGTGATCGTCGACGGCAAAACCGGGCGCGTGATCGTCAACCCGGACGACAACACCCGCGCAAAATACGAGGCCCGCGGGCAGGGCTACATCGACCGCGAGAAGCGCCTCGCCGACGCCGCCGCCAAGGCCGAGCGCACCACCAAGGACGGCGCCGCGGTCAACCTGTACGCGAACATCGAGTGGGACGACGAAATCGAGTTCGCCAACAAGCTCGGCGCGGACGGCGTCGGGTTGTTCCGCACCGAGTTCATCTACAGCAAATACGGCGCGCACCCGACCGAAGAGCAGCATTACGAAACCTATCGCCGCGCCCACGGCTTGCTGGAAGGGCGCCCGCTGACCCTGCGCACGATGGACTTCGGCGCCGACAAGTTCGCCAGCGAGGTCGGGCTCGAGCGCGAGGAAAACCCGTTCCTTGGCTGCCGCAGCATTCGCTTGAGCCTGCGCCAGCCGCACCTGCTGATCACGCAGTTGCGCGCGGCCTTGCGGGCGGCGCTGCTGGGGCCGACGCGCATCATGCTGCCGATGGTGGGCAGCATCGAGGAATTCCGCGCGGGCAAGATGATCGTCGAGAACGTCAAGGGCGACCTCGAACGCGAAGGCATCGAGTTCGCGAAAGACGTGCCGCTCGGCATGATGGTCGAGGTGCCCAGCGCCGCGCTGACCATCGACAGCTTCATGGATGAGTGCGACTTTTTCAGCATCGGCACCAACGACCTGGTGCAGTACACGCTCGCCGTCGACCGCAACAACCAGTACGTCGCCAACCTGTTCAAGCACACCAACCCGGCCGTGCTGCGCCTGGTGAAACAGGTGATCGACGAGGCCGTATCGAGGGGCAAGCCGGTCAGCGTCTGCGGCGAGATGGCGGGCGAGGCGCGCTTCGCGATGATCCTGCTGGGCTTCGGTTTGCGTGAGTTCAGCGTGGGCCCGACGGCGATGCCGGAACTGCGCACGCTGCTGAGCCGCGTCACTGTTGCCGAGGCCGAGGCGCTGGCGAACAAGGCGATGGCGCTCTGCAGCGCCGACGAAATTGCGGAAGTGCTGGATGCGGAAGTGCAGCGCCTGCTGCCCAGCGAGGAATTCGGAGAATAGGGGAACGTCATTTCAGTGAAGCGCACAATCAGCTGGATCACGGTACTGTTCATCATGCTTGTCCTGCCGGCCGCGTTCACGGCGGCGCAGGACGAACAACCCAAAGAGAATCCTCCGACCGATCAGCCCAAGCCGCTGCCCGCGCTGCCGACGGCGCCTTACGTGAAGGGCGACGCCGAGGCGATCCAGGCGCACGTGGACGCGGCGAAGAAAGATCTCGAAACCGTGCGCGGGGTTGTCGCTGAAAAGAAAAAGGCCGCCGCCGAGGAAGGGCTCACCCCCGAAGAAAAAAAGAAGCGCGAAGACGAATTGAAGTCCGCTGAAGACGCGGCCGGCGTGATGCAGGACAAGGTCAAAGGCCTCGAGGACGCCCTGGCCGCCGCGAAGGCCGGTCCGACCCGCGCGCAGTTGTCCGCCCGCCAGAAGTACGACGGCCTGGTCGCGCTGGTGCAGCAGGTGAAGAAAGACCTGACGCTCGGGCAGGAGAAAACCGAGAACCAGGAAGGCGTCCCCGAAGGCGAATACGCCAAGACCGTGCGCCTGGCCGAGGAAGAGCAGGCCCGCATCAACCAGCTCGCGGACAACGCCAAGGACTTCGAGTTCCAGAAGAGCCGCGTGTACGAAAAGCTTTCGGACCTCGAAAAGCTCGACTACGAAATCCGCTGGGCCAGCGAGCGCTTCCAGCTTTCAGTCGAGGCTTACGACCACATGGTGAACAAGCTGTTCGCCGCCTACAAAAGCTACGAAAACCGCGCGTTCGAGGGGCTGAAAGCGATCGACGACGCGAAAGAGCAGTGGAAACTGTTCAAGGGGTCGCCTGCGGAGAAGCTGGAATTGCCGGGCAAGGCCGTTCCGCTGGACGATTTGGAAATCAAGAACGGGACAGGCAGCAGCGGGCTTGGGCCTGACATCACGGCGTTGTACCGCGCGCGGCTGAACAAGACGCCGGGCCAGAACAGATTGCGCCTGCGCAATTACGCCGGGCAGTTGCAGGACCTGCAGCAGGAAATCGACGTCCGCGAGGATTACAAGGAACGCCTTGAGCAGGATGCCGAGCGCCTGAAGGAAGTACTGGCCGAGGAAGGAGACGAGGCAAAACCGGCGCCGGAGGAGGGCGCCAAGCCGGAAGCCGAACTCGAAACCTACCAGAAGCTCGGCAAGGAAATCGACGACTACAAACAGGAACTGATCGACAACAAGGCCGAACTCGACAACCTCGCCAAGGAACGCAAGACGCTGGCCGCGCTGGTGGCGAAGAAGCAGGGCGTCGAGACCGAGGTTGCGGGCTTGACGGAAATTACCGAGGCGAAGATCAAGGCCATCGAAGCGCAGTTCGCCCCGCCGGCAAAGGAAGGCGAGGAAGGCGCCGAGCAGCCGAAGGGCCCGGAAGTCGAAGTCGAGAAGTACTACCAGTTGCCTGAGGTCGTGCTGTTCAGCCTGCGCCAGCAGCTCAAGGCCGAGAACGAGCGCCTCAGCAACGCCAAGCGCGACACCCGCCAGGTGCAGACGCAGCTCGACATCCTCGACCGCCGCGTCGAGCGCCTGACGCAGAAAAACACCGAGATCGAAACCACGCTGCTGCCGGAAACGCGCAGCCAGTACTACGAGGAAATCGGCAAGACCACCGGCATCCGCGCCGCCAAGGTGGCCGGCGTGCTGCTGTTCGCGTGGCTGCTGCTGTTCCTGATCCGGAAAATCGGCGAGCCGCTGATCGAGCGCGTGGTCAACCGTGCCGACAAGAAAAGCAGCTTCAGCGCTGACGAGCAGCAGCGCGCCCGCACGCTCATGACTGTCTTCATGACCACCGCGCGCGTGGTGGTGTACATCACCGCGATCATGTTCGCGATTGCGCAGTTCGACGTCGATTACGGCCCGCTGCTGGTGGCCGCCGGCGGTGTTTCGCTCGCGGTCGGCTTCGGCGCGCAGACGCTGGTGAAGGATTTCTTCGCCGGCTTCTTCATTCTATTGGAAGGCCAGTTCAGCATCGGCGATGTCATCGAGGTCAACGGCAAGACCGGCACGGTCGAAAACCTGAACCTGCGCACGACCGTGTTGCGCAGCCTCGACGGTAACGTGCACACGATCCCCAACGGCGAAATCAGCAGCACCACCAACATGACCAAGCTGTGGTCGCGCGCGATTGTGGACGTCGGTGTGGCATACGAAGAAAACACCGACGACGTCGGCGCCGTGATGGAAGGCGTCGCCAAGGAGATGCGCGAAGACGAGGCGTGGTCGGCGAAGCTGCTGGACGCGATCCTGATGGGCGTCACCGAACTCGGCGACAGCGCCGTCACCATCCGCATGCTGCTCAAGACCCGCGCCGGCGAGCAGTGGGGGGCGTCGCGCGAGTACCTGCGGCGCTGCAAGCTCAAGTTCGACGAGCTGGGCATCGAGATTCCCTGGCCGCAGACGGTGCTGTCGTACAAGGGCTACGCCGACCAGGACGAGAAGACCGTCGCGCAGGAGCAGCGTAAGAAGCGCGCACAGATGCTGCGCTACGTCCGCAGGATGCGCGGCGAGATGACGGAAGAGGAAATCGCGCTCGCCAATATGTCCGTCGAGGAACGCGACCGCGCCGAAACCATGGCCAAGCGCGAGGCCGAACTCGCCAAGGAAAAGGGCAAGGACGAAGGCGCCTCGGCGCACGAAGTCGCGGCGGAACGCAAGGAAGAAGCGGCCGGCGACGCCACGCTTTCCGACGCCGAGAAGCTTGCAAAGAAGCTCGCCACGCAGCAAATCCGCAAGGAAGAGGCGGAGGCGAGAAAGGCCGAAGGCGCCGAAGCAGCACCCGCCGAAAACACCGGGCCAGAGCCCGCGGAAGAAGAAAAGAAACCGGACGCCTGATCCAGTGCGTCAAAGCAGTTTGATGGTTCGCGTTCTGTGAATCCGCGTGGCACAGGCAATCTTGCCTGTGGGGCTGAGCGCAGCGAAGTCCATTCCGTCGCGGCGAAAGCGCCGCGACCACAGACAGGATTGTCTGTGCCACGCGTCTTTTGTTTTCTGAAGGCAGGTGCTGAAACTGCTCTAGCTGCGAAGGACTGCACCCGCAGTCCTTCGTCTTTGCGGCTTTGAGTGGGAAATAATCCCAAGCGGGCGCGGGTTTGACGTATGCGCCCGCGTATCAGTTAATGGGTGGGTATTCTGCGAGGGTTCCATGGACCGGCCCAACATCAACGAAGCTTCCATCAGCGACTTCATCGTCGAGCGCAACCGCAAACACTTCGAAGAGATCTCGTGGGAGGGTTCGTACACCGACTACCTCAACCACGTCTGCAACGACCCGTACCGCCACACCCGCACCACCTACCAGCTCACCTTCGACATGATCCAGCACTTCGGCTCGGAGGCGTTCGAAGACAGCGGCGAGCAGGTGCGGCGCTACAAACTCTTTGACGACCCGTTCAACAACGGCAAGAACGCCATCTACGGGCTCGAGCGCACCATCAGCCGGCTCGTTAAATACATCCGCGCCGGCGCCCGCGAAGAAGGCAAGGAACGCATCTTCGTCCTGCACGGCCCGGTCGGGACCGCCAAGACCAGCATCATCGACCTGCTCGGGCGCGGGCTCGAGGCCTATACCGCCGCCGACGAGGGCGCGGTCTACAGCTTTGCCTGGCGCTTCGGAAAAGACTTCCATACCGAGGAAGGCGGCAGCCTCGGCTTCGGCAGTTCAAGGCCTGACGTGGCCGGGCTGCACAACCCGGTGGCCGTGCTGAGCAGCCAGATGCACGAACACCCGCTGCTGCTGATTCCGCGCCAGGCCCGGCGCGAGTTGCTGGAAAAGCTGTGGCGCCAGAACAACCTCGGCGAGAAGTACCCGATCCCGCACAAGATCCTGGAAGGCGACCTCGACTACAACAGCAAGCAGATCTACTCGTTCCTGCTGCGCCGCTACAAGGGCGACTGGCTGAGGGTGATGGACCACGTGCTGGTGCAGCGCATCGGCTTCAGCGAATCCGGCGGCGTCGGCGTCGCGAAAATCCCGCCCGAGGGCAACGTCGAGACGGCCAGCCAGCCGGTCACGATGGACGAG
>JAGQRI010000083.1 GCA_020425515.1 Planctomycetota bacterium | reverse complement strand
AAAACGGCGCGCAGTTGGTTTGCGCCATGGGCATTGCCGCTCGGCGCACACCTGCCGCCGGTCCGCAACCGCGCGCGCTATCTTGTAACAGAGCTCGGCATCAACTACCGGGGCAGCAGCCTGTGCGCCCGCGGCGGCGGCGAGCCCGGGCCGGGTGACCGTATGCCCGACCTCGAGATCGACGGTAGGTCACTTCACGCAATGCTGGATCCGGTCAGGCCGACCGTGCTGTCCGTCGGCGACACGGCGGCCGAGTCGCCCGACTGGAAGTCCGTCCGGATCGACACTGTGACGCCCGAACAGCAGGAACTTCTGAATGCGGATGGCGACACGCATTTCCTGGTCCGCCCGGACGGGCATCTCGCCGCACGAAGTCCGTCGATGGCGGAGCTTACGGACGCGCCGCTGATGAAGTTCTGGTCCGGCTAAGACTTCCAGGGGTCGTAGCTGCCGAAGTTCCACAGGTGACCTTCCGGGTCCAGACACGAGTAACCACGCCCGCCGTAATCCTCGTCCTTCGGCCCATACACCACCTTCGCACCCGCCTTTGCCGCACGGTCGTGGTGCGCATCCACATCCGTGACGATGATGTAGGGGCTTTGGGTGCCCACGCCGCCGGCCTTCTCGGGTGTAGTCTGCAGCTTGCCGAACTCGTCGTCGCGGGCGGTGCCCAGCATGACCATGCCATTGCCGAACCGTAGTTGGGCGTGGTGGATTTCGTTGCCCTCTCCGGGCACGACCATGTGCTTCTCGAACCCAAACGCTTCGCACAGCCAGTCAATCGCGGCCTTGGCGTCCTTGTAGCGCAGCGTCGGTATGATCACGGAGCCTTCCATCACGAGTCTCCTTTCCCCTTCGAGCAGTAAGCGAACACCTCACCTACAACAATTCACCGCATTTTGCGAACGCGTGTTGCTACAATGGCCATGGGTGTTAACTGCGCCCCCGTGGACCTGAAACGGGAGCAGAGCCATGACGACCCGCAAGCCATTCGGAATTCCCCAGGAAACATGGGTAGACAAGCTAATCCGCGAAGCGATCGAGCGGGGCGAATTCGACAACCTGCCCGGCAAAGGCAAGCCCATCAAAGGACTCGACAGGCCGTGGTCGCTGAATGACTGGGCCCGCGAAATGATCGAGCGAGAAGGCGTTTCGATCCTGCCGCCCGGGTTGCAACTGCGCCGCGACGTCGAACGCGAGTTGGAAGAAATCATGCAGCTCGCCCTCGAAGAAGGCGTGCGCCGCGCCGTGGACAGACTGAACGAGCGCATCCGGAACACCAACCGGCAGATTTATGAAGGTCCGCAGTCGATGGTGCGCCCGCTGAACGTCGAGGAAGTAGTCGAACGCTGGCGTTCAGCGAAGGCCGGTTGCTAGAGGGCGGCCTCAGGGTTTGCGGCTTCGCGGTGGTTGTGCAGGTCACGTTTGACGCGGCGCTCCATCAACTCGAGCAGCACGATCACCGCGAGGAAGTTAAGCGCCACAACCGCGGCAATGAAGGCACTGTGCATCATCACGCCGATCAGCGGGATCAGCACGATGCCGAACACACCCAGCACGTTGATCACCTGCTTGAAGGCCTTGAGGTTGGACAACAGGCGCCGCTCGACGGCGTCCGGGGCGGCCCCGGGCTGCGTCTCAAGCTGCCTTTCGGCCGCGCGACCGCTTTCAAGATACGGCTTCATCCTCAGCCTCCTTCAGTAGCAACGCCCCCAGTCGGCGCTGGTATTCCGCACGGGAAAGCAGCTTGTGGCCGGTCTCCCGTTGCCGCCGCTGGCTGGCGATCCAGCCCCAGATGAAATTCATCACTCCGACCATCAGGATGCAGCCAAGCATGCACCAGTTTCCGCGCAGGGCACCGTTGTAGGTACCGTCGGCGGCCGTCGCCGAAACGTAACCTAGCCAGACCGCGGTGCACCCGGCCAGAACCATCAGCACCGAGCCCTGCCGCACGTGCCGCTTCGAGCGCTCGATCACCGCCAGGCCTCTCGCGTGAAGGTTGTGGGCGTCAAGCAGACGATCCTGCAACTTTTCCAGGCGGCGCCGCGAACTCGCCTGCACGGCGGCGTACTGGCCGCTTTCCGTATAGGGGTCCGCATCGCCCTCGTGCGTCATCAGCACATTCTATGCGCATTGTCGGTGGAACTGCCAGCAAAGACTATTGGATGGTTGCGATCAGACGCCCGTCGGCGTCGCGATAGATGATCTCGCCCTGCTTGTCCTTCAGCGGGTATTGCAGGCGCACGGCGGTGCCGTAGGTCCAGCGCTCCATGCGGGCGTCGAGGGCGTCCCGTTCCTTGACCGGATCGGCGTCCACGGTCTGCCCGGCCAGCGCCACGGTTTCGCGGTGGGAGTCGGCCTCGATCACGACCGTCGCCGAATCCAACCAGCGCAGCACGGTACCCTGACTCGGACCCTCGGTGTTTTCGGCTACCGGGTTCATAGCCCCGGGGCGGGTGTCGTGGTTGCCGACCCGCTCTCCCGATTCGCCGGCGTTGCCCTGCTGCTTGTTGGCGTCCTCGTTCGCGCGTGGATCCTCTCCGTGTCGGATGGCCTCCAGCTCGGCTGCGGTCGGCTCGTAGCCGATCACGGCCATGCAGCCACTGAGCGAAAGCACCAGGCAAGTCAGGATCGCAATGCGAGTCATGCCACGAATGCTAACCGCCGCGCGCACATCCACAAGCGCCCGTACCGGAAATGAAGCACGGCGCGGGCCGCTTGACCCGCGCCGCGAAAACCAGTGCAGCTAGGCGCGGCGACGCATCCGCACCGCCATCAGCAGGCCGCCGAGCACCGCCAGCAGCGTCCAGTATTGCGGCCCGGATTCCACCGCGCTGCAGCCACCGCCGCCGCCCGATCCGCCGCCTGTACCGGTGCCGCCGACGTTCATGCCGGTACCGGTCACGATGACCCGGAATGGCGCGCGCTCGGACGTATCGCCGTGGGGAATCTCGATCACGGCCGTGCGCGCGCCGTTGGCGAGCGGGCTGAAACGAACCACGAAAGTCGTCGTGCCGGCAGAGGTCACAGTGTTGCTGAATCCGTTCAGGTCGAGCGTGAAGTCAGACGGACCGACGACCGTGGGCGTGCCGAGCGTCAGATCCGTGCCCGGCACCAGCCCGAACGGATCGAGGTAGCCGACATCCGCGTTCGCCACCGTGATCGTCAAACTCACGGTCTGGCCGCTGTTCACACTGCCGAAATCACGCGGGCCGGAAGGCGCTTCGTATTCGTTGAGGTGCGTGCCGATGTACTGCGCGGGCTGCGTGTTGGTGTCGAAGTACGGCCCGGCACTGTCACCGACGCGGATCTGGCTCGACTCCGCAATCCCCTCGCCCTCGAAAATGATCTGGAACGGGCTGGCGAAGTAGCCGTCATCCTGCGTGAACTCGAGGATCGCCGTGTGCTGCCCGGTCGTATTGGGGTCGAAGGCGACCCGGAAACTCGTGCCGTAATTCGGCGGCTGCGTGCCGTTGAAACCGGCATAGTTGAGCGTGAAGTTGCCGCCGCCGCTGACCCAGTGCGGCGTGCCGATGTGCAGGTCCGCGGCACCGGCGTCGCCCGCGTTGAAGATCGTGTACATGACCTCGGGCGTCGCCCCGGCGCTGACCTTGCGCTTGCCGAACTGGCGTCGGCCGACTGCCGGCGCCAGATGGTAAACGTCGGGGCCCGGCGTCAGGAATTCCTCTTCCACGTGGCAGACCGGCAGCGGTGTGTTCACGCCTTCGCCGATGGCGTTGATGCGGAACGGCGTGTAGATGCCGGGGTTGCCGTTGGGGTCGGCTTCGTAGGTGAACGTCACTTCACCGGGGAAAGTACCGGTCGACTGCGGTTGGAAACCGATCCAGAACTCGGTGTAGCTGCCTTGTGTAAGGGTGGTGCTGAAACCGCCTACGGCCAAGGTGTAGTTCGCGCCGCCGGCCGTGACCGTCGGGGTGGTGAGGTTCAGGTCCGCGCCGCCGCCGAAAGTCCCGACCTGATTCGTGATGCGGATATGAAGCCAGTTCGCGATCTGCCCGATTTGTGTGTGCTTGAAGATGCGCCCGTACTCGTAGGGATCGTCGTCGGCCAGGTTCGTGATGACCGTACCGTTGGACATCTCCTGTACGCTCATGAACGGGATGTTCGGTGCGGGTGGTATCGCCATCAGCACCGGGGCTGACAACGACAACAACAGCAGCAACGCTGCGAAGTACTTCATGGTGGCCTCCTCAGTTATGCGGTCTCCTCAAACCGCGGGTGCGTCACTGACGAAGCAACTGTTGTGCCACTGTTCTGAAACGCCGCCGCCGCGCACTTTGGCGGCATGCCGGTACCCGCCGGGAACATCAGGCGTTACGCCCGAACCTCTGCAGGTAGTCCTCGATGCGGCATTTGCGGCGGGTGGATTCGCTGGTCATGTAGCGCACCTTGCCGAACACCGGGCGCTCCGGCCCCCACGCGCGGTCGAAGCGCCCGAGGCACCAGCCGATGCCGCTGTAGCTGTTCGGGTCGCGCCCGTCGAGCGCGTACTTGTTGTTCAGGTGGACCATGAACTCGAGTGCCTGGCGGGGCGACTCGGTCCAGTGCAGGATCTTCTTGCCCCACAGCATGCGCATGTAGTTGTGAATGCGTCCTTCGATCAGCAACTGGCGCTGGGCGGCGTTCCAGACTTCGTCGTGGGTCTCGGCGCGCTCGAACTGCTCCAGCGTGCAGGTGTGCGGGCGCTTGTCGGACTCGTGCAGGTACAGGGTTTCGCGTGCGAAGTCGGGCAGGCTTTCAAAAGCATCGTAGCCATCCGGGTGCCGGTGGCAGAACTGGTAGCCCAGTTCGCGCCAGACGAACACCTGGTCGGCGAAGGCTTCGCCGTTTTCGTCAAACCCCCACCAGCCTCGCCGCCCGTCGGTCTTTCCCGTAATGTCGCCGGGCGTCCAGTCACAGCGCCAGGCCAGGTACTGCAACACTTCCCAACTGCTGAGATGGCCGAAATGCAACCATGCCGAGATGTGACTCGTGATGTCGTAGTCGGGCTCGTTGCGATTCTCAACGTACACGTTGAAGGCACGATCGAACCAGGCTGCGAGCCCCTGGGCGGCCTCCCAGCCGCCAACCGCGGGTGTGGCGGGCACGGAGTGGTCGATCGGCAGCGATGACAGGTCGCCCCGCAGCCGCCCGAGGTCGGCGGGCGCCCAGCGTTCCAGGATGTCCGTGGGAACACGGGTCGCGGGAAGCCGGGCCTGATGCAGCGGTTCCTCAAGCGGCTGATCGGCAAGATGCCGGCACAGCTCCTTCTGCAAGTGGCGCCGGAAGGAGTGCGCAACCGTGAATTCCCGCCCGGCGGCCCGTAACGGATACAGCCCGTTGCTGTCGCACTGCTCTAGTTGGACGTTCAGTTGGTCTGCGGCCGCGGCCACCATGTGCGGCAGGAAGAAGCAGGGAAACTCATCCGTCACGACGGCCACGGCCCGCTCGGACAGCGTTCGCAGCAGCCCCCGCCCCGCGCCGTCCTCTGGCTCAACGTAGGGGTAGTACGCGACAGGGGTGCTCTCGAAAGCCTTTGCGTTGGCCTGCATCCCTTCCAGCACGAACTGGTGGATTCGGTCGTTCGCCCAGGGGTAGCCGCAACGCAGAGGCTCAAACACCAGCAGCCCCTTTCCGTGCTCGGCAGCCAGCTCAACCGCGCGCTGCAGACCGAAATTGAAGCGGGGGCGGCGCGCCGCGACCATCCAGTACAGCACGTAGTCCCTGCCCGGGCGTATGGGCGCCTGGTTGCAACTCGAAATGCGGATTGCCGGAACCGGCTTCATGGACGGAAATCTCGCTGCATGCGGGGCTTGTGGCGGAGCCCCGGGCTCTTTAGCATGACGCGCCCCACCGGAAATGCAAACTGCCAGGAGTGATCCTATGCAGCGTCCCCTCATCGTCGTCGACGTCCAGCGCGGAAACATCAGCGAGTACAATCGCTTCATCCCGAACGGTATCGCCAGCATCATCAAGGCCGAGCTGTTCAACCCGATCATTTTCACGCGCTATGTGAACACGCCGGACAGCCCGGCCCGGCTGTTCCTCGAAAGCGAGGAAATGTCCGACTTCGGCAGCGCCGGCATGGAAATGAAAATCGGCGAGGTGATGGGCGCCAAGGCTCCGGGGCTGGACACCTACGGCGTAACCCCGCTGCCTGAGGGCTACGGCGCGACACGCTACCTGCTTACCAAGAACACCTACACGGTCGTCACACCCGAGTTTGAAGAACTGCTGGGCGAGCTCGACCTCGACAACACCGGCATGTACATCGTCGGCGCCGACACCGAATCGAGCGTGCTGAAGACCGCTCTCGACCTGTTCGAGCGAACCATTGAGCCGATCATCCTGGCAGAATTCTGCGGCAGCCATCGCGGCCTGGGCAACCACGAGCGCGCGCTGGAACTGATGAAGGAACTGATCGGCGCGGAACGCGTCGTCAGCGACTACATGCCGCTACGCCACCGCTGGGAGCGCGCCAAGGGCGGCTAGGTTCGTCATTCACACCGATTACGAATTTGCAAAGCCGTGTGTGACAAACACGGCTTTGTTCTTCGCGTATCACCAAGCCAGCGGTACGATACCGGCGATTGCATACGCCACAGAGGGATTCGCCATGAGACGGACAATTACGTTTTCAGCAATAGTACTCGGCCTGCTTGTCGCGTTTTCACTGGCAGGCAACCCTGTCCACGCGGGGGGAGGCGCCCGCGCCGCCTTGAACAAGAACAAGTACGGCGGACGCAACGGGCGCATCGAGCAAAGCCAGAAGAAGGGCGGCAAAAAGTCGCAGGGTGGCAGCAGCGAAAGCCTCTCCAAAGAAGAACGCATCGTCTGGTTTAAGCCTGACGCCGAGGTGTTCGAAGCGGCGGCCAAGGACAAGAGCCCGATCGTGCTGTATTTCCCCGACCCGGACGTTGACCTGATGGACGCCGGCGAGGAGCTGAACGGCGAAGACGTACACAAGGTGTCGGATGATTCCGCCCTGTTCGTGATGGTCGAATACAACGCGGACCGCACACCCAGCTTCGACGACGGCTCGAAGATTCCGACCTCGAAACTGCTGAGCCCAAACCTGTCGCGCGACTACGACGTGCGCAAGACCCCCAGCTACATCATCTGCGACTGGTTCGGCAATGAGTACCACCGCTACACCAAGACGCCCTCCGAAAAGGACATCCTGAAGAAGCTGGAGAGCGTCAAGGACGAGATGGAGAAACTCGACAAGAAGCTCGGCGAAACTCTGCAAGCCGCCAAGAAGGCTCTCGAAGAAGACAAGGACCTGCGTGACTTCTTCAAGGAAGCCCAGAAGAACCTGAGAACCGGCACCGTGGGGCTCAAGTCAGCCGAGGACACCATCAGCATGTACCGCAAGGCGCTCGACGACGGTCGCGAGAAGATCAACAAGATCCTCGATGACAGGCCAGAAGACGGCCAGGACCAGTTGAAAGAGATGTCGAAAGACTACCGCGACACCGAACTGGAGCAGGAAATCAAGGATGCGCTCGACATCCTGAAGGGCTAGAAGTCGTTTCTTCCCACACACTTACACTCGAGGGTAGCCGATTGCGCGCTCTCGGGTGTTTTCGTTTGGCGGTTTTGCTTGGTCCGCACCGCTGGGAACATAGAATCCGACGCAGTATTTTGGTGCGAACTAATTGTCTGAAGGAGACGAAATGGGACGGAAACTACTCGGCGCAGCCGTGTTCGCGGGCGTTTTTGCGCTCGCCGGCATCACGGCGCAGCCGCTCGCTGCAGGCTGATGTGGCAGCAGCGGAGGTGGAGCCTCCGCAGGTGGTGGAGCCGCGGCAAGCGGCGGCTCAAAGGGCGCTGCAAAGGCAGCCCTTAACAAGAACCGGTACAAGAAGAGCGCCAAGGGCTCCGGCAAGGGCAAAAAGTCGCACGTCGGCCCAAGCGGCGACGCGATCATCCCCGAAGAAGAGTTGCTGACCTGGTACCGTCCCGACCCCAGTGTGTTTGAAGCTGCGGCAGAGGACAAACTGCCGATCGTGCTCTACTTCGCCGAGGAAGACCTTGACCCGATCGACGCCTCACGCGAGCTGCACGACGCCGACCTGGCCAAGCTTTCGGAAAAAGAGGTGATGTTCGTGATGATCGAGTACAACTCGGATCGCACGCCCAGCCTCGATACCGGCTGTCCGGTTCCGTGCAACAAGCTGCTCGGCCCCAACCCGTCGCGCGACTACAACATCACGCGTTATCCCAGCTTCCTGGTTTGCGACTGGTTCGGCAACGAGTACTTCCGCTTTACCAAAGTGCCGTCCGCAAAGACGCTTTCCAAGCGGATCGAGGAAGTCACGGACATGGTCGAGGCGATGGACAAGAAGCTCGCCTCCAACCTCGAAGATGCAAAGAAGGCGCTAGAGGAAAAGGATGTAAAGAAGTTCCTGAAGGCGGCGGACAAGAACTTCAGGCTCGACGTGATCGGGCTCGACGGTCTTCTTGAAACCAGCAAGCTGTACCACGACCTGATGGACAAGACCCGCGACGAAGTCGACGGGATTCTCAACGACCGGCCTGAAGACGGCGAGAAGCGGTTGAAAGACCTGTCCAAGCTCTATCGGGACACAGAAGTTGAGCAGGATATCAAGGATGCGCTTGACATCCTGAAGGGCTAGGCGAATCGCCGAAAGCCCTTATTTTGAGCGTTTTTGGGGGACGGCGAAAGCCGTCCCCCGGCGTTATGCCTGCCAATGCCAGTATTTTGGCGGCGCAAGCGACTGCACCAGGGGATAAACTTCTTCAGCCGCGCAGGAGAAAGCGCAGAGAGGGAGATGAGAAAATGCGGAAGCTGATACTGCCAATCGCGGTCCTCGCGCCCCTGCTGGCGCTGACCGCGTGCGATCACTACCACAGCCACAACGCAGACGACGACGTCGGCATCTCCAACCCGGTCGTGCCGGCCGGCGGCGTGGATTTCGGCGTCATGAGCCACTTCGACCACGACTACGCCAGCCGCGACATCAGCAGCAGCAGCGACCAGGACGGTTTCGAGTTCAGCCTGGCCGAAGACAGCGTGGTCGTGATCAGCATGACGGGCTATGGCGGCTTCGACGGCTTCCTCGACCTGTATGATTCCAACTTCGGCTTCATCACCGGCGACGACAACGGCGGCCCCAGCCCCGATCCCCTGCTGGTAGGCACGCTCGGCGCCGGCGACTACTTTTTCGTGGCGGGCGGCAGCGGCTCCAGCACCGGCAGCTACGACGTGGACATCAGCGTCGAGCCCCTCGGCGGCAGCGATTTCGGCGTCATGGTCAGCAGCGACAGCTTCATCGACAACGGCGCGGCCATCGACGACGCCTTTGACGTCGACAGCTTCATCCTGACCGTTTACAGCAACCTGGTCGGCGACTTCTACGTCACCACAACCTCGGGCAGCTTCGACGGCAACCTGGAGATTCTCGACGAATACGGAACCCAACTTCTGTACGACGATCCCAGCGGCAACGCGGACCCCGCGGCCATCAACATCGCGCTCACCCCGGGCACCTACATTGTGCGAGTCGGCGCGAGCAGCGGCAGCGGCGACTACAGCATGCAGATCGACGTGAACTGATCCTGGTCAGCCCCGAACGGCCCCGTTCCATGGCGGGGCCGTTTGCGTTCGACGCCTTTTCAAGCGCGGCTTTGCCGCTAACATCCTGACGCTCACAATCAAAATGGTGCGAAAGCATGGAGCCAAAAGAAGCCTGCGTGAAGGCCTCGAGTCTCGCGCTTGCAGGGAATCTGCAGGGCGCGGTGGACGTACTCGAGCCGATTCTGGAGGAATACAGGGAGTTCGGGCCGGCCTACACCCTGCATGCCAGGGTGTTCCTGATGGCCGGCGACGCCGCGCAGCCGCTGGTTGACCTCGACGCCGCGGAGTGGGCCAACCGCGAGTACGGTACGTCGGACGACATCCTGGCCGTCACCGAAACTCGTGCCATTGCCTACGCCATCCGGACGATCTACGCCGGCAAGAAAGAAACCGGCCACTGCAAAGAGCAGATCGAGCTGCTGATGCGCGAGCGCGCCACGCCGGAAAGCTGGTGGTTCCTGCCGGCCGCCTGCTTTGAGCTCGGCTACAAGGAAAAGGAAGCCCGCGACTGGGTCGAGAAGCTGATGAACTACTCGCAGCTCAAGTCGGCCGCGGGGTTCTACTTCAAGAAGAGCGGTGGGCTGACCCAACTGCTGGCCATGCCCAAGAACCCCGAAGAGATGATCCCCGTGCACTACGCCCGCCACTACCGCGCCAAGCGCGAGGGCGACCTCAAGGGCGCCGAGAAGTACCGAAAGCGCATGGTAGACCTGATCGGGCCGGGCGACCTTTGGGGCATTCTGGATCTGTATGCCTCGGGGGCGGTGGTGGTGGCGGCGGTGTAACCCCCTTGACGGGCCCCGAACCGTGGGTACCTTTTGCGCCCCGTCGTGAGGACGGGGTTATGGAGAGAAGTCATGTCCCGAGTCTGTGAAGTCTGCGGCAAGAGCGTACACGCCGGCGGCAGCATCAGCCGCCGAGGCCTCGCCAAGAAGAAGGGCGGCGTAGGCAGCCGCGTGATCGCGCGCAACAAGCGCATCTTCCGCCCGAACCTGAAGAAGGTCCGCGCCTGGGTCAACGGCGGCGTACAGCGCGTCACCGCGTGCACGAGCTGCATCCAGGCCGGCAAAGTCATTAAGCCGCCCAAGCGCGAGTACACCAAGGCGGAGTAGCATTGCCCCAATACCAACAGAACCCGCCGTTGATCGGCGGGTTTCTGCGTTCATGGACACTGCTACTGGTCTTTCGAAGCCGAGTAGCGCCGCTCATCAATGTACTCGCGCGGGTTGCTGCGCAGGTCAAGCTCATTGAGCACCTCATCGCGAAGCTCTTCAGACGTCTTGTCTTCCCAGTCGTCACCCTGCTTCTTGCGCACCGGCAGGTGAAAGACGAAGTCGCCCTTGATCTGGTTGTAGCGTTTGCGGATTTCCTGCAGGAAGTGCAGTTTCTCGGTACTCTGGGGCGCGTCACCATCGGCGAACATGTACTTCTGCCCGGCCTGCTTCACCCAGCGCTGTCCCACCCCCATGCTGCGCTTGCGCGTGCGCGCCAGCCCGAAGCGCGGCGCGATGTCGAGGATCACCAGCAGGTCCGGCCGCGGGTGCCAGCCCTCGTGGCGCTTGTAGATCTCTTCTTCACTGATGCCCATGGCGCCCTGGTAGACCAGCGTGCTGTACATGCTCCGGTCCTGGATCACGTCCTTGCCGCGCATGAGGGCCGGCTTGACGATGGTGTCGATGTTCATGCGCCGGTCGGTCACGAACATGCCCAGCCATTCATGCGGCGAGGCCTTGAAACCGGGTGTCGAAAGGCGCTCCAGGATAAGCTTTCCGCTGGGCAGGTCGGTCGGCTCGTGGGTCAGCAGCACCTCGCGCGCGCGCTTGCGCAGCGCGTCCGCCAGCAGCGTCACGAGCGTCGATTTGCCCGTGCCGTCGATGCCCTCAATGATGATGAAGCGACCGGCCATGAGAGGTCAGAGGTTAGAGGTCAGAGGTCAGAGACGCCATAGGATGCCGCCGGTCAGCAGTTCCCTGACCTCCGGCCTCTGACCTCTGATCCCTGAAATTTACCAGCTTCCGCCGAAGCGCTTCTTGCGCTTGCGG
Source organism: Planctomycetota bacterium (assembly GCA_020425515.1). Classification (GTDB taxonomy): domain Bacteria; phylum Planctomycetota; class UBA8742; order UBA2392; family UBA2392; genus JACKID01. The sequence continues at coordinate 5,562 of JAGQRI010000083.1, read as the reverse complement.
GGCATGCGGGGCCCGCCCGGTTGCTGGCTGGGTGCCTGTTGCGGCGGCTGTTGGGGGTTCGCCGGCGCAGGCGGCTGGGTGCCCGGCATGCCGTAACCCTTGAGCCGCGGGGCGCGCTTCTGGTTGACCAGGATCTTGCTGTCCTTCTTGACCTTCAGCCCGCCCGCCGGCGCGGGGCCGTCGAAAAAACCGGGCAGCTTGCCGGTGCGCAGCAGGTGCTCCATGTCGGACACGAGTTGGCTGGCGCTGGCCGGGCGGTCCTCCGGGCGCTTCGACATCATGCTGTAGATCAGCGTGGCGGTGCTGTCCTGGATGTCCGGGCGGAAGTTCTTCGGGTGCGGGGGCGGCTCGTGGATGTGCCGGTACATGACGACTTCGGGCGGCCCTTCAAACGGCACGCGGGCGGTCAGGCAGAAGTACAGGGTGACGCCCAGGCTGTAGATGTCGGAGCGAGTGTCGATGTCCTGGCGCCCCATCGCCTGCTCGGGCGAGATGTAGTTCGGCGTGCCGACGGCCATGCCCTTGGTGGCGCCGACGTCCTCGGCGGCGCGGACCTTGGCCAGCCCGAGGTCGAGCAGCTTCACCTGCCGGTCGCGCGTGATCATGATGTTGTCGGGCTTCACGTCGCGGTGCACGAGGCTGAGCTTTTCCGCGTGCTCGAGCGCCTTGGCTACCTGCAGGATCGCATCCAGCGCCTGGCGCTCGTCCATGGCGCCGCGTTCCTTCACGAGTTGCTGCAGCGTCTTGCCCTCGACGTACTCCATCGCGAAGTAGCACAGCCCGTCCACTTCGCCGGCGTCGATCCCGGTGATCACGTTCGGGTGGTTCAGGCGCGCGCTGGCGCGGGCTTCCTGGAGGAAGCGTTGCTTGATGGTCGAGTTGGCCGCCAGTTCGGGCTGCAGAACCTTGATCGCCACCCAGCGGTCCATGCGTACCTGGCGGGCCTTGTAGACCGTGCCCATGGCGCCCTGGCCCAGCTTGGCCGCGAGCTTGTAGCCTTCGATCTTGTCCTGCAGCTGATACATCTGCTGGTAGCTTTTGATCTTCTCGACGCCCGCTTTGTCGAGGTGCCCGCGCTGCACCAGGATCTGCCCAAGCAGCGGCACGCGCTGGCCCTTTGCCAGCAGGGCACGCTGCACGTTCACGCATTCCTGGATCTGCGCCGGGGTGACCAGCTTCAGGTTTACCGCGGCCTGGCCGAAGCTGATGCGCGCGATATTGCCCACGTTCTCAGGCGGTTTTTCAACCTCGACGGGGTCCATGTCCTGCGTTTCGGCGAGGCTGGGATCCTGCTGGGCCCGGTATTCGATTTCATCCGGGCGTTTCAGCGTCGTAGGCTGGGGAACTTCGGTGGCTTCCCCCACCGGTTGCTGGCTGCTTTGTGCACTGCGCGCACGCTGCTGACTGCTTTGCGCACTGCGTTGCTGGCTGCTCTGGGCGCTTCGCTGCTGGCCGCCTTGCGCGCTGCCGGCCTGGTCTCTCGGCGGCAGGGGTGACACCCTGGGACGCTGCTGTTGCGGGGACCCTCCGGGCGGGCCCAGGGACACCGTCGGGATCGACGGCGCGGGCGTGTCGTTGTCGTGTTTGTCGGTACCCGGCATGCGCCGATTTTCCTTCTGGGGCTGTACCCGGCGCGTAACGTGCGAATCCGGCTTCTTTACCGGATATGCCTTTGGTGGACCGGACCCGCCGCCGCCCTCCGAAGACGCGGACCGGTTCCCGTGCCGTGGCCCGTTACTTGCCATATCAAGCCCAATTCAAGATGCGGGTTCCTACCCGGAGATACGCCTGACCTCAGAAGGCGTACTACCCGATTATTGCTTTCTTTTAGCCATTTGGCGAGGGTCAGCCCGCTTCTCGAAGCGCCGTGACACTGATCGCACCGCGGGTCACGACCCTCGCGTCATCGAAACGAACCGCGCCATCTGGCCATTCCACGGGCATCAGTTCGGCGCTGCGTCCGCGCCAGGCGTTTGTTTCCAGCCACCAGTCCACCAGAAAAGCGTCGTCTGTGGAAAACTTTGTCTGCCCCCTGTGCGCCTTGGTTCCGAAATCACGGAATGAGTCGTCCCCGATCATCCCGTACCGCAGCGTCACGGCATCCGCGCGCCCGGCCGGCGGGTTCATCAGGGGCATGTCAATCAACCATGAATTCCAGCCCGGACTCGAGGGCAGCGTGCGCGGCAGGCTGCGGTCTTCGGCATCATCGAGGTTCACGAACAGTGTATTGCGCCAGGATTCCTCAGCGTTTACGAACACCCGGCCGGAAGCCACCTCGCCCTCACCGGTGTGCATCAGGACGCACAACTCGACCGTAGGCAAAGGCCGGGCCTGCAGCATGGCAAGCCCGCCGAGACCGCTGCAAAGGGCCAGCAAGCCGAGTTGTACGGGCCAGGTGCGCTTCAGATAGCGCGATGCCACGCCCGGCACCAGCCCGCAAACCAGCAGCAGCGCTCCGGCCATGGCCCAGAACCACGGCGTAGGCGTGGCATCGGCCGGGGGCAGCGGCGGCGCGAGCGGAGGGTGCTGCGGCGCCAGGCGGGTTTCGGGCTCCCTGGCGGGCGCTTTGGCAGCGCCGTACCAGGCCTGGTCCAGCACGGCGTCAAGCAGCACCAGTTGCGCCGACCTGCTGCGGCGCAGATCATCCGCACCGAACCGGTAAATCGCCCCGGCACCGTAGCCGAACCGCCGCGCCTGCACGTCGCGGAACGTCTTTACCTGCAACTCCCCGGGCGCGGGCAGCCCAACCGACTGCTCGCCCAGCGCGAACGAGCCGGCCACGACGGCCGTGCCGCCCAGGCTGCAAAACTCGGCAATTGCGCGCTGCGATCCGGAAGGCAGCCGTACATCGGTCGGGTTGAAAATCACGATGGCGTCGTAGCCATCCAACAGGCGCCAGTCCGTGAAGAACTCGCCCAGTTCAAAGTAATCGCACACAGACGTGCCCGGCACGCTGGGCAGCACACCGCGCGCGTATAAAGGGTCGGTTGAGAAAACCGCTATGTAAGGTCGCTCGTAGTCCGGCTCGATGCGCCGTGTCGGCAGTTTCGGCTGGAACGGCGCCTCGTTGTCCGCACCCGGGACGGACGCCACGACATACGAGCCCTCGGCGACCAGCACGGGCAGCACGATGTCCACGCGATCGACACCGCCGACCGCCACCTCGCGCGTGAGCGTCACACCGGGCGAACAGGAGCGCACTTTGAGTGTTTCGACGCCGCCAAGCCCATCCACCACCAGCCGATACGGCGCGTAGCTGCCGGTACGCCCGTTGGGCGTCGTCAGGAACCGGCTGCGGTCTTTGTCGATCGTCTGCGCCGACAGCGCACCCGCAAACAGTAACAGGATCAGCAGGAGCCTCATGCCTTCTCCCGCCCGGGGGGCGCCGCGGCGGCAACCCACGCAACCACGCCCAGCACGATCAAAGCCCACAGCGAGATGTCATCCGTGGCCAGCGCCCAGTTCGGTGAAAAGACTTTTAACCGCAGCGCCGAGGCGCCGCTGTACTCAAGCGCCAGGTAGTGCCACAGCGGCGGCAGCCCGAACAGGGCCAGCAGCGCCACGCGCGCTCGCCCGGTCCACTGCGGGCCGCCGCGCGCCGCCAGCGACAGCAGCCCCGCCGAGGCCAGCCAGACGGCGGCGCTCAGCCCGCGCGTATCCAGCCCCTGGCTTCCCATGCTGGCGAACGAAAACAGCAGCACGACCGCGCCGCCGGCGGCCCAGCAGGCAGCAGCAGCCGTAAGGTTGGACAGCACTGCCGAGCGGGCGCCGCGAACTGGCACAAACAGCAGCGGCGCCAGTGCGAGCTCGGCATGGATGACGGCAAGCTGCAGCGAGTCATCCAGCGCCAGCCCCAACGACTCGCGCACCGGGCGCAACGCCGCCAGCCCGCCAATGGCGAGCAGGCTGACCGCGACAACCAGTGCATTGAAGCGCATACGCCACCGCTCGTATTCTCGGCCCTGCTGCCTACACTGGCAGTGGTTGCTCACGAAGGATCATCATGTCGACTCACCCGCTGTGGCTCGCCGGCTCACGCGTGACCACACAAAGTACGTTCCAGCACCGCGGAGCTTATGACAAACAGGACCTCGGCGCAGTATCCCTCGCCGAGCGCGGCGAAGTCGCCGCGGCCGTGTCCGCTGCCTGGCACGCGCGCCTGCCCATGCAGCAGCTTTCCAGCGGTGCTCGCGAAGCCGCCCTGCTGACTCTCGTCGAGGAGATGAAAAGCCACGAGGAAAACTTCGCACGTATGATAACGGCCGAGACGGGCAAACCGATCAGTCTCGCCCGCGGAGAAGTCTCAAGAACCATCAACACGCTCACGCTCTGCGCCGAAGAAACCAAGCGCGGGCACGGCGAATACATCCCGCTGGACACGACGCCGACCAGCGAGGGCCGCTACGGCATCGTGCGGCGCTTCCCCAAAGGCATCGTGGTGGCGATCACGCCCTTCAACTTCCCGTTGAACCTGGTGGCGCACAAGATCGGACCGGCCATTGCCGCCGGCTGTCCCATCATATTGAAACCTGCCCCGCAGGCGCCGCTGACGTCACTGATGCTCGGGGCGCTGCTTTCAAAGTGCAATCTTCCCGAAGGGGCATTCAGCATCCTGCCCTGCGAAAACGACGTCGCGCAGGTGCTTGCGACGGACGAACGGGTCGCCGTCATCAGCTTCACCGGCAGCGACCAGGTGGGCTGGCACCTGCGCGAACTGGCGCCCCGCAAGACCGTCCTGCTCGAGTTGGGGGGCAACGCCGCCGTGATCGTCGAGCCCGACTGCGACCTGGAAAACGCCGCCCAGCGCATCGTGACGGGCGCGTTCGCACACGCCGGACAGGTCTGCATCAAGGTCCAGCGCGTGTTCGCCCACGACGATATCGCGCCGCAGTTGTTGAAGCGCATCGCCGAATTGACGGAAACGTTGGGCCAGGGCGATCCGACACACGAAGAAGTCATCTGCGGCCCGCTGATCACGGAAGGCGCCGCCGTCCGGGTCGAGGCCTGGGTGAACGAGGCCAGGGCCGCCGGCGCCAACGTGGTGACGGGGGGCGAGCGCGACGGGCAGTTCTATCGCCCGACCTGGCTGACCGACGTGCCGGAGGACGCCAAGGTATGCTGTGAAGAGGTTTTCGGGCCGGTCGCGACGTTCGCGCGCTACCAGGACTTCGAGGCGGCGCTGCACGCAGTCAACAATTCGCAGTACGGGCTGCAGTGCGGCGTCTTCACGGGCACACTGTTCAAGGTGACGCAGGCGTTCGAGACGCTTGAAGTCGGCGCCGTGATCGTCAACGATATCCCGACCTACCGCGTGGACCACATGCCCTACGGCGGTGTAAAAGCATCGGGGCTGGGTCGGGAAGGCCCGAAGTACGTAATAGAAGAGTACACCGAGCCGAGATTGCTGGCGGTAAAGCCGCGCTAGTTTGAAACAGCCAATGACCAATATCCAATATCCAGTATCCAATTCAAAGCCGCGCGGCATTGGTCATTGGTTGCTGGATATTGGATATTGGCCAGCAAGACGGACACGGCAACCCGCATGAGCATTGTCTACTACCT
>JAGQRI010000082.1 GCA_020425515.1 Planctomycetota bacterium | reverse complement strand
CGCACCGTGGAATCGTCGAGCGCTTGCAGGCCGGCGACGTCTTCCTTCATTTGTTTCCACCACTCTGGCGTGAAGACCGACTGCCTGGAGCCGTCCTTGTGCTTGATGATCTTCACCAGCTTCAGCGCCGCAGCACGAAATGCGTCCAGGCCCTTCACGTATCCCTCAATTACCCAGAACCCTCCGTATTCGATTGACGCGAGCCTCTTGAGCGAGAAGACGACGTCTTCGGCGGTCATCCTGCGCCCGTGGCCTTCGGGGAAGCAGGGGTCGTCGGCAAAGAAAACGTCGTCACGCAGCTTGAAGGTGTAGGTGAGTTTTTCCGGGTCGTAGGCAGGCAATTCCTTCACAAGGCACGGCTGCAGACGGCACTCGCCAAAGGGCGCGTACTCGAGCAACGTTTCGTACACGTTCATCACGTGGCGCGAACTGACCACGTCACCGGCCCTGTGCGGATCGAGACTTCGTGGAGGCATCCACTCAAACATCGTGAGTTGCGTGGGTTCAGGTTTCGGCGTGGGGGCAGCCTGCGGGTGCGTGCCGGCCTGCAGGCCGAGCAATGTCAGGCAGCCGAGGACGATCCAGCGAGTGATCTTCATGGCGTCTCCTGTTCGCTACTCCGCGGCTTTGGCGGCCTGGGTTTTCTTGCCGTGGTGCCATTTTAAATAGGCCTCGATGAACTCGTCGATCTCGCCGGCCAGGACGTTTTCCACGTGGCTGGTCTCCACGCCGGTGCGGGCGTCTTTCACCATGGTGTACGGGTTCAGCACGTAGTTGCGGATCTGGTGGCCGAAGCCGACTTCGCCCTTCGCGCCGTACAGCCTGGCCAGTTCCTCGTCGCGCTTGGCGCGCTCCATTTGATACAGCTTGGCGCGCAGCATCTCGATGGCGATGGCGCGGTTCTGGTGCTGGCTGCGTTCGCTGCGGCAGCTTACGACCACGCCGGTCGGGATGTGCGTGATGCGCACGGCGCTTTCCACCTTGTTGACGTTCTGGCCGCCCTTGCCGCCCGCGCGTGAGAAGTTCAGGTCCAGGTCGGCCTCATTAATTTCGATGTCGATGTCGTCGGCCATTGCTTCCGGCACGACGTCCACGCTCGCGAATGCCGTCTGGCGCTTGCCGGCCGCGTTGAACGGGCTGATGCGCACCAGGCGGTGCGTGCCGACCTCGCCGCGCAGTAGCCCGGCCGCAAACGGCCCCTTGATCAGTGCCGCCGCGCTGCGGATGCCGGCGACCTCGTCTTCCTGGTAGTCGATCATCTCAATGTCGAAGTCCTGCTTGCGCGCCCAGCGCATGTACATCTCGAACAACGTCTGGGCCCAGTCGCAGGCGTCGGTGCCGCCGGTGCCCGCCTGCACGCTGAGGTAGCAGTTGCCTTCGTCGCCGGGCTCGTTCAGCAGGGCCTGGGTTTCGATCTTGTCGTAGACCTGCTCGGCCGCGCTTAGCTCCTTCTCGGCTTCGACGAAAGTCGCCTCGTCCTCAGCTTCATTGGCGAGGTCGAGCATGGCCTGGATGTCGTCGAACTTGGCGAGCAGCTTGCGGATGGGATCGACCTGCGCCTTCACGCGCTTCATGTTGCCGACCGTCTTCTGCGCCGATTCCTGGTTGTCCCAGAAACCCTCGGCGTTCATTTGCTTATCGAAGTCGGCCAACTGGCGGGTCAGTGAATCGTAGTCAAAGGGACACCTGTAGCTTGGTTGTCCGTTCCCTGAGTTGATCCAGCTTGTCGAAAAGGTCTTCCCGCATCGTTCCGCACCTTGGGTGAAGTTCAGTCGGCAGTGTAACCGGCATCGTGCTTGTGTCACGGGGGAGAAAACGACTGGAAGCCGCTGAAAGGACCGCTAGTATGTTCGCGCGAACCCCGCACCATCCCCGATTGGAATCGAACATGTACAAGCTTGCCGCTATCTGCGCGGTCGTGGCGCTGTTGGCCTGCGGTTGCGCAACCGAACACCCGGCACAGACAGTCGAGATGGAGCCGCTGCCCGGCTTCGACGTCGAATACCAGGGTGAAGTCGGCGACGGAACGGCCGTCACCGGTGACATGCCCGAATACACACAGCCCGAGGACCAGCCGGACTGGATGTATACGATGGAGGTGCGTTTCGTTCGCTGCTCGCACGACGACGCGGTCGCGCTGTTCGGCGAGCGCATCAACACGGTAGGCGCCTGGTCGATGGACAGCGGCGCACTTGAGACGGGCAAAGACAACGGCTTGACGCTGGTTTCCGCGCCGCGCCTTTCGGTGTTCGAAAAACAGACCGGCACGATTTCGATCCTGAACCAGATCGCCTACATCAAGTCGTTCCAGATCAGCAGCGAGGGTTCGACGCGCGTCGCCGATCCGGTTGTCGATACGCTGGCGGAAGGACTCGTGCTCGGTTTGCGTGTGCAGCAGGCGGATGCAGGCAGCATGAAGCTGGAAATCGACGTGACGCAATCCAGCGTGATGCGCCCGATTGAATCGCAGGATGTGCAGGTGTTCGGTGCGCCGATGACGATCCAGGTGCCGGTGATGTACACCCAGCGGCTGAAGGCGCAGGGCGAAGTATCCGAGGACCGCACGCTGGTGCTGACCGGGATGATTGAAAGCGGCGATCAGGTCAGCGTGGTGTTGATCAACGGCAAGCGGACCAAAGTCGACTACGAACCCGAGCAGCCGAAAGACAAGTAACCCCGCAACATCCCCTGCGGAGTCCCGCCATGCGAGGACTGTGTATTGCTTTGTGCGCGTTGCTGGCCGGGTGCGCGGCGCAGCAGCCGAAGCCGGATGCGGATGACGGGCCGGCAATTTCGGCGAATCGATTCGACCAGTTGGACTACGCAACCTTGCGTGGCGACGACGTTGCCGACCCCGCGCCGGATTCGCCGAACCCGACTTTGCGTCTGGACCTGACGCTGCTGGAAGTCGACCGCGCGCTCGCCCTTGAGGTGCTGGGCCTGCCTGACACGCACAAGTTCGATCCGGTGTCGAGCCGCGAGCCAGTGGGGGAGATTCTGGCCGTGCGGTTGCTGGAAGAAGACCGCGGCGAAATTCTGTCGCGCCCGAGCTACTGGCTGGGGAACGAGCCCATCCAGCTCAATTTGCAACGCTCACGGTACTATCTGCGTGACTGGGAACTCGAAGGCGACACGGCCACACCGGTCATCGACAAGTGGCGCGAAGGCGTGATCGGCAGCGTTACCGTCGCGCAAGCCGGCGACAGTTACTCGGTAAGCGTCGAGACTACGAGCGCCCAGAGCGTCCATCCGATGCCCATCTTCTATGCTGGGACCGGGCCGGGCAGCACCGTGAAGATCCAGATACCCGAACTGGTTTCCGTCAAGCGTGTTGCCGTGGAGAGCATCCGTCGCGGCGAGACGGCCGCCTACTTCCTTTCGCAGGCCGCCTACGACGAGACGACGCGCGTGCGCATGCTGTTTGTTCGCCTGCAAGACACCGCAAAATGATAAACTGCGCAGTCATGAGATATGTGCTGCCCATCGTTCTGTTTGGTTTGTTGCTGGCGGCTTGCGGCGGCAGTCGCCTGCCCGACGCACGGGGGCACGCTGCCGGGCCGCAAGTCGCGGAACAGTCGCCGCCGGCCAAAGATGCCCCGTCGAATGCCGTCGAGGAGAAAGACCCGCCCGAGCTGCCCCCCGACACCGGCAAGGGGTTCGGCGCGGACAAGATGCGCAAGGATATGGGCGGCCCGGATATCGGGCGCGAACTGAAGGTGCTGTACATCGAGCAGCGCTTTCGCTGGCAGGCGCGCTACCTGAACGAAGCCATGAAGCGCGACAAGCACCTCGCGTACCAGGGGTTCTTTTTCGATGCGCAGGAAGGCTGGACCCAGCCGACGTCGAACTGGTCCGATGAAGTAAGATCGCGCGTCAAGCCGCTGCGCTGGCCGATGTACGCCGACGGCAAGATCGTCCGCACCCGCGACGACTTTCTGGCACTGAACTACGACGTCATCCTGCTGGGGGACATCGATCCGCTGAGCGAATGCTGGCGCGACGAATACCTGGACTGGATCGAAGAGTGGGTCAAACGCGGCGGCGGGCTGATCCTGGCCAGCGGCGCGGCCCACAACCCCTGGCAGTTCGGCGGCAACGAGACCTTCCAGCGGCTTTGTCCGGTGAAGATCGAGGTCCCCGATGACACGCGAATCGTGAACTCGCAAATCACCAAGTATCTCTGGCTGACGGAAGCCGGACGCGAACACTTCATCCTGAAACTGAGCGGCGATGAGGAGCGTAACAACGAACTCTGGGGGCAGGAAAAGGACGGCAGATACGAAGCAGGCCAACTGCACGGCATCTACTGGCATGCCGTTACAGGGAAGGCCGTCGAAGGCGCAAGCGTGCTGGCCAATGTCACCCGTGAGGGCTTCCAGGTTCCGGATGAACAGCCGCTGATCGTGACGAAGACGTACGGCAAAGGGCGCGTTTTCTGGGTGGGCACGGACGACACCTGGCAGTGGCGCCAGTACGTCGGCGACTACTACTTCTACAAGTTCTGGCAGCATGCCGTGCTCTGGGCCGCCGGTGAGGGCGGCTAGGGTTGCTGCTTTTCCCGGGTCCAGCGCAGGACGGGCACGGGCTCGGCGAATCCTTTGGCGTAGGCGTGTTCGAGTTCGCTGTGCCAGCCCTGCTCAAGCAAGGCTTCGCAGCCATTGGTGCGGTTGGCGAGCATCTGGCTGACAAGGATGTCGCCGCCCTTGCTCAAACCCTGCACGCGCGCGGCGAGGTTGACGGTCGTCCCGAAGTAGTCCAGCCGCTCGTTCAATGTCACTGCAATACACGGCCCGACATGCAGCCCTACCTTCAGCTCGACGCCCTCAGCGTGGCCGTTTTCGCGCACGTAGGTATCGACCTTTGAATGCAACTCGTCTGCCGCCCGCAGGGCTTCTTCCGGTTTGGTGAAAACGGCCATGATCGCGTCGCCGATGGTTTTCACGATCGCCCCGCGGTGCCGCTCGACGATCTCGTGCAGCACGTCGAAGTGCGTTCTGACCAGGCTGAAGGCCTTGGCGTCGCCGAGGTCGTTGTACATGGCGGTGCTGCCGACGACGTCGGTGAATAGAATCGTCGAGTCCTCAATCGCGAGGCTGATGCCCGGCGCAAGCACCTCGTTGCTGAACAGGTCGCGGAAGCGCTGGTCGGCCACCAGTTCGCCGGCGCTCAGGGCATCACGGGCCCACTCCACGCTTTCGATGACGGCGACTACGCGGCGTGCTGACGGGTTGCGGATCGAGATTTCGATTGGCGTGTCTTCATGAGTGGTGACGTCTTCGCCGGTGATGCTGGCATCTTCTATGGCGAAGGCGATCTCGGTTTTCGTGGGCTTGCCCTCGCTTGCGCTTCGGGCTCCTGTTTCTTTGACGTCCAGCCAGCGGTAGCTCTTTTCGCCGGTGACGCGCAGTCGGTAGCGCCCCTCCCCAAGCCGGAGCTGGAAGTCGTCGGAATCCCCCGGCTCAAGACGCCGCTGGTACACGATATGCGGAGTCGTCCCCGGCCCGCCGAGGCAGTAGTGCGCGGCCGGCACTTCGCGCACCTGCGGGTGCGGTGTGAAGACGGCCTCCAGGCTGCGGTCGAGGTCCACGTCGAAGTCGATGTTGCAGCTCGGGCAGAACGCCGTCTGCTTGACCTCAGTCAGCGTCGACAGGTTCATCTTGTCGCCGCGGCAGTGCGGGCAGATCACGTCCCAGCGCATCTTCAGCAGCCCTGCCCGCGTGGCCGCCAGGAACTGGTTGAGCGTCTTCTGGCGGTCGGCGCTCCAGCGGCGCGCGAATGCGTACGGCTGCATGCGCCTGAGCTGCTCGGCGGGTAGCGTCTTCACGGCCTCCGCCAGCCGGTCGGCCAGCGGCGAGTCGTAGAGCGTGCGGGTGCGGGTAGTGATGGCGGTCAGGCGCGCGGCGTCGACGTCGATCGGTTTGGGCTCGCCTTCTACGTCGATAGGACGGCGCAACTGCACGCTGTGGCGCCTGGTGTTCGACTTGCGCTTGCTGAGCCGTTCGGCGGCATCCGAGAAGACTTTTTTGTAGGGCGTTACCGCATTGTTGCGGATGCCCGAGACCGTGAACAGCCCGAGGAAACCGTGGGGCTCGAACTCGAAAGTCGTGCGCACGGTGCAGCCTGCGTCCGGGTTGTCGGGGTCGCGCGGGATGATTTCGCAGGCGTGCCGGAAGGTCTTGAACGCGCCCTTGCTGAACACGCGCTCGACCTCGTAGCGCTGCTCGTGAATCCAGGTGAACGGCATCTCCTCATAGTCGAAAGAGAACCCGTGCATCTTGTAGTGGCAGAAGCGGCGCGTGGTGCCGTCGGGCTGCGGTTCATCCCGGTACGTAATCTCGGGCATGCCGGAGGCGGCGTCGAGCGCGTCCGTGTCGGACACGATCCGCCACACGTCCTCGATCGGCGCAGAGAACTCGACGTCGAATGTAAATGTCTTCGGCATGCGCTGGGGTAAGAGTTTAGAGGCCGGCGGGCGTCGAGAGAAGATCGTCCGGGAATGAGTGCATCAAACGAAGTGCATCACCACCAGGTCCTTCAGCGCAACGTGCCCGACGATCTTGCCGTCGGCGTCCACGGCGGGCAGCTCGCCGATCACCAGCCCGCTGGCGCGCTGCATAATGCGCACGGCCTCGGGGGCGAGCTTGTCGATTGAAATGCTCAGGCACGGGCTGGTCATTACGTCCACGATGGGCTGGCTGAGCAGGTTGTCGTCCGCTACGTGCCGGCGCAGGTCGCCGTCCGTGAAAACACCGTTCAGCACACCCTTGTCCACGACGAAGGCCGCGCCGGTCTTGTGCTCGGTGATCGCGTGCAGTGCGTCGGCCACGGTAGACGTCACGCCGACGATGGCGGTCTCCTCGATGGGGCGCATGATCTCGCCGACTCGCATCAGGCTGCGCCCGAGCGCGCCGCCCGGGTGGAAGCGGGCGTAATCCTCCTTGGTGAACCGCCGGGCTTTCATGACTGCCAGCGACAGCGCGTCGCCAAGAGCCAGCATCACCGTGGTGCTTACGCTGGGCGCCATGCCGATCGGGCAGGCCTCGCTGACCTTGCCCATGTTCAGCACGATGTCGCTGTTGGCCGCGAGCGGCGACTCCAGGTTGGACGTGAAGCCGATGCACAGGCAGCCGAGGCGCTTTACGACTGGCAGCAGGCGCGTGATTTCCTCGCTGGTGCCGCTGTTCGAGAGCGCGATGACGACGTCCTGCTTGCGCAGGCGCCCGAGGTCGCCGTGCATGGCTTCGCTGGGGTGCAGGGCAAAGCTGGGTGTGCCGGTGCTGGCCAGGGTGGCGCTGATCTTCTGGCCGATCATCCAGGGCTTGCCGACGCCGGTGATCACAACGTGGCCGGTGCAGTTCAGCAGCGCGTCGACGGCACGGTCGAAGTTTTCGTCAAGCAACTCACCGAGGCGGGCCACCCCGTCGGCTTCCTGTTTCAGCACGGATTTGCCGAATTCACGAATCTCGCTCATGGCACTGTTATACCCGGCGGGCGCGCGGGCGTCAGTCCTTGTGGCCGAAACCGAAGGTGGTGTTGTCGCAGGTGAGCGCGATGTAGTCGTCGATCACGGCAAGCTGCATGAACAGCGGGCTGGCGTCGGCCTCGTGTTCCCAGCTGTAGCGCTCGCTGCCGTCGGCATTGAGCACGACCATCCGGAAGCCCCACAGCTGCATGCGTCCGCTGATGATGCGGTTGTCCGAGAACGCCACCACCACCCCGCCCTTGAATGCGGCCGCGTTCTGCAGGTCGATGCGGTCGGATTCGTTCTGGCGCTTGATGGCGTACTTGAACGTCGGCTTGCCCGTTTCCAGGTCGTAGCCGGAAATCTGACCGGCGCTGCCCGGCGTGCGCGTCGCGAGCACCAGCGCTTCGTCCAGCACGACTTGCGCTGTTACGACCACGTTGTCGTCGTAGTCGAGGCGCCAGACGACCTTGCCGTCCTTGGCCGCGAAGCGCCCGGCGCCCGTCAGCCCGACCACAAGCAGGTCGTCGCCGACACGCTCGAAACGCGTGGGGAAGCGAATCTTCGTTTCGAACTCGCTGACCGGCGACAGGCTTTCGGTGCTGAAAACGTGCATCTTGCCGTCGCGGTCCACCACCATCACGCGGTCGTCGAACACCATCGGCCGCACGGTGACGCGTCCCATGGATTTCAGCTCAACGGTCTTCAGGACTTCACCGTTTTCGGTGTTCAGCAGCGTCAGCGAGGTTTCGTCGGCGGTGGTCATGATCAGCACCCCGGCCGGGCTTTGCTCAATCCAGCGGGTCGAGTTTGCCGGCAGGGACGTCTTCCAGACCTCGCCGCCGGTGTCGGCGTCGATGGCGGTGATGCGCACCATGTACTGTTCCGTGCCGCGATAGTAGTAGCGCGTGCCGAACACCAGCATGCCGCCGCGCAGGCTGACCGGGTCCGGCGTGCCGCCGGAAGGCAGCGACCACTGCTCATTGCCGTTGTCGTCGTACAGCGCAAACCCCTGCCCCTGTACGAACAGCGTGCCGCGTCTCGTGCGGTGCAGGTCGGTGACGGTCACGGCGACTTCCTGCGACCAGTCCGGCGTGCCGTCCTGCGCGTTGAGGGCGAGTAACTGGTTGCCCAGGCGGTTGCGCTCGCCGACATAGATGCGCGGGATGGGCGCCATGACCGGCTGCTCCGGCAGGCGCGTGAAGCCGCCGACGTCCCACCTGCGGGCCCAGAGCTCGGTCAACTGCTGCGGCAGACGCGGCAGCGCCTCCTTGGCATCGCCGTCTTCGCCTCCCTCGGCCAGCGGCTTGAGGATGTCCTTGAAGCTGCGGCTGGCGCCGTCGACGTTCAGTTTCCCTTCCGGATTTTCACGCAGCAGCCGAGCAGCCAACAGGCGCGCGCGCAGACGCTCGCCGGATGCGTCGTAGCACAGCGCGAGCATCGCCTGCAACTCGGCGCCGCGGGCGCGGTCCGGGTTTTCCTCGAGCGCGACCTGCAGCAGTGTCGTGGCATCCTCGGGCGCGAACGCCTTCATCAGGCTGTTGGCGAGTTCCAGTGCCGCCGTGTCCGATGCGTTCGAGAGCGGGTAGAGGCGCAGGCACTTCCGCATGGCTTCGGGGGTGCCTTCCTGCAGCAGGGCGTTGGCGCGGTTTTCCTGGCCGACATAGACGTCGCGCCCCTTGCGCTTGATGATCT
>JAGQRI010000081.1 GCA_020425515.1 Planctomycetota bacterium | reverse complement strand
GCTTTGCAAGATTCTGTTTGATTTGCCGCAGACGCGGTGTATAGTTCCTGTAAGAAATCTTTCACAGGGTGTGATCATGCGTCATAAAATGCCACGTGGGACTTCGCGTAAGGGCTTTACTCTGGTCGAGGCGGGTGTGGCGGTTTTCATCGTCACCGTCGTGGCCCTTGCCGGTTTCGCATACTACGCCTCGGCGCGCGTGACCGAGATTACCGAGTGGCACGAGCAGAATGCCCTGTTCATGTGCGAGCGCGAGATCGAGTCGTGGCACTCGGGCGGCTATACCGGGCTGGCCGGTTTCACCGCCTCGGACAGCGGCAACAACTTCCTTCCTTATGGGTACTCGTACGGCAGCCCCGACCCGGACTGGAACCAGGCGGGACGCTACAAGGAAGTGGTGCTTGACGGCGTGACGTACCGCGTCCGCGCCCACAACTACTACAACGCCAACACCGGCAACGACTATTACGTCCAGACCAGTTGGAGCGGCGTTACCTACTACTACCGTCAGATCGACGTCGTGGTGCAGTGGGGCAGCCTCAGCGGCTACACTTCGACCTTCGACATGGACCAGGAAACCCGCATGGCCCGCTAGCGCGAGCCTACGCCAGGAGATATGCAGATGCGTAAATTCAGGAAACACGCCGAGGCCCGCCGGGGTTTCACCCTGGTCGAGATGCTGGTCGCGATGGTCATCGGCACCATCCTGATCATGGGCATGGGCACCGTGCTGGTTACGCTGTTCAGCGGCATGCGCGAATCCAAGGATTTCGGCACCGCGACCGGGCGCGTCGACTTGATCCGGCAGCTCACTTTCGATGCCCGTACCGGTGACGAAATTCTGTTCCCGGCCGTGGGCGCCGACGGCGACTACGCATCGGGCGGCAACGAAGGCGACCAGGTGCAGTTCAACAGCCTCGAGTACGACCCGGGCACGGACACCACGACGACCGTAACCGTCACCTGGGAATCCCGCCGCCCCGGTGGATCGCCTGCCGGCACGCCCTACACCGTGTACCGCTTCTATGACAGCACGCCCGAAGACCCGGCCGACCCGAGCGACGACCTGCAGACATTCGCGCAGAGCGAGATCACGAGCTTCGAAATTCACTGCGACGCGGATGATTCGTTCTCGGCCGAAATCGAAACCAAGGAAGATACCGAGACAGTGCAGGTCCAGCTTGCGGTGACTTTGCGCAACGTGACCAACTAGGCTCGGGCACAACCGACGCTGATACCGGAAACAGAGGCCTGCCCCTTGGCAGGCCTCTTTTTGTATCTGCTTGTCAGTAAGGGTGTTGACGCCTTCTAGGCACCCTCCTATCTTCATCAGCAGTAGACCAATCAGAAAACTTTTCTCTTTACGGAAGCGCCCATGGCAACATTAGCCGTAGGCATCGATGTCGGGACTTCCTCGGTCAAGGCCGTCGCGCTCAAGCGCACGGGATCGGGCTACGCGCTGCGGAGCGTCGGGCAAGCCGACATCCGCCGCTCTGAGTTCCACCCCGAGGAATCACCGCAAGCGATTGCCGAAGCCCCACTTAGGGCTCTGGAACGTGTCTCGCAGGATTCCGCCTTCTCGCGGAAGGCATGCGCCTTTGCCGTCTCGGGACCGCGCGTAGCGCCGCGACTGTTCAAATTCCCCTCGATTCCGAAGGGGGAGGTTGAACAGGCGATCCGCTTCGAGGCCGAACAGATCATTCCCTTCGACCTGGCGCAGGCCGCACTCGACTACGTCCTCTTCGATGAGGCGATGGAAGAGGGCAAGCCGGTCATGGAAGGGCTCGTGGTCGCCGTCCATAAGGAAGAAGTGGACAAGCGCTACGTGCTGCTGAAGAGCGCCGGCTACGACCCGGTGGTGCTCGATATCGACACACTGGCCCTGGCCAACGCCTACAGCGAGACCGAAGGGCTCAACGAGCGCGAAACTGTCGCCCTGATCAACATCGGCGCCCGTTTCACCAACCTTTCGATCATGCACGGCCCGCGCCGCTGCTTCGTCCGCGACATCGCGACGGGCGGCGACATGCTCAGCCGCGCGATCAGTGAGATTTACGGGCTGGACCTGCCCCAGGCCGAGAAGCGCAAGCGTGAGGCGGCTTACACGCCGCTCGACGACCTCGAAGGCGGCGGCTTCGCCGATGATTTCGGCGGCGGCGAATTCGGCGGCGACATGGGCGGCCAGACGGAAGGCTTCGGCGACACCGAAGGCTTCGAGCCCGTGGACGACGGCGGCGAGGAATACGTCCTGCTGGACAGCGACGAAACCGGCTTCAACTCGGCCGACACCATGACCGGCGACGAGGACTTCGAGGCCTCGGGCCAGACGCAGAGTGGCATGGACGCCGCCCAGCGCATCTCGGCCAACCGTGCGGTGCTGGCGGACGCCTTGGGTGACCTGATCAGCGAAATCCAGGACACCTTCAAGTACTACATTAACCGGCGGATCATCCCGCGGGTCGACAAGGTCCGCCTGTGCGGCGGCACCGCGAAGTTCCCGGACATCCAGGAATTCTTCGCGGGCCAGCTCGGCGTGCCGTGCGACCTCTGGAACCCGTTTGCCCGGATCGACGTGGGTGGCGTCGCCGGCAAGTATCCACCGAATTTCCTGGACGAGCTGGGCCCTCTGATGGCCGTTGCCACCGGCCTGGCCATGCGCCAGCTCTAGTTCGGGGAGGGGCTTTGAATGTTTGAACTGAACCTGATCAAGGACAAGGCAAAGGCGCGCCAGCGAAGGCGCATCATTTTCCTGTCCATTGTCGGTATTCTGTTCCTTTCGGGTCTGTTGTCGATCTTCGTGTTCTTCGCCCTGTTCTGGCGTGAGACCATCACTCTCAAGAACGCCCAGGATGAGGTTGCACGCGTCGACAAGAGCCTCAAGGAGCTCAAGGACAATCTCGACAAGCGCGAGCCGGCGGCGCGCAAGCGCCGTAACTCGCTGATCGAGGCTTACCAGGAAGACGTCCTCGTGCGGCAGGATCACCCGTACTTCAACCCGATCCTGGAAGACCTCGCCAAGCACCACCCGACGTCGGCCAAGTTCTGGTACAACTCCGTGGTCATCACCACGGACACCCAGAGCAGCGGCCCCAGCCGCGGCGCGTCCGCGGAACCGCACGCCCAGGCCAACGAGCTGATGGGCACCCGCGGGCTGGAAGCGAACGGATACATCCAGATCACCGCGTCGGACATCGTCACGGAAAGCGACCTGGCCGGGGTTGCCAAGCAGATGAAGGGCCTGGTCAAGCTCGTCGGCGAGCCGAAGTTCACGATCGACATCTCGGCCGAGATCAGGCCGGGCGGCAGCGAAGACACTCGTTACGTACCATTTACCATGTCGGCGGCGCAGACGCTGTTCCGCTCGGAAGCGCCGTAGGGGGATCGAGATGGCAGATAGTGGAGCGGGTTCCTCAGGTGGAGACTGGACAGCCGGCATCGTGGCGATCATCGCCGCGTTGCTGCTTGGCAGTGCTTTGCCGATCGGGCTTTACTTCGGGCTGTACAAGCCGAAGCTCAAGGAACGCATGGAGGCCCAGGACAAGAAACAGCAGCTCGATACCGCGATGTCGATCATGATCGCCCGCCAGGAGCGAGTCGTCAAACTCGAGAAGGAAGGCGAGGAGATGGCCGATCGCATCACCAAGATCGAGAGGCCGTTCTCAGTCGCGGATACCGAAAAGATGGACGTGCCGGACGTGCGCGCGGCCCTGCTGCGCCTCGCCGAGGTCAACAACCTCGCGCTCGCGCCGGAGCACGTGAATGAGCGCGGGGCCGAGATCGTCTTCCCGGGCGGCCAGCGCATCGACTTCAAGCACGGGCTGACGGCGACGATGCTGCGCATTGAAACCCAGGCCTACTTCCACGATTTCGGTCGTTTCCTCACGCAGATGGAAACGATGGAAAACTACGTCATCGTGCCGGAGACGCTGCACTGCGTCGGCAACACCAACGGTGGCGACCGCCATATCTTCCGCATGGTTGTTTACGTCATTGAGCGTCGCGACGTCGACTCGATCGGCCGGTAAGGCAGAGGTGTGAAATGAACAAACAGACCAAACAGATCATCCTGCTGATCGGCCTGATCATCGTAGGCGGCGGCGTGGCCGTGTTCTGGACGATGGGCGGCAAGGAAGATCCACCGCCGGCCGCCGCCAATACCAACCAGGCCGCCGGCGGCGCCACGCCCAGCACACCGAACGCCGGGCCGACCCAGCCGGGCGCCGGGCCCTCGACGCCGGGCAATCCGGGTACGGCGCCGGGCCAGAAGCCGCAGGTGGCCGCGGACCAGGACCTCGACATGCCCGAAGAGGCGAAGATCAGCCCGTCCCAGGATACCTGGGAATGGCCGTCGCCGGCGGGCGGCAAGGATGACACGACTGACATTTCTACCGGCGGGATCAGGCCTTTCGACCCGCTGATGGTTCAGAACATCGACGTGGTCGACCCGGAACGCAAGAAGTACATCGAAGACCTGAAAGAGCAGTGGGTGCTCGACGGCATCATCGAGACCAAGCAGCGCGTGCCGGTCGTCGACGAAAAGGGCAAGCCGAAACTCGGGCCCGACGGCGAACCGATCATGGAAGTGCGCCTGGTGCTGGAAGCGATGTTCAAGGACCGTCGCAGGCCCTACCGCGTGAAGGACCGTCTCACGAACACGCGCTTCACCATCAAGGAAATCTTCACTTCCCGCGTGTATAAGATCGAGGGCAGTGACGAGATCATGATTCGTGACGGGGTCGACCTGATCGGCGACACCGGCGCCAACATCACGCTGTTCCTGACGGACGACACCAGGTACGAGAAGAGCGCAGAGAAGAAATAAGTACAGGCAACGAAAGCTGAATTATCCCGCGTTCAACGCGGTATTTCGGGGGGACTCAATGGCTAAACTGACACGTGGCGGCTTCTTGATGCCGCTGATTCTGCTGTTCGTGACGGGGCTGTTTTCAGCGCCGCTGCTTGCACAGGATGAAGACTTCGAGGCGGATCCGAACGAGCCGATCACGGTGGACTTCGTCCAGAAGGACCTGCACACCGTGATGCACTACATCGCGTTGCGCTCGGGCCTTCAGATCATCGTCCAGGGCGACGTTGACGTGAAGCTGACGGTGATGTTCCGCAAGATCGTCCCGAAAGAGGCCATCCAGTCCATCTGCAAGGCCAACAAGCTCGACTACATCGAGGACGGCAACGTCATCATCATCAAGACGCGCCCGCAGGACACCCAGCTGGCCAACGTCGTGAAGGGTGAGTCGGACGGGCGCTTCAACGTAAACTTCCTGTCGCAGCCGCTGGTGGACGCGATCATGGAAGTGGCCTCGGTGACCGGCGCCCAGGCGCTGATCCCGTCGATTCCGCCCCAGACGCAGCAACTGCCCGAGGGCGGTCCGCAGCCGGGTCAGGAAGGCGAAAATCCGGACACGACCACCAAGCTGACGCAGTACGTGACGTCGATCCAGCAGCGCGAAATCAGCATGTACATGCGTGAGTCGCTGCCGAAGTACATTATGGAGCGTCTGGCACAGCTTGGCGGCCTCAAGCTCGAAATCGAAGAGGTAACCACAGACACGGTTCCCGGCGCCCAGACGTTCTATCGCTTTACCTACCTGCCGTTGAAATCGGCGGATAATCCGGACGAGGGCCCTGTCAACACCAGTGGTGAACCGCTTGTTTCGAAGTCCTGGACTATCCCCGGCGCCAAGATGCAGGACGTCAAGAGCGAGGTGAACAACCTGCTCTCCACGCGCGGCAAGCTGGTGATCGACGACACCACCGACTACATCATGGTCTACGACACCCAGTTCTACATCGACAACATCAGCAAGTTCCTCGACCAGTTGGCGACGAACATGGAGGCTTACCTCTCCAACACAACGCAGCAGGCCGACAACCTTGTCGTGCGCGAGTACCGCATGACGCGCGACGCCAACGACAACAACATGGTCACGCAGGTTCAGGCGCTGTTGTCTGAAGATGGTCGGTTGGTCTCCAATCCTGACCGCAACAGCATCCTGATCTATGAGCACGAGTCCCGCATCAAGGACATCGACCGCTTGATGGCGGCCCTCGACGCGCAGCCCGATCAGGTGCTGATCACGGCCAAGCTGGTTGAAGTTTCGCTCGACACCTACATGGGTTACGGGCTTGAGCTGTTCACCAGCCACTCGGCCGACAACCTCAACAACGGTCGCTTCACCGGCGGCAGCCAGGACACCACCAACACCGTCGGCGGTCTGTTCGGCCAGCCGACCGGCTTCGACCCGTTCTTCGCCACCTTCAGCAATCCCCGCATTGACGTCCGACTGGAAATGCTGGCGAACGAAGGGCGCGTCCAGACGCTGAGTCAGCCGACCCAGATGGTAAGCAACCGCAAGAAAGCCCGGATCGAAGTAGGTCAGGAAATACCTTACCTCGAAAGTTCCGGCGCCACCGGCGGCACCACGACCGCGTCGGTCAGCTTCAAGGAAGTCTCGATCGTCATGGAAGTTACGCCCACGGTGCTCGAAAACGGGCTGATCCGCCTCGAAGTCACGGTCACCGTGCGCGAAGTGGTCGGCAACGTCGCCATCGAAGGCAACAACACCCCGGTGCTCAGCAAGCGGGAAAGCAAGACCGACGTCTTTATCCGCGACGGCGAGACCCTGGTGATGGGCGGCCTGATTAAGGAACGCGAGCGCACCGACGAAAACGGCCTGCCCTTCCTGAAGGACATCCCGTTCCTCGGCTACCTGTTCAAGAGCGCCAACAAGTCAACCAGCAAGACGGACCTGTTGTTCTTCCTTCGCCCGCAGATCGTCAACGCCAACGGCCCGAGGATCGAAAAGATCAACGAGCGCATTGAGCGCGACCTGCGCCCGCTGATCTACGAAGAAGGCGACGAGAAGAAGGCTCGCATCCGCGGCAACCGCTACCGCAGGCTCGAAACGGCCGCCAAGCCCGCCTGGTACAACGAAAAGACACGCCCCAAGACCGCAAAGGACGTGAAGCCCGGCGCATAACGAGCAAGCAGTGGCCGATCAAAGCAGCAAAGACAACTTCGAGCGCCTGCTCAACCGAATGAAGCCTACGGTTGAGCAGGCGCTCAAGCGCTATGCCTGGCCCCGCTCGGACGCGCCGAAGCGCCTGGTCGAGGCCATGAATTACTCGCTCAAGGCGGGCGGCAAGCGCTTGCGCCCGATGCTGGTGCTGGCGGCCTGCGAGGCGGTAGGGGGCGAACTCGAACAGGCCCAGCCCGTCGCGGCGGCCTTCGAGATGATCCACACCTACAGCCTGATCCACGACGACCTGCCCGCCATGGACGACGACGACCTGCGCCGCGGGCAGCCCACCTGCCACAAGGCCTTCGACGAGGGCACGGCGATTCTCGCCGGCGACGCCATGTGCACCTACGCGTTCCAGGCGATCCTCGAAAACGTCGCTGACCCGGCCAAGGCCGTCGCCGCCGGGCGCGAACTGGCGCTCGCCGCCGGTCTGGAAGGCATGGTGGGGGGCCAGATGGCCGACCTCGAGGGCGAAGGCAAGGAGCCCAGCACCGAGGAGCTGCGCTACATCCACGAACACAAGACCGGCGCGCTGATCACCGGCGCGGTGGTCTGCGGCGGCATCATCGGCGGCGCGAGCGACGACGAGCTTTCGCGCCTGCGCAGCTACGGGCGCTCGATCGGGCTGGCGTTCCAGGTCATCGACGACATTCTCGACGAGACGGCCACCGCGGAACAGCTTGGCAAATCGCCCGGAAAAGACAGCGCCACCCGCAAAATGACATACCCGGTGTTGTATGGGCTCGATGGCGCGAAAAAATACGCCGAAGAGCTCGTGTCCAAGGCCTGCGGCGAGCTTGAAGGCATGCGGGACGCCGCCGCACTGCGTACGATTGCCGACTACTTTGTGGACCGCACGCACTAGCCCCCACTGGCCCTCAGGGCTAAACTTGGCAATTTGCCGCACGTAGCGCTGGGTAACTGATGTCCGAATTGCTCAAAAAGGCCGACACACCGGAAGGGCTCAAGCAGCTCGACCTGTCCGATTTGCCCAAGCTCGCCGACGAGATGCGGCAGTTCATCATCGAGTCGGTCGCCGGGCGCACGGGCGGCCACCTGGGCTCGGGGCTCGGCACCGTCGAGCTTTCCATCGCCCTGCACTACTTCTTTGACCTGCTTGAGCACGACAGCGTCGTCTTCGACGTGGGCCACCAGTGCTACCCCCACAAGTTGTTGACCGGGCGGCGCGAGCGCTTCGGCACCCTGCGCCAGTACAAGGGCATCTCCGGCTTCCCCGACCCCAAGGAAAGCCCCTT
>JAGQRI010000080.1 GCA_020425515.1 Planctomycetota bacterium | reverse complement strand
GCGGCAACAAACTTCGAACTGCACCAACCACGAAAACACCAAGGCACAAAAGGCAGTTCTTTCGTGCCTTGGTGTTTTCGTGGTTGGTCAATGCAGTTCTTCGCGTTCTCCGTTAGTCTTCGCTTCTTCGCGTTAAGTCCAATGGCAAGGGCCAAGTCTCGTAGCCGTTTTCCACCGTCCCCCGTTTGTGTCGCCGCCTGCGCCCGCTATTATGCAGGCTTCCCCGGCAGGACCCCGTAGACGTCCGCCCGTGAGCAAGAAGAAAAACAAGAACCGCAAGAAGCAGGCCCAGTCCGCCGCTCCCGCCGGCTCCAAGCCCGAGAAGAAACCCGAGCCGAGCCCGGCAACGAGCGGTGTCCGGCCCGCGAAGTCCGCGCTTAAGGCCGCGTTGCCCTCGCCGCCGTGGCTGATGTGGGCGTTTGGCGCCGCCATCGTCGTGATCGCCTGCGTCGCCTACTGGCAGGGGCTGCACAACGGCTTTACCAACTGGGATGACAACTGGCTGATTACGGACAACCGCTTCATCCGCGAACTCAGTTGGCACAACCTGCAGGCAATGTTCAACCCGATGGCCCCGCGTGAGGAACTTGGCAACGAGTACCTGCCGCTGCGCGACCTCAGTTACGCGATCAACTACGCCTTCGACGGGCTGCACCCGACCGGCTACCACGCCACCAACCTGTTCCTGCACATCTTCAACTCGCTGCTGGTGATGCTGTTCGCCGCGCGGCTGACCGGGCGGCGCTGGATCGGCGGCGTGGCCGGGCTGCTGTTTGCGGTGCACCCGGTGCACGTCGAGGCCGTAAGCTGGCTGAGCTCACGCAAGGACCTGCTGTCCACCTTCTTCATGCTGTTGTCGGCGAACTTCTACATGTCGGCCCGCCGCTCGCGCACCGGACTGATGAGCAGCGAGAGCTTCGTGCAGCGCGTCCGCGAAAGCACGCGACTGAGTTGGATCCTCGCCGTGCTGTTCTTCGTCTGCGCGCTGTTGTCGAAGATGACGTCCGTGGTGCTGCCGGCGCTGCTGCTTCTGGTCGAGCTGTTCCGCGGGCATGCGTTGCACGCCATGGGCAAGCCGAAGAAGGCGCTCGCGCAGGCGCCGTTCTGGGGGATTGCCCTGCTGTTCACGGCGCTGGCGTCGCGGATCGGCACCGGGCTGATGCGCGAGCCCTACGGCGACGGCAAGTTCCAGTCGCTGCTCACCGCGATCTCGGCCATTACGCGCGATTTCCAGGCGCTGATCGTCGGCTACCCGATGCACGCTGCCGTGGACCTGCCGGTGCAGACCGGCTTCACGTGGCCTGTGATCGTCGGGCTGCTGATCCTGGTCGCCCTGCTGGCGGTCGGGCTGATCGCGTTCAAGGAAGCGCGCGGTGAGTGGGACAGCCGGCGCAAGCTGGCGCTCGGCGTGTGCGGTTTCTGCGCATTGTGGTTTCTCGCGGCGCTCAGCCCGGTGAGCAACGTGTTCGTTCAGATCGGCACCGTTTTCGCCGAGCGTTACCTCTACATACCCAGCATCGGTTTCTGCATCGCCGTTGCGACGCTGGGCGTGCTCGGCGCGGAGCAAGCCCGCAAGCACGCCCAGTTGCGTGCGATCGTGCCGCCGGTTCTCGGTGTGCTAGGGGTGGCCGTGATTGCGCTGGGCACGTGGGGGACGATCGAGGCCAGCCAGGCATGGTATGGCAGCGTCAGCCTTTGGAAGAACGCGCTGCGCCATGACCCGGAAAACCACATCGCCCACTTCAACCTCGGGCGCGAATACGATGAAGAAGCTCTCACCGAGATCGACGAGGCGAAGCGCAACAAACTGCTCGAGGAAGCCTACGCCGAGTACCAGGCCGCGCTCGACAACCCGGCCCGCACCTACCGCTACGACCCGGCCCGTCTGTACGCCAACATGGCGCTGAACAAGATTCACCGGGACGATCCGGAGGCCGGGCTGAAACTGCTGGATGAGGCCTCGAAACACACCGACCAGCCCTGGCGCGATCAGCGTGCTCGCAACGACGTCGAGGCGCTGATCGCCAACCCGCGCGGGCTGGCCCTGTCGGCGCTCGGGCGCCACGACGAGGCGGTGGCGGCCTTCGAGGAAGCGCTGGCAAAGTCCGACCGCTACGCCGGCGCGCACATCAACCTCGCCAGCGAGCTGATCCGCGAGGCCCTGAGCGGCGACAGCATCGACGAGGAAATGCTGAACCGCGCCAAGAGCCACTTCAATGACTACGAGAAAGCCCGCGGGCGCGACGACCTGCTGGTCGAGGCGAAGGCCCGCGCGGCGCTGAAGGAATTCGACAAGCGCCTCGAACTGTCCGGCAAGGGTAAGGGCAAAGAGGCCGACATCCCGAAGGAACTGCGCCCGCTGCTTGACGAGTCAAGAGACCTGTACCGTGAACTCGTGCCGCTTCGCGACAACGGCGCGACACCCACGGCGGCGCTGGTCGTCACGCTGGTCGAGGCCGCCAACGCCTTCGGCACCGCGCGCGCCGGCGACCCGACCGCCGAGAAATACCTGCGCCGCGCACTGGAGCTGCGCCCGGACTACCTCGGCCTGCACTACCTGCTGGCGAGCCTGTTGTTCGAGAAAGACACCGGCCCCGCCCGCGCGGAAGCCACCAAGCTGCTGCAGGAAGAACTCAACCGCCACCCCGACTACAAGCCGGCTATAGTGATGAAAGCCGGCGGCATGCGCCAGAACGCCGCCAACGAGGCGGGTGCGCTGTATTCGGCGTGGCGCGCTGAGTACGAGTCCGCCTACCACGACGCCAAGCCGACCTGGGAAGGGCTGATCGGCAAGTACTACGCCAAGCAGCAGTTTGCGGACCAGTTGAAGGTCGTCACCACCCTGCTACGCGAAGCCATCGAGATGGACCCCGACAACGACGAAGGCTGGCGCATGGCGGAAGGGACAGGGCTGGAACTCGCCATCGGCATGTGGCTCACCCGCGACACCGGGATGCGCGCCTACGCCGAAGACCTGCTGCGCACGGCCTTCAACGCCCATCCCGAGGACGGAAGCATCGCCCAGGCGTTGACGCGCTTTTACCTGGATCTCGCCGAAGAGTTGCTGCGCATGCGCGACCCCAGTGTCAGCGATGAAGACCGCCGCACCGAGATGGACAACCTGCTCAAGAACATGCTGACGTTGTCCGACCGCGCCCGGCGCATCCTTTCCCGCAAGCTGTACAAGATCGGGCGCGAGGTCGAATCCGGCGATCGCGGGCTGCGCGACGCCAACAAGCAGATCATGAACCTGTCCGAGGGCGCCAAGCGCATGGCTGCGGCGGAGTTCATCCGTGCCGCGACCATCCTTGACGTCGAAAACGTCGAGGCGCTGGACTGGCTGAAGGGCTACTACGAAGAAGAAGGCAAGTTCGACGAGGCGCTGAAAACCTTCAAGCAGCTGATCGAGACGCTCAAGGACCGTCCCGAACTGATGCACGGCGTGTACCTTTCGCTGACGCAGTTGCAACTCGACTTCGGCCAGCAGTGCTTCAAGAACTTCAAGGAGAAGCTGAAGGACGGCGATCAGGACGAGGCCGCCAAGCTGCGCAACCAGGCCGTGCAGGCCTACCGCGACGCGCTGGAAACCACGGGCAAGCTGCTGGACAACCCAGACGATCCCGAAAAGCTGAACCTGCCGATCCGCATGCGCGGCATGGCGGCGCAGCGCCTTGCCTACTTCGAGGCCTCCCGCGCCGAGGAGTACTACACGCTCGCGCTGAAGGCGTACGCACTGGCGCCGCTCGACTTCCAGACCGAAATCGCCGAGGTGCGTCGCAAGCGCGCCTACTTCGTGAGCGACCCGTACGAGAAGCTGCGCGAGCTGCAGAAGATCGTCAAGGAGGCCGCGCCCGAAGACGACACCGGCATGGTCAAGGAGATGATCGTCGAACTGCAGCGCCGTATCGCGCGCCAGGAGGCCGAGGACCTGCTGAAACAGGGCAAGCTGAAAGAAGCGCTCGAGCGCGTGGAAGCGGGCTTCGACGCGCCCACGCCCGACCTGTACGCCACCCGCGGCGAAATCTGGTTCAAGATGGGCGAGCGCGAGAGTGACCAGGACGAACGCGACGCCTTTACCGTCAAGGCGGCCAAGGACCTCGTCCGCGCGGTGACCGACCCGGACGCGCTGCTGCACGGCGCCGAACTGTACTGGAAGGATGAAGCGTTGCGCTTCGAGGCCGATTACATCGCCCGCGCGCGGCAGTCATTCCTGCGCGTGCAGGACGTGATCAACACGGCCTTCAACACCATGGACCCCGGCACCGCGAACTACACCCACTACGAGCAACTGCTGAGCCGCGCCCGCGACGGGCTGGGCGAGATGACGGACCTAGGGCTGGGCTACCTGGCGGCCGCGCGGCGCCTGCAGGACGACGGCAAGCTGCACGACGCGCTGGATTACGCGGACCGCGCCGCGGAGCTGCTGGGCGATCACGTGCGCGCGTTCGAGCGCAAGGCGCTGGTGCTGCGCGCGCTGG
Source organism: Planctomycetota bacterium (assembly GCA_020425515.1). Classification (GTDB taxonomy): domain Bacteria; phylum Planctomycetota; class UBA8742; order UBA2392; family UBA2392; genus JACKID01. Next base: position 14,449 of record JAGQRI010000080.1, on the reverse strand, counting down.
CGGAGTCCGAGCCGGAGCACAAGCTGCAATACGCCGAGGACGCGAAGCTCGCGCTCAGCAACGCGCTGAGCCTCGACAACCTGTTGACGAGTCAACGGCTGAACCTGATGCTCGAGATGGGCGACCTGCTCGCGGTCGTGATCGGGAACAAGCAGGGCGCGCGCGTATGGGCGGCGCGTGCCCGGGCGGCGATTGAGGGCGCGAACGAGGACTCGGTCGGGCAGGGCGCACTCGATCTTTACAAGTCAAGACTGTCCGAGCTTGAGTCGAAATTGGGCGATTAGGGGTGTGTCAGTTTCTTTCGCCCTGATTTTACCGGACGCAGGTCACTTCCCGCACGGTAGTCACAGTCCGCCGCCAACGCTTATTTTCAGGACATCCGAAGGCGATTCCGCCTGAGCCGCGCAATTGAGGGGCCTGTGGGGTGGTGCAGCCGGGAGCCCGCTTGGCAGGCGGGCGCGCATTCAATGAAGCTCAGGGGCGGTGTCAAGCGAATTCGCCGGCGACGCTCCTGAAAAATCCACATTTCAAGCGGGTTCGCGGCGACGATTTTTTCAACATTTTACTATTGGGTGCTTGACCCTGTCGGCGGGAAGGGATATTTTCCCGCCAACGCAAGCCATTGGGGCTTATCAGTACAAGGGTTCTGGAGGGGCATCGCCTGAGGCACGCAGTTCAGGGGGTTGCCACAAAGGGAAACTTGAACAGAAGTTCAAAATAGTTCGTGACGGACTATATCTTGTATAGATCGTCCAGGTAGCGATGAACGTCACTATGAGGTGGTCTCAGGTGACTCCAGGATTTCCCAACGCCCGCCAGGGCACAGGAGCAATAGCATGAACAAGGCACAGCTGGTTGAACTGATTCTGAAGAACAAGAAGGCTGGTTTCGAGAGCAAGGCCGCCGCTGAGCGCGCCTTTGACTCCGTCATCGACGCGGTCCGTGAAGGCGTCCAGAAGGACGGCAAGGTCCAGATCATCGGCTTCGGCACCTTCTCGGTCCGTGAGCGCAGCGCCCGTAACGGCCGCAACCCGCAGACCGGCCAGGCCATGAAGATCAAGGCCTACAAGACCGTCGGCTTCAAGGTCGGCAAGGACTTCAAGGACAAGATCAACAAGAAGCGCAAGTAAGCAGTTCCGGAACCATTTCCGGATACAGGAGGCCGCGCATCAGCGCGGCCTCTTTGCGTTCAGACGCGCTAAAGATCGAGCCCCATCCGGACGATAAGCCCTCTACGGCGATGCAAGCCGTGCGATTTTCTGTCTACGCAGGGCAATCATGCCAAACCAGACCACCGCCACCTGGCGCTCGACCTATCTTCTCGGCGTCGCCCTGTTGCTGCCGATCGGCACCATCGTGCTGGTCACCTACTTCTTTACCCGCATGAATCCCTTCGCGCCGGAGATCCACTCCGACCCCTGGGCGTTCAGCATCATCGCTTTCGCAGGCGGTCTCAGCGCCGTGATGGCAACGCTGCTGGCCCTGTTCGCCAGTGCCACCTACCGCGCCCGCGTGCGCTACGAAAACGAGTACCGCCTGCTGCAGCGCTACCTGAACGAAGACGTCGCCAAGGAACGCACTCGCCTGATGCGCAACCTCGACCTCGTGTCCGCGGCGCAGCAGGTCAGCATGGCGATCAAGCAGGAAGTCGATTTCGAGCGCATACTCTCTGTGGTGCTTGAGCAACTCGAGCACTTCGCCCGCTCAGACACCATTACCGTCTTTACGCTCGACGAGGCCGGCGACGCCGTCGCCCGTGCCGAGCGCCGCAACGGCATCGATCGCTTCCCGCCCGTGCTGACGCCCGAGGCCGTGGAATGCTCGCTCGTGGACGACGCGGTGCGCATGGGGCGCCAGGTGCGCGTGTTGAATGACAAAACCGGCGAGTTCGTGATGGCGGTTTTCTTCAGCACGCCGGACGGCGCCCGCGGCGTGGTGCGCATTTCGCGCAACGTCGCCGACGAGCCCGACTTCCAGGACGAGATGCCGGCCTACGAGCAGGCCGTCGGGCAACTGGTGCGCATGGTCAGCCTGGGGCTGAAGACCGCCAGCATGTGGGACCGCGCCATCAAGGACGAGAAGACCGGGCTGTACAACGCCAACCACTACCAGGACCAGATGAAGCGCCAGGTCGCCATCGCGCAGCGTACAGGCGCGCCGCTGAGCCTGATCATGCTCGACATCGACAAGTTCAAGCACATCAACGACACCTATGGGCACCTCGCCGGCGACAAGGTGCTGGCCGAGGTTTCGGCGATCATCAAGCGCGAGGCGCGCGAGTCCGACACGCCCTACCGCTACGGCGGCGAGGAACTGTGCGTCGTGTGCTGCGGCACCACCGAGGAAGACGCCGCCAAGGCCGCCGAGCGCATGCGGCACAAGATTGCCTGCACGGAGTTCTACGACGACCGCGGGCGCCTGCTGCCGATCAGCGCCAGCATCGGCGTGGCCGAATTCCACCCCAAGCACATGCACAGCGAAAAAGACCTGAAGGAAGGCTGTGACCGCGCGCTCTACGTCGCGAAGGAGGACGGGCGCAACATGGTGGTGGTGGCGCGCGGCGGGGACCAGTTCATCAAGCTCGAGCGCAGCGGCGACCTCAACAAGGAGGTAAAGCGCCGCCTGGGGCTGGCCGGGGACAATTCGCCGCTCGACGGTGACAGCGACCCGGAACCGATCACCGACGTCAACAAGGCCTCGGCCCGGGCGCAGCTCGGCGAAAGTATCGACAAGCTGGCGACGGGACTCGCCGAAGTGGTGGGGGCGGACAGCAACCGCGCCCGAGTGGTGGACAGCGTGGTGCGTGAAGCGACCGAGTTCCTGACCCGCAACCTCAGCGCCCGCCTCGGCAATGTCGAGGAAGATGCGCCCAAGGCGAAGCCCAAGCGCAAGCGCGCGCCGAAGAAGAATGCGAAGCAGGATGCCACGGCGGAAGACAAGCCGAAGGCGAAACGCAAACCGGCGCGCCGCAAGAAGTCGAAAAAGACCGAAGAAGCCGAGAAGGCCGCGGTCGCGCTGAAGCAACTGCAGGACGAAGAGGACAAAGCGCTGAAGGCCGAGTCCGACCGGCTGGATTATCTCACCGACGAAGAGGGCGACCAGCTCAGCAAGGGCGAAGCGCCGAGCAAGCGCCTGCGAAGCCTGACCGAATCCCGGCGCAAGGCGAGCTAGCTTCGACACGGTGACAGCAAATCAAACCGGGCCCCGTTGCGGGGCCCGGTTTTGCAGTATTGCCGGACGCTACTTGTCTTCGTCGTCCTTCTTTTCCTTCTTGTCCGCATCTTCTTCCGCTGCCTTGGCGGCGTCCTGCTTGGCCTTGGCTTCGTAGTAGCGGTCGGTGTTGGTTTTGGTGCGCAGTTCCTCGCTGGTCTTCTTCCAACGGGTCATCTGCTCTTCGGTCAGGACCTCGTCCTTGGTCAGCTTCTCGTCGGACTCGTCCCAGATCTTCTTCAGCTTTTCCTGGTGGTCCTTCTTGGCGTCGGCGAGCTTTTCGGCGTCGTCTTCGTAGCGCTTGTATTTCGAGGCGTAGGACTTGTCTTCCTTTTCCGTGTCTTCCCAGGCGGCGCGGACGTTCTTCTTGAAGGCTTCGCGTTTGGCCTCATCCTTCAGCCCCAGCTCGTCCATGATCTGGTCGATGGTCTTGTCCTTGATCGTGCGGTCGATGGTCGCGCCCGGCTGCGGCATGTCTTCCGGCGATGCGTCGTCGCCGCCGACGATCTTGACGCCGTCGTCCTCACCGTTGCGTTTTGCTTCGCGCTCGGCCTTGGCTTCTTCGCGCTCCTCGGCTTTTTCTTCCTTCTCGGCGTTCTTGGCCGCCTTCTGGGCGTGCTTCTGGTAGTCCTTGTTGGCCTTGTCGGCGGACTTCTTGTAGGTGTTGCGGTTCTTTTTGGCGTTGCGCCCGATGCCCTGGGCGTTGAGGCTGACCGCGAACATGCACACCAGCACGACGGTCATCACGGCGACGAAACGGTTCATGGAGACTCTCCGGTTTGGATACACCGATGAAACCCGACCGTTGCGTAGCGGGTGCGGAGAATTTCGGGATTTCGCACCGATGGACGCACTACTGCGCCTTGGGCTAAGATGTGCCACCTACCCTAGAGGCCACCACATGAAGCGTTTGATTGTACTCCTGGCGGCGGGCTGCCTGTTTGCCGCATGTACCAAGCCGCAACCGAAGCCGGCCGACAACGATGCAGCGAATCTGCCAACGAGCGAAGCAACGCCGGAACCTGAACCGGAGCCTGAACCGGACAAGCCGGCTGACGTGAAGCTGGGCAAGCTGGAACCCGCCGATTCCGCCGACCAGGTCCGCGCGATCGAGCTGATCGAGAAAGTCACCGGCTTCAAGTTCAAGCAGAAGATCCCGGTTTACGTCTACACGCCCGAAGAACTCGAGGAAGAAATCCGCGGCTGGGGCGACGACGGCTTCTCGCCGGAGAACATCCTCGGCTTCTACAAGCCCTCGACGAAGTGCCTGTACATGGTGCCCGACGCCGCCGGAGAAAAACGCCAGTTCGGGCTGCGCATTCACGAGGCCACCCACGGGCTGCAGGATCAGCTTTACGACCTCGCCGAGTTGCACGACAAGCCGAAGACCACCGACCAGTCGCTGGCGCTGACGGCGTTGATCGAGGGTGAGGCCGTGCAGGTGATGATCGACGCCGTCGTCGACGAGCAGCCGCACGTGGCCTTCATGACCATGTACGGCGCCGCAGACATGCTGGCGATGCCCGAGAACCCGGACAAACCCTGGAGCTGGGCGCGCCTGCAGCGCGTATTCTTTTACTCCGACGGCGCGCGCATGGTGCAGGACATGAAGAAGGTGGACGGCTACAAAACCGTCGACAAGGCCTTCGGCGACCTGCCTGTCAGCAGCGAGCAGATCCTGCACACGGACAAGTACCTGGTCGAGCGCGACCTGCCCGACGAGATCGGGCTGGACGTGGTCGGCATCCAGGAAGCGCTGCCCGAGGGCTGGAAGCTGGGCGAGCCGGACACCATTGGCGAAATCGGCACCATGGTCGAGTTCATTGATGCAGGCCAGGTCGGCAAGGCGGTCAAAGCCGCCGACGGCTGGGGCGGCGACGCGTACATCACCGCAAAGAAAGGCGAGGATGTGCTGACCATCTGGGTCAGCACCTGGGACACGGCCGCCGACGCGAAGGAGTTTGGCGAAGCGGTTGAGGCCCTGCCGGACGTGCTGGTCAGCAAGTGGTACGACGAGCGCCCGCAGCAGATCGTGATCCGCGGCAAGACCGGGCTGCTCAGCAAGGATCAGTTGCAGTGGCTGCTGGACGCCACGCGTCAGAACAAGGTGGTCTACGACCCCGAGAGCCGATAGTCATTCCAAACAAAAACCGGCCCCGTGCAGGGGCCGGTTTGCTTTGTCGTCCAGGAACTACTTTTCTTCGTCGTCCTTCTTTTCCTTGTCGGCGCTGTCGCCTTCTTCGTCGTCCTTCTTTTCCTTCTTCACTTCGTTGTCATCCCCGCCGCCGGCGCCGCCCTTGGCCCATTCCGAGGCACGCTTCTTGAGCTCTTCGAGCTTGCGGGCGCGGATCTCATCCTGGCGGACGCTCTTGTCCGTGGCGGTTTCCTTGCGAAGGTCTTCGGTGTTCTTCTTGAACTTGGCGAGCTGCTCTTCGTCGAGGACTTCCTTCTTGACCTGGTCCTCGTCGGGGCCGGCCCAGGCTTCGTCGAGCTTTTCCTGGTGCTCTTCCTTGGCCTTGGCGAGGGCTTCCTCGTCGTCCTTCACGCGCTTGTACTTCTTGGCCCAGCGGGCGTCTTCCTTCTCGGCCTTGTCCCAGCCGAGCTTGCCGTACTTGATGAAGTCCTTGCGAAGCTTCTTGTCTTCAAGCCCGAGCTTGTCGGCTTCTTCCTCGAGGCGCTTTTCCTTGGCGTCCTTGTCGACGGTGTCGCCGGGCTCAATGCGTTCTTCGGTGCCGTCTTCGCCCCAGCCGATTTCGTTCTCGGCCTTCTTCTTCCAGTCTTCGGGGCCGCCCTGGCCGTTGCCGTTGCTGTTCGGGCCCTTGTAGCCGCCCTTACCGTAACCGCCTTTGCCGCCGTAGCCGCCCTTACCACCGCCTTTGCCGCCCATGCCCTGGGCTGACAGCGGCATGGCGATGGCGAACGCGCAGGCGATCAGCGCGATGAAAAGCAGGTTCTTCATAGTCCGCACTCCATATTATTGGCGTCGATTTGGTGTATTTGTGCCTATCCTTAGTGAATCCGGATGCAAAGTTCTTTCACATAATCCCACGCGTTCGGCGACGCAGTGTAAGTCCATGCCCCTCAACGGTTTACATGTGCGATTTCAGGGCGGCGGGGTCGTCGACACACACTGCCGGACAGGGCGCTGCGGCGTTATGCTGTCGAGATGCCAAACCCCGAGAACAAACAGCCCATGGTGCTGACCGTCGTCAGCCTCATCCTGCTGGGCGCGGCAATCGCTGTCGTGGTCACCGAGATGCGCGGCGGCGACGAGTTCCCGTGGGGGATCCACCTGATCACCATACCGGCCGTCTTCCTGGTCGGGCTGATCGCGGGCTGGGTGATGCGCGACCGCCAGGCGGCCGAGGACCGTGCGCGGGACGAGATTGAGAAGGAAAGCTAGCGGATGGCAGAGACGCTTCGGGCGATCTTTTTCGACATCGACGACACGCTGTATTCGACCAGCGAGTTCGCGGCGCGGGCGCGTCGCAACGCCATCGAGAACATGCGTGCCCATGGCTTCCGGATGGCGACCGAAGACGCCCTGCGCGAGTTGCTGGAAATCGTCAGCGAGTTTAGCAGCAACTACGAGCACCACTTCGACAAACTGCTGCGGCGCGTGCCCAACCACTACTGGGAGGGCATCAACCCGACGCTGTTGGTGGCGGCCGCGGTGGTCGGCTATCACGAGACCAAGTTCCGCGAGTTGCGCCCGTACGAAGACGCTATCGACGTGCTGAAGGCGTTGAGGGAACAGACCGAGCTCAAGCTTGGCGTGATCAGCAGCGGCTTGGCGTTGAAGCAGGCGGAAAAGCTGGTGCGACTCGGCGTCGTAGGCCTGTTCGAGCCGGAAGGCATCTTCATCAGCGACGAGATCGGCATCAGCAAGCCGAACCCGAAACTGTATCTGAGGGCCTGCGCGGCGTTTGGCGTAAGGCCGAGCGAGGCGATCTACGTAGGCGACCGCCCGCGCATGGACGTGGACCCATGCAACCGCATCGGCATGATCACCGTGCTGAACAAGCGGACATCCCGCGAGTACCAGCCGGGCGAAACCGAGCCGGACTTCGAGATCCACAACTTCTTCGACCTGCTGGATATTCTGAAGGATCGCTTCGGGATCGAAGTGGAAGCCTGAGAGCGGCCTGGGCGCCCTCGCCCACGTGAGGCATTCCACGGGCGAAGGCGCCCGTGCCACGTTCTAGCGCTTGCCCAGCGTGTCAGGGTCGAGCGTTTCGCTGGTAAGTCTGTCGAGTTCGCTCATGGACAGGTCTTCGCTGATCGGGTCCATGGTTTCGTTGCTGGCGTGTTCGAGGCGGATGATGCTGTAGCGGCTGGCGACTTCGTCCAGTGTATGGTTCGACGCGCGTTCCAGGTCGGACATCGTCAGGTTTTCCGAAGCGCGCCCCATGCTGGAGTCGGACAGGTGGTCGAGCGTGGACATCGAGTAGCGCTCGGAGGCGTCGTCGAGGTGATCGTTCGAGTAGCCTTCAAGCCCCGACATATCCAACGAGTAGCTGGCGCAACCGCCCAGCAGGGCGAAGCTGACCAGCACGATTGGAAACAGGTATCGCATACGCCGATTCTAACGCCCGGACAGGCCGTGGGTTGGAAAAACTACAGGTCGGACTCGTAGCGCGGGTATTTAACCAGCAGCGTCACCAGCCCGGCCGGCATGCAGCCCATAAATACCCCGAGTCGCATGCCGTCGTAGCCCAAGGGTAGAAACAGCACGCCGCCGACCACCGCGCCGACAAGCCCGGCGGTGACGGCGTAAACGAGGGCGCCCTGGATGGTGCGGCAGGCTTTCATGCGCTTGAAACGCGCGGTCATTCGGACGGTTGGGGCTAGAACAGCTTCTTGTTGTCGGCGGGCTCTTCTTCGTCATCCTCGACGTCGAAGTCCTTTGTCGCGAGTTCGCCGTCGCGCTCGGACAGCAACTGCACCTTCTTCTCGGCCTTCTTCAGGATGCCGAACGCCTGGCGGAGCGCGGCCACCCCGTCCTCGTAGCGTTTCAGCGCGTCCTCGAGGGGCAGGTCGCCGGAATCCAGTTGCTCGAGCGCCTGCTCAACCTGGCTGACCAGGTCCTCAAAACGCGGCTCATCGGTTTTCTTCTTTGCCATGGCGGTATCCAAGCATCGGCGCGCCGATAAATCAAAGCCCAGCCCGCAAGGGCTGGGGTCATAGGCAGGTTCGGGCGGTCCTCATTCGTCGCCGCTATGCCCGGATCAGGCGTTTCCGCGACCTCGACCCCAGCCCTTGCGGGCTGGGCTTGGATCGGATCGGGGCGTTAATCCTGTCCGGCGTATTCTACGGCGGCTTCCCTTAGCAGCCCGGCCAGGTACACCGAACCGGTTACCAGCACCAGCCCGTCTTCGCCGGCTTGTTCGACCGCGTCTTCCAACGCCGCTTCGGGGTGTTCCTCGGTGCTGCCCTGCTTGCCGCCGAACTTTTCGTACATGCGCAGCAGATCGTCGGGGCTGCTTTCGCGCGGGTTGTAGTATGTGGTGAAGATCGCGCCGTCGGCCTTTTCCGCCATGTGGCGCATGCAGGCCTCGATGTCCTTGTCGCTCGCGATGCCGGTCACGCAAACCACTTTGCCTTGCGTGACGCCGCGTGCCACGGCCAGCGCCGCGCGGATGCTGACCTCGTTGTGGGCGCTGTCGATTACAAGCAGCGGACGTCCCTCGAATATCTCAAAGCGCCCGGGCTGGGCCGTGCGGGCGATGGCGTCCATGGCGCGCTCGCGGTCGATCATGCCGTCGGGCAGGAAGTCGGGCTCGCTGGCCATGATTTCCAGTGCGCACAGGGCGTGCGTCGCGTTCTCGGCCATGAAGCGGGCCGGGTGGTCGAGGCGTATCTTCTCGTAGCGGTAGCCGCGGACGTCGGCCGTGAACTGCAGCCCGCGCCCGTCGCGCTGCAGGTCGCGCACGTGGTAGTCGCGCCCGAAGTACAGCGCGGGCGCTTCGTTGTCGCGGGCGGTCAGTGCCACGATCTTCTGCGCCTCGGGGTTGCTGGCGGCGCAGACCACGGGCACGCCCGGCTTGATGATGCCGGCCTTCTCTCGGGCGATTTCGCCGATCGTGTCGCCGAGCTGTCGGGTGTGGTCGATGCCGATTTCAGTGATGATGCTGACCAGCGGGCTGATCACGTTAGTGCTGTCGAGCCGTCCACCGAGCCCGACTTCGAAAACAGCCACATCGATTTCCGCGCGGGCGAACGCGACCATGGCCGCCAGCGTGACCAGCTCGAAGAACGTCACGTCCGGCGCGCCGCCCTGTTCGCGCTCAAGCGCTTCCACGACCTCCTGGAAGGCCTCGACCAGGGCTTTTTCGGTGATCTCGACGCCGTTGATCTCAATGCGCTGGGTCAGCCGCTCCAGATGCGGGCTGGTGAACAAACCGACCTTCAACCCCTGCGACTGCAAAGCCGAGGCCAGAAAGCGCGCCGTGCTGCCCTTACCCTTGGTGCCGGCGACGTGGGCCGTGGCGTAGGCAAGCTCGGGGCGCGCCAGGCGGTTCAGCACCTCGTTCATGCGCTCCAGGTCGAAGATGTCGCGCGTGCGCCCGCCCTGCTGGCGCTCGAAATCGGTGTGGCGCGCAAGGAAGCTGGTGATGTCCTGAAGCGTCTGGATGGAGGTCGACATGATGGCTTTGTTTGCAGTTTGGGGCGGGATGGTACCGATTCAGGGTTAGGCTGCCATAGTGAATTGCGCTAAAGTGGACAACTCAGTGAGGCCCAATGACCAAGCCCCTGATTGGCATCTGTACCGACCACGTCCGCTGCTTCCCGCAGCCGGACCGCGACCGCAGCTACCTCAAGCTTTACCCGACCTATGCCAACGCCGTCATCGCGGCCGGCGGCACGCCGCTGGTGATCCCGGTTGTGCCGAGGGCTGATGATATCAGGGCGCTGCTGGATTTGGTGCAGGGGGTCATCCTGGTAGGCGGCGACGACTACCCGCCCGAGTGGTACGGCAAGACACCGTTGCCCACGGACGTGCTGGTCACGCCGGAGCGGGCAAGCTTCGACCGCGAGTTCACGCCGATGTTGTACGAGCAGACCGATCTGCCGGTGCTGGGCGTGTGCGGCGGCATGCAGATGACGGCCATCTGGGCCGGCGGCACGCTGCTGCAGCACATCGGCGAGGGCGTGCACCGCGACGGCAAGACCGGCTTCAAGCGGCACAAGATCAGCATCGACCCTGCGTCGCGCTTCGCGAAAATCATCGGCGCTACCGAAATAGAGGTGAACTCGCAGCATCACCAGGCCATTGAGAGCGTTGCCGGGCCGTTGGTGGTAAGCGCGAAGGCGCCGGACGGCGTGATTGAAGCCATCGAGTTTACAGATCACCCGTGGCGTATCGGGCTGCAATGGCACCCGGAGCGCATGACCGACGACGCGCGCATGCAGGCGCTGTTTCAGTCATTTGTTGCCGCGGCCGCGGCCCGCATCAACGTCGTGGCGTGACTAACCCCACCAGTCGCTGTCGTCTTCCTGCTCGGACTCGTTGAGGCTTCCGGCCAGGGTCGTCAGCAGTTTCTCGAGGCGGGCGGTTTCCTTCAGGGCGACCGGGTCGTTGGCGCCGGCACGTTTGTTGAGCTCGTACAGCATCGACCAGCACAGCAGCGTCTCGCGCGTGCCGAGCATGCCGCTGTAGCTGCTGCGGCTTGTGCTGACCGGCAGATCACAGGCGATTACCCAACCCGCGAAGCGATGACAGACCGGGAAGGTCTCCGGCGTCGCCATCATCTTGATCCAGTTGCGGAAGATGACGTTGCTGTTGCCGTTGGCGACGGCCGCCGAGAAGATGTTCTCCGTGCCGGTGCGGCTGTCGTTGCGCATGCACAGCGTCGGGCGAGCATCCTTCAACTCCGGCACGACGCGGGCGAGTTCCAGCATCGAAGGCGAGTCGGCGTAGGGGATGACCATGTTCTCGATGTAGGACAGCAGGTCGGACTCCTCGCCGAACTCGAGCAGGTCGCGGCGCGTGACCGGCAGCTCCGTGAGGATCAGCAGCGGGTCCTGGCTCGAGCTGCGCGTGTCCGGCGCGGAGCCCACCGCCGCCAGCCGGCAGCGGATGGCCAGTGTGTCGTCGCCGCCCTTGCGCGCGAACACCGCGGCGAGGCTCAGCATGTGCGGGACGCTCTGGATGCCCAGCGGCGCGTCGCGGTTGAACCAGAGCAGCCTGGCGGCGTCCTCGAACTTCCCGGCACGTGCCAGGCAGCGCGCGGCGTCGAGCGCCAGCCCGGTGTGCACGACCTCAGGGATGGCGGCGTCCGTGCGGGCCTGCTTGAAGCGGGTGTACTCGTCGCTGGTGGGGCCCTTGAACTGCGTGCGCAGGTCGATCTGCGCCTGGTTCCTGGCGAGGAATTCCTTCACCCCCGCCATGTCCTTCGGCTTGATCTGCAGCAGGCGCGCGCGCAGCAGCAGCGTGCGGGCCTCGACCATGCCAAGCACCGGCCCGGCTTTCTGGCCCAGTGACTGGCGGGTGCGCCAACTGTTGTTTGAGCCTGCTGCGTCGACCAGTTCGCTCATGGTTTTGAGCGCCGTTTCGAGCGTCTTGCTGGTGGTGTGTTCCGGCGCGAGGAAGGCGTCGATCTCGGCGGCGGGCACCTTTTCGGCGATGATCTCGGCGCTTTCCCAAAGGGTGCGCTGCATCAGTTCGTCGCCGTCCGGCAGGTACCTCGCGCCGGTGCGTACGCCGCGCACACCGGTCACGCTGGCGTAAACGTCCACGCCCGTGAGCATGCGCGTGCGCGACCGCACGTCGCAGACCGAGCCCAGCACGGCCCCGATGCGCAGCGACTGGCGCAAGAGCGGGTTGGCATTGGCATCGAGCTTCGCGACCTCGACCGGGTCTTCTTCGCCGTCCGGCTTCGGGGGCGCCGGCTTGTTCTTGGGCTGGTCGCCGTTTTCCTCGACGTCGCCCTCGCCCATTTGCAGCAACGCCATCTCGATCACGACCGAGTCGGCATACAGCGGTTTGCCGGATTCATAGCCGTTCGTGCGGCTGGCTTCGCGCAGGTACTTGCGGGCGAGGTCGGGCTCGTCCAGCTGGGCCAGCCACATGCCGAGCGCCCCTTCATAGACCGGGCGGTTGCGGCTGGCATCGCCGAAGGTGGTTCGCATCTGCTCGATCTGTGTCAGCCCGGCCTCGGGGTTGGCGCGGTACAGGTTCAGCGCCGGCAGGAAGACGCGGTCCATCATCTGGCGCCCCGGGTCGAGGTACATGGTGTTGCTGTAGACGCCGAGGTAGGCCAGCGTGCGCAGGCGTGTCAGCGCTTGGTTGCGGGCTTCCTCCGGCTTGCCGAGACGCCCGAAGGACTGCACCAGCAGGTCCAGCAGGGCGACGTCGTCCGGCGCGAGCTCGAGCCCGAGCTTGGCGGTGGCCTCGGCTTGCTCGGTCTCGTCGCGGTTGAGTTGGTCCATGGCCGCGAGGCGCAGCGCGATCACGGCTTTCCAGCGATCGTGGCGGGCCTTCAGTTCGAGTTTCTTGCGGGCTTCCTCGTCGCCGGTGCGCAGGGCGTCGAGTTCGTCCTGGCTGGCCCGGGCGGTCTTGATCAAATCAGCCAGGTTGCCGGTGCGCGCCTTTACCTGCTCGGGGTCGGCGGCAATGGTGGCGAGGCAGCGATCCAGCCCCGGCAGGTCGCAGGGATACCAGTTCAGCGGCAGGAACAGGCTGGTGTGCGGCTCGGGCAAGTACTCGCTGGCCGGCTGCTCGTCGCCGTAGTAGTAGTCTTCGTCGGCGTTCTTTTTTTCCGCCTGGGGCGGCTTGTCGCCGGTTGCGTTCCATGGCTTGGTGCCGGACCAGCGCCCGGTCGCCGGTGAGACGTACGGGTACTGCGGGCGCTCATCGTTGCAGATCACCGCGCTGTAGCTTTCCAGTGCTCCGTCGAAGTCGCCTTGCAGCCACTGCAGACCGGCGTGGAAACGCAGCAGCGCCGGCGAATCCGGTGCGCGCTGCAGCCCGGAATCAATCACCTGCTGGGCTTCCTTCGGATAGCCGTAAGCGAGCAGCAGGCGGGCCGCGCGCACGTAGTTGCGGGCGTCCTGGCTGGTTTCGAGCAGCGGCTGCAGCACCTCAACGGCCGTCTTTGTGTCGTTCTGTTTCAGCGCCAGCACGGCACGCAGCGAGGCGTACCAGCGCGGAAACTCGCCGCTGAGGCGGTTGTCGCGGCGCAGGGTGTCGAGGCGCGCGGCGGCCGTGGCGTCGTCGCCGTACAGCCAGGCCTCGCGCAGGGCGGACAGCTCAAAGGCGAGCTTCGGCGATTCGCGTTCCTCGGCACGCCCGGCGTTGACGCTAAGCGCCAGCAGGATGACTGCGGCGGCGATGACCCAGAGTTTCCTCATGGCAGCTCCGTGAAGATGTACTTGCCGGCGGCGGGGTCGAATTCGAGCAAGGCCCTGCGCGCGGCCCACCAGTCCTGCCAGTCGTCCGCGGGCGGTTCCTGGAACAGGGGCTGCAACTGCGCCACGCCGAGGTTCGGGGTGCTGGTGCGCGGCAGGTACGCCGCGTCCGCGACGCCCTGGGTGTCCATGTACGGCGAGCCCCAGCGCTGCTCGACCATCCTGGCCTCGGCGGTTGCGCCGCGCTTGAAGCGGATGGCGTCCGGGCCGAGCGCGTCAAGCAGCGTGCGCAGCGCCGCCTTGTCGCCGGCCTTGGCGGCGCGGATGCGCATTACGGCGCCGAAGATGTTGGTGGGGTCCGCGGCGACGCCCTGCTTCAAGCGCTCGCTGTTGCCGCCGGGCAGAAGCCCCAGCCAGGCGCGGGCGATCGACAGGCTGACGTAGTTGGCGCCGCCCTCCTGCATTTCGGTCTTCTCTACGATGGCTTTCGCGCGCTCCGGGTCGCCCAGCAGCACTGTCGAGTAAAGCTGGTTGGCGTCGTTGGGTGTCGGGTCTTCGCTGTCGCCGTAAAGCACGTCCAGCACGTCCACGCCCGAGTCGGCCAGCATCAGCGCGATGCCCGGCTGCGACAGCATGCTCTGCCCCTGCGCAAACGCCAGGGCCGTGGCTACGTTGCGGGCGCAGGCGGCGGGCATCGGCCGGCTGATCAGCTCCCAGCTGCCCATGAACTTCTGCGCGTTCTCGGGCGTGTCGAACAGAACGTTCAACAGCTCGTCGCGGCTGATGGTGCGGCAGCGGTCGTACATGATCGAGCGCACGACCCAGGTCAGGTTGGCGGCGTCGACGCCCTGCGCGAGCGTGTTACGCTTGAATTCCTCGGCGGCGTCGC
>JAGQRI010000409.1 GCA_020425515.1 Planctomycetota bacterium | reverse complement strand
ACACCGTCTTCTATGACGGCATGTGCCCCATCTGCAAAAAGAGCAAGCGCACGCTGGAACGCCTGGACTGGCTCGGGCGACTGAAGTACGCCGACATTCACGACCGTGCGTTTGCCGAGGGCGAGCTGCCGGACGTCAGCTACGCCGACATGCTGAAACAGATGTACGTGAAGCGTCCGGACGGCAGCTACTTCGGCGGTTACAAGGCTTTCCGCGCCATGGCGCCGATGTTGCCGTTGTGCTGGCTGATCGTGCCGCTGCTGTGGCTGCCGGGCGCGGCCTGGATCGGCTCACGCATCTACAGTTTCATTGCGAAAAACCGCTTCAAGTATGCCAAGTGCGACGACGAGTTCTGTAGCCTGCACCTGAAGTTGCTGGCCGGGAACGAAGTCGACGAAGAAGTTATCCGCAAGGTCGTCGAGTTGCACGAGCGGCGGCGGAAACACCTGGAGTCACAGGGGGCACCTGCATGAGAACCGCAATCGCGTTGTCGTTCCTTCTGTTGGTCGCCGGGTGCGCAACCTCCGGCGGGTTCCAGAAGGTCGAACTTGATATGCAGCAGGAAAACCCCGTGGAGCGTCTGCCCGAACCGTTTGAAACGGATCCGCCCTCGGGTGACGGCGATCTGCTGCTGAGCGCCGTGAACGGGCTTGGTTCGGAAGGTGTTTCATTCACGGCCGTGCTGAAGTCCGGCGACACGTCCTACGCCGTTTGGGAAGACGCCCGGATCGAGAAGGGGTATGACCCGAAGGCCGGCGACAACGAAACGCAAATTCGCGGCGCAACCAGGATGTACATGGTGCGCGTCCCCGTCGGCGAGTACGACCTCGTCGTCACCAGCGGAGAAAAAGAGAGCCACCACACGTTTTCCGTGCCCCACGACGGGGTGACGAACCGCAGCATCTACTTCACGAGTGCGGGAATCCTCATCTTCGAAATATCCGGCGATGAGCCGGGCTAAGCTGTGCAGAAGTGAACAGGAGCCGGGAGCGCAAGCGACCGGTTGGATCGCGTTTCATGTCCTGTACGCATCCCCGTCGCTTGCGCTCCGGGCTCCTGTTTCGTGCTACCGCGACAGCAGCAGTTCGCCGATCTGCACCGCGTTGAGTGCGGCGCCTTTGCCTAACTGGTCCCCTACCACCCACATGGCGAGGCCTTTGTTGCCATCCACGCTGATGTCCTGGCGGATGCGGCCTACTGCGACCTCGTCCAGTTCGGTACGGTCGATGGGCGTCGGGTAGATTTCGTTGCGCACGTCGTCTTCGACCAGAACGCCCTTCGCGTGACTCAGTGTTTCGATCGCGGCCTCGCGCGTGACCGGTTTGTCGAACTCCAGGTTGAGCGAAACCGCGTGGCTGCGCCAGACCGGCACGCGCACGCAGGTGGCCGTCGCGCGCAGGCTGCCGTGGTGGAGGATCTTCTTCGACTCCCACAGGAACTTCATTTCCTCTTTCGTGTAGAGGTTGTCCTGCACAGCGTCGATGCGCGGGATCACGTTGAACGCAATCTGGCGCGGGCTGATCTCGGCCTGTTTCAGCGGGCGCTTCGCCACCCAGTCCTGCACCTGCACTTCCATCTCCTCAATCGCGCGCGCGCCGGCCCCGGAAATTGCCTGGTAGCTCGACATCACGGCACGCTTCAGCCCGAACGCGCGATGCAGCGGCGCGATGGCCATCAGCGATACGATGGTAGTGCAGTTGGGATTGGCGATGATGCGGCGCTCGCCGT
>JAGQRI010000408.1 GCA_020425515.1 Planctomycetota bacterium | reverse complement strand
CCTTCGCTCACGCTTCGGGCTCCAAGTTAGCCGCGCTGGGTTAGTTTGCCTTCGTGGTCTTTCTCGAGGCGGGCGTAGCGGTAGTAGGTCTGGAGGCAGAGGTTCGCCAGCGCCGTTGTGCTTACGCGCCCGTCGAGGTTCCAGATGTCCGCCGCGTCCCAGCTTCCGTGTTCGTCCAGTTTGTCCGCGCCGTCCCAGCCCTGCTTCTTGTCGGTCTCGCTGTAGCCGCGCTGATGCGCCACGAGCGCTTCGCTCATCGGTTTCTGCCAGGTGTTCCAGCGCCCGCCGCCGACCTGGTACATGGCCTGCGTCGCGAGCCACCAGTACGCGTAGTCGATCCGCCCGCGCTCCCACTTCGGCAGGTTCTCCTCGCGCAGCAGCAGGTCGGCGCGGTCGGTGATCTCCTTGTCTTTCGCCTTGTGGCGGCCGGTGAGAATCGCGGTCACCATCCACGCGGCCGTGGCCACGGGCGCGCGTGTGAAGCCGTCCTTTTCGCCGACCGGCGGGTCGAGGCGCAGGGTGCTGTAGCGCGTCACGCCGGGCGCCGTCGCCAGCGAATCGAGGAAATCGCCCAGGCGCTCGTAGGCAAGCTTGTCGACCTCCAGCCCGCTGATGCTGGCCGATTTCAGCGCCCCGACCACGTAGGCCGTGCTGATGATGTCGGCCTCGGCGCCGGCGAACTCGCCCCAGCCGCCGTCCGGCATGCGCTGCTTGACCAGGTATGCGGCGGCGCTCTCGACGTTCTTCTTGAGCACCGGGTCGCCGGACATGCCGTAGCTTTCGGCGAAGGCCAGCGTCGCCAGCGCCTGGTCGCGCGTGCCGCGGGCGTTGATGAACTCGCCGTCGCGCTGCTGCTCGCGCATCCAGATCAGCGCTTTGCGCATCACCCGGAAGTAGTCCAGGCTTTTGTGGTCGTAGCCCGCGCCGAGGAAAGTCAGCAGCGCCAGTGAGGTCACGCCGAGATCGCCGTCCCAGGCGCCCGCGTCGGCCGTGGCGTCGCCGTAGTCTTCATCCAGCGCGTGCGTGGCGGCCGCGCCCTCGCGCCCTGAGTTCTTGCCGAAGTCGGCGGCGCTCCAGTAGCCCGCCTCGTTCTGGTGGTCTTTCAGCCACTCAAGCGTCGCGAACGCCTGGCCGGGTTTCTTGCCGTGCTCGCGCCCGGGGTTGTTGTAGGCGCCGGTGACGTAGACGGGCTCGCCGTAGACGGGCTCCGGCGCGGGTTCGGGGACGGGCGCCTCCGCCTCGGGTTCGTCCGCGGGCTCAACAACGTCGAGCATCCGGTGATCGTTCGCGGTGTCGAGCGGCTCCGGCGCCGGCATGTCGTCAAGCGAGCCGCAGCCGGTTCCCGCAACCCTGACGTCGTTGCCTTGCTCGCCCGTCTGGGTGACGACATAGACCGCGCCCGCCGCGCCGAGCAGCAGAACCACGGCCGCGACAATCAGCAGCTTGCGATGGGATGAATGAATCACGGACAGCTCCTGCGTCGGGGTCAGGGGCGAACTTTTTCAATCACGTTGTGGCGAAGCTGGCTGTGCAGCCCGTCTTGGGGGTGATGGGGCTGATACTCGGCAACCGGCTCATCGTATGGGTGTTCGGCCAGGTCTCGCGGGAAGTGTTCGCTTGGGTCCTCATTGACCTCATCGTACGGATCGCCGCTTGGGCGATAGCGGATCCTGCTGATCCGTGAGGTCCGCACGTCAGACGCCATGCAGCAATGCACGCGCGGCTCGGTTATCTCGATGGGAGGAGCGGGCGTTCGATCCTCGATGGGCGCTCTCGCCATGCAGTGCAGTTCCAGCACAAATTCGGATTTGTACTCATCGGCAGCCTGGCGATTGACCGGCGCGGACGCCGCCAGGAGCGCGTGAATAGCGATAAGTACCGATGCAGTCAGCAACGTCTTCATGCGTCCTCCGGGATGAGGCTGCACGAGTACGAACGGGTGAAGGCGGAGATGGTTCAGTCGCGCGGGGGCGCGGGTACCTCGTGCTTGGAGACCATGTAGCAGCGGGGGCGTTCCGGGGCGCGCTCGGCGGGGGCGGTTGCCGCTTCGGGGGATTCGCGGGAAATCGCCTGGGGCGGGACCGGCTGCGCCCACGTGAACGGGGCCATGGAGAGAATCACGGTGAGGATGGAAAGCATGGAGAACTCCGGCGTCTGGTCTGGATACAGGTTTCGTACGCCGCTGCTTTCTGACCGGGAATTTTTCACACGAAGCCACCGCCTGTCCGACGTAGCGTTGGCGAAGTCGGAAGAACTGCAAAAGCGGGTTAACCACGAAGGGCCACTAAGGACCACGAAG
>JAGQRI010000079.1 GCA_020425515.1 Planctomycetota bacterium | reverse complement strand
CCACCCCGAAGGAAAGGGCAGGCAATGAAAACGAAAACCCCCACACTGAGTACGGCGCTCATGCTCGCTGCAATCGGCGGGCTGATCTTCACGGCCGCGTGCAGTTACGGCGGCGGCGCGCCCGGCTATGAAACTGCCGACGGCGGCGCGGAAGCGAAACGTGTTGACCCGCAGTTTGATGAGGCTTTGACAGGCCAACCGGGAGACGGCTTCGTTTACGACGGTGAAGAGCCGGTCGAAAACCCGCACTCCGACAGCGGCGAGCCGGTGGATGAGTTCTTCAAGAAGTACGGCACCAACCCGTTCGTGGACACCGAGGACGACCGCCTCTCCACCTTCGCCGTCGACGTTGACACCGGCAGCTACACCAAGTGCCGCGACTACCTCAACCGCGGCTACATGCCTCCCGACGAGGCCCCGCGCGTCGAGGAGTTCGTCAACTTCTTCGATTACAAGTACGACGCCCCGCGCAACGGCGCCTTCGCCATCCACATGGCCGGCGCGCCCGCGAAGTACGCCCAGGACCTCCACAACTGCTACCTGCTGCGCATCGGAATGCAGGCCAAGCGCATCGACCCGGCCGACCGCAAGCCCGCGAACCTGACCTTCGTGATCGACGTCAGCGGCAGCATGGACATGGAAAACCGTCTCGGGCTCGTGAAGCGTGCGCTGAAACTGCTGGTCGACCAGATGGACGAACGCGACAAGATCGGCATTGCCGTCTACGGCAGCCGCGGGCGCAAGGTACTCGACCACACCCCCGCCAGCGAGCGCGGCACCATCATGGGCGCGATCAACGAGCTGCAGCCGGACGGCAGCACCTACGCCGAGGAAGGCATCCGCATCGGCTACCAGATGGCGGCCGACAACTTCCGCGAAGGCTGCATCAACCGGGTGATTCTCTGCTCAGACGGCGTGGCCAACGTGGGCAACACTTCCACCGAGAAGATCCTCGAAACCATCGCCGAAAACCGTCGCAAGGGTATCACGCTCAGCACCATCGGCTTCGGCATGAGCAACTATAACGACACGCTGATGGAGCAGCTCGGCGACAAGGGCGACGGGCATTACTCGTACGTCGACACG
Organism: Planctomycetota bacterium; assembly: GCA_020425515.1. Classification (GTDB taxonomy): domain Bacteria; phylum Planctomycetota; class UBA8742; order UBA2392; family UBA2392; genus JACKID01. The sequence continues at coordinate 4,086 of JAGQRI010000079.1, read as the reverse complement.
ATCGACGAGGCCAAGCGCGTGTTCGTCGACAACCTGACCGGCACGCTGCAGGTGGTCGCTCGCGACACGAAGGTGCAGGTTGAGTTCAATCCGAAAGTGGTGAAGTCGTACCGCCTGCTGGGCTATGAGAACCGCGATGTGGCTGACGAGGATTTCCGCAACAATGCCGTGGACGGCGGCGAGGTCGGCGCGGGCCACAGCGTGACGGCGCTGTACGAGGTCAAGCTGTTCGACGACGCCAACGGCCCGGTCTGCACCGCCACCATGCGCTGGAAGCACGACGAGAAGGAAGAGTTCATCGAGCTGAACAAGGAACTGGATACCCGCGACATCGCCGGCACTTGGGAGGAAGCCCCGGCCAGCATGCGCCTCGCGGCCGACGCGGCCGAGTTCGCCGAGTTGATGAAGAAGAGTTACTGGGCGAAGAAGGGCAGCTACGACGAGTTGCTGAAGGACGCCAAGAAGCTTATCGCCGAAACCGACGACACCGACGTGCTGGAACTGGCCGGGCTGATCACCAAGGCCCGCAACCTCGACCAGCAAGCCACCGGAACCGCCGGCGGCGAGTGATGCGCGTAGCGCAGGCTTCCAGCCTGCACCGCCCGGGGGCATCTTGCCCCCGGGTTCCACCATGGCGGAGTGCCGAGAAGCGCTGCGTCCTGACTCAAGGTGCTGTGGGCGGAACGCCCACAGCCGGTGCAGGCAAGATGCCTGCGCTACGGGCTATGGTTTGCGGTAGACGTTCAGCCCGATCTTGTAGCTGCCGTCCTTGTACTCGATGGTCTGATTGCCTTCACTGCTGGCGACGATGATCGTTTTGCCCGACGAGCTGGGCCCGAACTCTTTCGTCATGTCCACAGTGATCGTCAGCTTGTCGCCTTCCACCTTCATATCGACGTTCTTCATGGCTGCCTCTTCGCCCAATGTTTGGTCACACGAGTTTCGCCAAGCGGATTCGGAATAGCAAGCTTCCACGGGAGGGGACTGTCCCCCGCGATTTTGCGGAGGGACTGTCCCCGTATTCGCTACCGGGATGGATGGTCCGATGACGGGGACAGTCCCCAACTGCGGGGACAGTCCCCTTTGGGCTACCGGGCCTTTCCGATGGCTTCGAGTGCGTCCGGGTTGGCTACGCTGCTCAGGTCGCCTACGTTTTCTTCGCCCAGGTACTTCTTCTGTATCAGGCGGCGGAGGATCTTGGCGGACCTTGTCTTGGGCAGGTCGTCTACGAACTTTACGTCCTTGGGGCGGTCCACCTTGCCTAGCGCGTTCACGACGGTCTGTACCAGCTCACTGCGCAGGTCTTCGGTTTCTTCGTGCCCTTCGTGCAGTACTACGAAGCAGACTACTTCCGTTCCCTTCAGCTCATCCGGCACGCCGATGGCGGCGGCCTCGCTGACGGCGTCGTGGTCGATCAGTGCTGACTCGATCTCGCCCGGGCCTACGCGGCGCCCGGCAATCTTCATGGTGTCGTCAGCGCGGCCGAACAGGAACCAGTAGCCCTCGCGGTCCACCTTGGCCCAGTCGCCGTGGTTCCAGACGTTGGGGAACTTGCTCCAGTAGGTCTCGAGGTACTTTTCTTCGTTCTTCCACAGCCCGCGGGTCATGCTCGGCGCGGGCTTTTTGCAGACCAGGTAGCCGACCTCGTCGACAACGCTGTTGCCCTCGTCGTCGAACACGTCGATGTCCATGCCCAGCCCGGGGCTCTGTAGCGTGCAGGCCTTCAGCGGCATGATCGGCAGCGGCGCCAGGAAACAGCCGACGATGTCCGTGCCGCCGCTGATATTGATGATCGGCAGCCTGCCCTTGCCCACCTTGTCGAAGAACCACATGTAGCTTTCCGGGTCCCACGGCTCGCCGGTGCTGCCCAGCACGCGCAGCGACGGCATCGGGTACTTGTCGACCCATTCGTCGCCGGCGCGCATCAGCATGCGCACGGCCGTGGGGGAGATGCCGAGGTGCGTGGCCCCGTGGCGCTCGACGGATTTCCAGAGGCGGTCCGGCTCGGGATAGTTCGGCGCGCCCTCGAAGACGATCAGCGTAACGCCGTGCATGAAGCAGCCGATGATCTCCCACGGCCCCATCATCCAGCCGATGTCGCTGAACCACCAGAAACGGTCGCCGTCCTGCACGTCGAAGTTGTAGAGAAGCTCCTTGCCCATCTGCGCGAGGCAGCCGGCGTGCGTGTGCACAGTGCCCTTGGGTTTGCCGGTGGTGCCGCTGGTGTAGAGCATCAGCGCCGGGGTCAGGCTCGGCACGGGCACGGTTTCGCATTCGGGCTTCTGGCCGTTGACGATTTCGTGCCACCAGACGTCGCGCGGCTCGAACATCGGGCAGTCCAGGTCGTCGCCGATGCGCTTGTAGACGATCACGCGCTGGATGCAGTCGAGGTTCTTCACGGCCTCGTCGGCCTGCGCCTTCAGGCTGAAGCCCTTGCCGCGGCGCATGCTGCCGTCGGCGGTGAAGAGCACCTTGACCTCGGCATCTTCAAGCCGCTCACGCAGCGCGGGCGGGGCGTAGCCGCTGAAGACCGGGATGAAGATCGCGCCGATCTTCTGCGTCGCCAGCATCGCGAACACGACTTCCGCCACCATTGGCATGTAGCAGGCAACCGTGTCGCCTTTGCCGACGCCGCACGATTTCAGCGCGTTGGCGACCTTGTTCACCTCGCCGGCCATTTCCGCGAACGTGTAGTTGCGCACCTGGCCGTCTTCGGTCTCGGCGATCAGCGCCAGCTCGGCGGCGCGTTCGGACTGCACGTGACGGTCGACGCAGTTGAGCGCGATGTTGGTTTCGCCGCCGATGAACCAGTCGGCCCAGGCGTTGCCCTTGGAGGTGTCGAGCGTCTTTTCGTACTCGGTGTACCAGGCCATCTCCATGTCGCGCAGGGCGGCGTCCCAGAACGCGGCCGGGTCTTCCTGCGTTTTGCGCACGAAGTCGCGGACCTGCTTGAAGGTCTGGTCCGGGTGGCGCGGGTCGACGTTGAAGCTCAGGCGCTGCATCAGGCGCGTGATGTTGGCGTTGTCGATGACTTCGGTGCTTGGCGTCCAGACGAAATCGCTCATCGGGGCTCCCTGGTGGTCGGAATCGTTACCGGGCGCATTCTGCCAAGCCCCGCGCGGGATGGAACCGGCTCAGCGCCTGGCCCAGATCAGCGTGCGTTTCATGGGGAAGAACAGCGGCTCGGGTTCGCCCAACTCGGCCTTGAGCGCTTCGCGGTATTCCTGCAGGAAAGCTTTGAAACCGTCTTCACCCAAGGCCTTTCGCCACGGGTTCAGCAGAGTGCTGCGGAAGAATTGAACCATGGCGTCCAGTGAGGGAAGCAGGTGCCCGTATATGCGGCTGAAAACCTGCTGCTGTTCGAAGCCCATGTGGAACAGTAGCTCCGAGTAACCTTCCGGGCTCAGCACGTTGTGGCGGCCGGGGTAAAGCGGTCCTGTGCCGTATTTTTCACCCAGACGCGTGGCGACCGTATGCGAGGGGTGGTCGTCGGCTTGCGGGACCTGGATGGCGAGTTGACCCTTCTCCGCAAGCCAGCCGGAAAGTTTGCGCAACAGCCCCGGATGGTCCCCCAGCCACTGCAGCGCGGCGTTCGAGAAGACCAGGTCGAGTTTGACGGCGGGACTCCAGGTAAGGATGTCGGCCTGTTCAAAGTGCAAACCAGGCTGGGCGAGGACGTTTGCCTGTTCAAGCATTGCCGGGCTGCTGTCTACGCCGAGCGTGGAGGCGGCGGTCAGCTTGCCGTGCAACTCGGCGGTTAACTTGCCGGTACCGCACCCCAGATCTGCGATCCGCATCGACTCGGCCGGCAGAACCAGCGCAATCAAATCGAGCCCCGGTTTTGTGCGTTCAGCCAGGAAGCGTTGATAGAGATCAGGGTCCCAGACATCGTCGGCCATGAAGGAACTTATAAGCCCTCGCGGGCCTGCACGATAGCTGCCGGTTGGCGGCGCCTGTCAAGCGTCCCGCGAGCGCATGCGCTCAATCAGAGCCTTGGCGTCGATGTCATCGAGCATCTGCTTCTGCGCGAGCCGCCCGTCGAACTCGAATGTCTTCTGCAAAGGGCGCGACCATCGCCAGGCCAGG
>JAGQRI010000407.1 GCA_020425515.1 Planctomycetota bacterium | reverse complement strand
GGGCTGGACTCGAACCAGCAACCTGCCGATTAACAGTCGGATGCTCTACCATTGAGCTACCGAGGAATGGTTGTTTCCGCCTTCCGGCGGATTGGGCTGAAACCGTATTATTCCCGGTTCTTGCGTCAAGGGGGCGACTTGCCGCAACGGCGCCGTTCCCCTAGCATGGAATGCCCAAATGGAGGCGGCTATGCGGTTTTCCACCATCCTTTGCCTGCCGGTACTGCTGCTGCTCGCGGCCGGCACGGTTGCATCCGAGCCGAAAATCTCCCGCGTCGACCGCGCCAAGATGCGCGAAACCCGCGAAACCATGCGCAGCATCGCCCTGTCACTGCGCACCATCCAGCAGATGAACGAAAACGGCGCCTGGCCTGATTCACTTAAAGCGCTGGTAGACAACAAGCTCGAGGAGGCAGTGCCAAAGGACGGCTGGGGGCGCGAATTCGCCTACCAGCTTTCCGACGAAAACGGCTACGAGCTGACTTCATGGGGCGCCGACGGCAAGGCCGGCGGTGACGGCGGCGACCGCGACATCGTATGGACCTCGCACGGCGAGCTGCGAAAGATGTCGGCCGACGAAAAGGAAGCCTACCTCAAGAAGCGCAATGAGCAGCGTTTCCAGGGCGCGCGCGTCGTGGCGCGTAAACGGATGGTGCAGGTGGGCAACACCGTGGTCAGCTACCGCCGCGAAAACGGCGAGTGGCCGAAATCGCTCAAGGACTGCATGCCCACGGGCGACAGCCTGAACGAAAAGGCGGTCAAGGCCTGCTTCCAGGACCCGTGGGGCCACGACTTCACCTTCAAGAAGCTTGCCCACGAGAACTTCGCGCTGGTCTGCTGGGGTGAAGATGGCAAGGAAGGCGGGAAGCAGCACGACGCCGATTTCGTCATCACCGAGCGCGAAGTGCGCGAACTGTATGAAGACTACCGCAACGACCGCGGCTGGGGCGACTACTACGACGACAGCGACTGGCGCGTCCAGAACCTCGCCCGCGACATCATGACTTACCAGGACCGCTTCGGCGAGCTTCCCGACGAACTGGCCGACCTGACGAAGGGCGGCAAGCCGGTCAACAAGATCGACGACAAGGGCAACAAACAGGTGGTGGTGCAGGCGATTCGCAACTCGCTTCCGCACGACCGCTGGGGCAACGACTACGCCTACGTGAAAGTCAGCGACAGCGAGTTCTACGTCGTCGGGCTGGGCAAGGACCAGGTGGAAGGCGGGGTCAAGGACGATGAGGACACCATCTACCCCAAGCCCGGCACCGACCCGCGCGAGAACTACTACGGCGGTTCCGAAGAGGTGTTTATCAAGCCGGCCCCGCAACAGAACGACGACGCGGTACTGGTCGAGGTCGCCGACGAAGTGATGCGCGACATCGTCGACAAGGTAAAGGCGTACCAGGCCGAGCACGAAAGCTACCCCGAGAAGCTGGACGACATCGCCGACGAATTCGTGGACGGCGTTGTACCGAAGGACCCCTGGGGCAACGATTTCGTCTACGTGCTCAGCAAGGACTCCGACGGCACCGTGACGGGCTTTACCCTCACCTGCCGCGGCAGCGACGGTGTGGAGGGCGGTGAAGGCACCAGCGCCGACGTCACCATGAACCAGGACACCGAGCCCGGCGCCGCGGAACCTGCCGACGACGAGGCCGACACGACCGAAGCCAAGCCTCGCGCGTTCCGCAAATAGGCTGTCGTGCCGCCCGCTTGATCCCGTTAGCATGCGCCGCCCCGGGCGGCGTCTGCTGTTATGAACGAGAACGAAACCAGGCCCAACACCGCGGTTGCGATCGTGATCGCGTGCGTGGCCGCGCTGCTGTCCACCATGCTGGGCATCGGCGGCGGCGTGGTGATGGTGCCGCTGCTGACGCTGTTCGCACGCATGCCCATGAAGCGGACAGCGGGCACCAGCCTGGGCGTGATCTTCCTGGTGATCTGCGTAGGGGTCATAGCGCAGGAGCTGAAAGCGCCGCAGGACATCCACTGGGACGTCTCGCTGGTACTGGCGGCCGGCGCGTTCAGCGGCACGTTTGTCGGGCGCTGGCTGAACAAGAAGCTGCCGGACAAGCTGTTCCGCTACGCCTTCTGCGTGGTGCTGGTAATCGTGGGCATACGCCTGCTTGGGCTGCTGCCGACGACGCGGCCCTTTCTTGGGGCAAACCTCAGCATCACCAACCCCGCCGATGCCGGCTACCTGCTGGCGGCCGGGCTGTTCGCGGGGATCGTGGCCGCGCTGTTCGGTCTGGGCGGCGGCGTGGTGGCGGTGCCGGCGCTGGCGCTGGCCTACGGTTTCTATCAGCAGAATTTTACCGCCACGCGCGCGACCAGCCTCGGGATGATCCTGCCGACCAGCCTGATCGGGACGGTCCTGCACTGGCGTGCCGGCAACGTTGATTTGAAGCTCGTTGCGCGCATGGCGCCGTTCGCGCTGGTGTTCGCGGCGCTGGGTGTGATGGTTGCCTACGAGGTTCCGGCGGCGACCCTGAAGGTGATTTTCGGCGCGTTGTTACTGGGGGCATCGATCAGGCTGGCACTCAAAAAACCGGCCCGAAAAAGTTGATGCAAGGCAATGGAAAACAGTTTATACCTTCGCGCCTGACAGAATTACGGGCCGGCTAAGGGAAGTACTTGCTGTTATGGGGGGGCAGGTATTTCTTCGGCCCAACTAAAGCAGGGGCGCTGCAACCGCAGCGCCCCTGTTTTTAGTTTAAGCGCCTCGGGCTCTAAGCTTGCTCGGGGTCGACCGACCGGTGCAGACCCGATTCCGACGAAAGTGTAGGCATCGCCAGCGTAACCGCGGCCATCGCCACGGCATCCTGCACCGTACTGCCGCGCGGCATCACGTTGGCCGGTTTGCGCAGCCCCAGCAGCAGCGGGCCCAGCGCCGTCGCGCCGGCGGTCACGCGCACAAGGCGGAAGGCCGCGTTGGCCGCGTCGAGGTTCGGAAAGATCAGAACGTTCGCGCGCTCAGGCCACTCCTCGGCGCTGACGACGTTGCGGTACTCATCCGGCGCGAGCGCGATGTCGGCCTGGATTTCGCCGATCGCCGCCACGCCCGGGTTGGCCTGCCGGAACAAGCCGGTCGCCTCGCGCACCTTGCCGGCCTCGGGATGCTCGCTCGCGCCGAAATTGTTGAAGCTGACGAACGCCACGCGCGGCGTGATGTTCAGCGCGTTGGCGGCCTCGGCGCACAGGCGGGCGGCGTCGGCCAACTCAACTGCAGTCGGGTTGACCACCAGCGTCGTGTCCGCGAAGAAAACCACCCGCCCCTTCAGCACCATGATGTGCATGCCGATCACGCGCTTGGTGCCACGGCGCTTGCTGACGAACTTCAGGACGCTGGGGATGGTTTCGCGGTAAACCCGGTCGGCCGCCGACAGCATGCCGTCCACCATGTTCAGGTCGGTCATCAGCGCCGCCAGCGCGTAGCTGTCGAGGCTGTCCTTGGCGAACAACCCGGCGCGCTCCTTCAGGCGGATGTTCAGCAGGTCGTTGTCGGGCGGGTTGGCAATGTCAACGACCTCGTACTGATCGTCGTCGAAACCCTTCATGCCCGCGCGGATCTTCTCGGCGGTTCCGACCAGCACCGGGCGGGCCACGGCGTCGCGGATGATCTGCCGCGCGACCGACAGCACGCGCGCGTCGCTGCCGTCCGGCAGGGCCAGGCGCTTCTGCAATTGTGTGGCCTTGCGGATCGCAATGCCCATTACCGCGCGACCGGGATCGGTCTGGCGGCGGAGCTTCTCGCGGTACTCCTCAATGTCGAGCTCGTGGCGCGCGACGCCGGTCTTGATGGCGGCCTCGGCCACCGCGGGCGCGACGTAGTACAGCACGCGCGGGTCGAACGGTTTCGGGATCAGGTACTCGCGCCCGAAGCGGAAGCGCTTGCCGCCATAGGCGCGGCTGACGCTGTCCGGCACCTCGGCCTTGGCGAGCTCGGCCAGCGCCTTGGAGGCGGCCATCTTCATTTCCTCGTTGATCGCCGTGGCGCGTGTGTCGAGCGCGCCGCGGAAGATGAACGGGAAGCCGAGCACGTTGTTGACCTGGTTCGGGTAGTCGCTGCGCCCGGTGGCCATCAGCACGTCGTCGCGGGTGGCGTGGGCCAGTTCCGGCTCGATTTCCGGGTCCGGGTTGGCGAGCGCGAACACGACCGGGTTGGGCGCCATCTTCTTGAGCGCCTCGGGCTTGAGCGCGCCCTTTACGCTGAGCCCGTAGAACACGTCGGCGCCGTCGAGAGCGTCTTCCAGCGTGCGGGCGTCGGTCTTGCGGGCGAAGATCTTCTTGGTCTTGTTCAGGTCTTCGCGCCCGTC
>JAGQRI010000406.1 GCA_020425515.1 Planctomycetota bacterium | reverse complement strand
AGGCGCTCATGTAGGTGTCGCTCTGCCCGCCCTGCCACCAGCCCCAGCCGCCGTCGCTGTGCTGGAAGATGGCGATGCGCTTGAGCCCGTACTCGATGATGCTGTTCATGGTGCGGCTGTCGAACACCGGGTTGTGCTTGTACCAGTACGCGGCCTGCGGGTTGGTGCCCTCATAGTCGAGCGCCGCGCGGCGCTTGCCGACTTCCTCGAGGCTGATGCCCGCGTCCTGCAGGGTCTTGCGCACCAGCACGGCCGGCAGGAAGCGCGACATGGTCTGCTCGACGCAGCCGTAGGGGTACTGCAGCAGGTACGGCAGGGCGTCCATGGCCAGGGCCGCGACGCTCGGGCTGAGTTGCAGGTCGAGGCTGGTCTGCTCCGGGTCCAGCTTGTCGGGCAGGGTTACGTCGAAGCTCTGCGATTTCTCGCCGTCGTTGATCACGGACGTGGTGGCCTGGTACATCTCCGCGCCGCGGACCTTGCAGGGGTAGCTCTTTTCCGTGGCGTCGGATTCGATCTCGCTGAGTGCCAGCATGCGCACCTTGAAGTCGCCGGCGCCGGTCATGCGCACCTGCCAGTCGACGCGGACTTCGCCGTTCGCCGGCACGGTGATGGTCTGGACGTCCGGCGTTTCGGGGAACAGCTCGTAGCTGCAGAAGTGCAGCTTCTCGTCCTCGGTGGCGGTGTCCATCGGGTTCAGCATCAGCATCGCCTTGACGGACAGGTCGGTGTCGTAGCGGTTCATGATGATGCCGGACAGGGTCACGACGTCGCCCTCGACGACGAAGCGCGGGGCCTGGTCGCGCAGGATCAGGTTCTTCTTGGTCTTCACGCTGCCGAACGCCTCGCCGACCTTGGCGACCGCTGTGATGCCGTGGGCGCTGATCTTCCAGTCGGTCAGGTTGTCCGGGAACTCGACGTCGATCACCGCCTTGCCGTCCGGCCCGGTGGTGACGCTGTTGCTGTAGAAGACGCTGTCTTTGAAGTTGGTGCGGATGCGCGGCGTGGCGGAGCCGGTGTCCTCGGCGACTTCGCCGAGCTTCTTCTCGAGTTTTTCCAGCGAATCCGAGGGCTCGTTGGCTGCCTTGGCTGCCGGTGCTGCGTCCCGCAGTTCCTCGCCTTCTGCGCTGCCGGTTTCCGCGCCCGGCGCCTCGGGGGCGCGTCCACCGCCTCCGCCGCGTGCACGGCGGAAGCCGCCGGACCCTCCCTTGCCGCCTTCCATGTCGTTGTTGGCGTCTTCAGCGGGATCGTCCGTGGCGCGGCTGGCTTCCTTGCGGTCGTTTGCGAAGCCGCGGGCGAACTTGTCGGACTTGCTGTCCTTGGCCTTGTCCTGTTCTTCCTTGAAGTTGAACGAGTAGCGCTCCCAGTTCAGCCAGTCGCGCACGCCGTAGCCGAGCGGCGTGCCGAACCAGCGGTAGTCTTCGTACTTCTGGCGGTCCCACAGCACGTTGCTGACCGACGTGTTGTAGCTGTTCACGAAGTTCAGGCGGTAGCTGCGGCGGTCGCCGTAGAAGTGCTTGATGATGTTCGGGGTGCGGTCCGGCATGATGTATTCGATCGACCGGTCGTAGATGCTGAGCGCGAACTCGGCCTGGACCGGCTTGCCGTCCTTGTCCTTGGCGGTGACGGTCACCTGGCCCTTTTCGCCGGGCTGGTACCATTCCTTGTCGGTGCTGACTTCGACGTCGAGGAACTGGTCAACGGGCGGCACGAACAGCTCGACGGTCTGCGTGTGCAGCTCGCCCTTCTGGACGGTCATCACGTTGATGTGGAAGTTGGGCAGGTGCTCGCGCCCCATGGTCAGTTCGAGCTCGAGCTGGCCGCCGGTCTTCTGCAGGTCGACGAAGCTCTGGGTGATGACCTCATTGCCGCCCATGACGCTGATCAGCATCCAGGCATCCTTGAAGTCACTGGCGAGCAGCACGTGGGCGGTTTCGCCCTGCGTGTACACCTTCTGTTGCGGGATCAGGCTGATGGTGCCGAAGCGGAAGCTGCCCGGGACCCACTCCTCGGCCTTCACGATCACGCGGGTGCTGCCGACGATCTCGGTGTCCCATTCGTCCTTGGTCTTGTAGACCAGTTCGTAGGTGCCGGCCTCTTCAAACGGCTCGTTCCACCAGGCCAGCCCGCGCTCGTCGGTGGCGAGGTCGTGGCTGCTGAGCAGGGTTTTGGTCTCGTCGATCTGCGGCATGCCTTCTTCGTCGATGCGCTTGGCGAAGGTCACGCGGTAGATTTCGAGGCGCCCTTCGGTCTGCACCGGCTTGTCGTCCGCGGTGACGCAGCGGATTTCGACGTCGAGCTTGTCCTTCGGGCGGTAGAAGCCCAGCTTGTTGTCGACGAAGGCGAAGAACGCGCGGCGCAGGGCCTTGACGTTGCCCTGCCCGGTGATGGTGCGGCGCGAGCTGTCGGTGACCTCGGCCTCGACACGGTACTGGTGGTCGAAATCGCCCCATTCCTTCAGGGCCTTGCCGGTGTCCCACTCGATAACGAGTTCGCCCTGTTCATTGAGCTTGCCCTTGCCCTCGGTGATCAGCTCGCTGCCGCTGTTGCGGTGGAACTGCTGGTCCGGCGTGCCGTAGTACATCGGCGACTGCCAGTTATACAGCCAGTCGTAACGGCGCGGGAAGTAGACCGAGTGGAAGTAGAAGTTGCGGTAGACCTTGTAGCTGACCTCGGCCCCGGCCGCCGGCCCGCCGAAGTAGTACTCGGCCTTGATGCTGGCGCTGACCGCCTGGCCGAGCTTGACCGGCTTGTCCGGCGGGGTGACGCTGACTTCGAATTCGGGCTTCTTGTACTCCTCAACCTGGAAGCTGCCCGAGCCGATCCAGTTGCCGCTGCCGGAGCGCACGTAGAAGTACCAGCCGCCGAGGCCCGCCTCGGCGTCGAGCGGCAGGTCGTATTCCAGCGCGCCGAACTTGGTGGCGAACAGGCGCTTGGCCAGCTTCTGCTCGCCCTTCGGGTTGTAGATTTCTACGCGGAAGGGCGCGCCCGCGACGTTCTTCCATTCGCCGCCGTCGCGCTGGCGCAG
>JAGQRI010000078.1:23476-28915 GCA_020425515.1 Planctomycetota bacterium | reverse complement strand
GCTGCAGTCGAGTTCCATGGCAACGAAACTCGCCATGCGTGCGCTGTCGAGCACGCCGGCCATGCCCATTACCCGGTTCTTGCCGAACCCGAGACGGTTGTGGGCGACCCAACTCATTACGTCCAAAGGATTTGTGATCATAATGACGATGGCGTTCGGCGCGTTTTCCTTGATACTGTCTGAAACGCTCTGGATGATCTTGGCGTTCGTGGTCAGCAGGTCGTCGCGGCTCATGCCTGGTTTACGTGCGATGCCTGATGTCACAACGACGACGTCGCTATCCTTTACGTCCGCCGGGTTGTTGCTGCCGTTGACGCGGGCGTCGAAGCGCTCGACGGGGCTGGATTCAAACATGTCGAGGGCCTTGCCCTGGGGCATATCCTCAACGATGTCGATCAGCAGCACGTCGCCGAGTTCGCGGTCGGCGCAGCGCTGGGCCACAGTGGAGCCGACGAAGCCGGCGCCGAAAACAGAGATCTTGGGTCGTTCAAAGGCCATGATAGTCCTCACGGGGCGATGGATTGCTTGTCCGCATGCGGCAGCTTACGCGTCGTATAACGGTGCGAGGAGCAAGGGTCAATGACCCCGGTTTCTGACAGATGGGCGGCGGAACATAGGTTGAGAGTGCCTAACGTCAAGACCTTTAGGCTTCAAATTCCATGAAGCATCCGTATAATTATTAGCCCGAATGACTCTATTGCTTCCGCTTATCGGCCACTTGAGGAAGGAACTTCGATGCAGCTTCCACCCAGACTTCGACCCACTGACGCAGCCACGATCCTTGAGCCTACCACCAAAGCAGCCCAGAAACGCAAACGCACCACCCGCAAGACCGCTCCCAAAAAAGCAGCCCCCAAGAAGGCGGTCGTCAAGAAAGACGGCCTGATCCTGATCGACGTGCGCATGCCGCAGGAACTCACCGGCGGCACGATCCCCGGCTCCGAGCACATCCCGCTCGACAACATTCTGGATACCGTGCCCAAGACCATTCCTGACCCGCAGGCCGCGGTCGTTGTGTACTGCAAGAGCGGTATGCGCGGCGGCATGGCCCAGGGCGCACTGCGCAAGCTCGGCTACACCAACGTTTCGAACATCGTTGGCGGCTTCGATGCCTGGCAAAAGGCGGGTCTTCCCGTAACCATCAGCTAGACTTGCTTCAACCTCACAGGGACGGCCACGGCGGCCGTCCCTGTTTCGTTCGTCTGCCGCTAGGCTGCGGCCATCATCTGCTCCAGTGCGGCTTGGTCGGGGCCGACAAACGGCGGCGCGTCCGGGGCGCTCGCCAGTATCTCCAGTAGCGGCTCGACCAGTGTGGCATCGGCCAATGGCAGGTGGCTGCTCAGGATGCGGTTCGCATCCAGTTCGCGCAGCCTGCGGATGCCTGCGGCGTAACCTGCGAGATCCACCATCTTCAGCCACGGTGCGTCGACGGTGGCCCAGGCCAGCATGCCTTGCCGCAGCGTGTCTTCGGGGATGTCTCTGGCTTGTTTGACCGGCTCCGGCAGCAGCGCGCCGAAGCTGTCTGCGCTGAACAGGTTGCGCCCGACCGGATCGAACATCGCCGTCGTTTCCGGCGCGTCGAAGGTGGGGGGCGCTACGGCAAGCAGGTAGCGGTCGCCGACATCTAGCTGCTGGCCAGGGTTGACCAGGTACACACGGTGCAACGGCACACCCATCATGCCGAGCTTGCCCATGCCAAGGTACGTCGTGACCAGCCGCGCGTTGGGTGCTGCTTTCAGCACTTCAACCAGGTTGCCGGTGTGGTCGGCGTCGGCGTGGGTCAGCCAGATCCAGCGCAGATTGGCCGGGTCGATCAGCTTGTGCAGCTCGCGCATGAATCCTTCGCGCAGGCCGGCCAGGCCGGTGTCCACCAGTACGGGTTGCTCGCCTTTGATCAGGTACGAGTTTACAGCCAGTACGCCGAATCCGGGCACGGGGAGCCACGAGTTCAGGCAGAAGGTCCGGTCGTCAATCTGCGTTGCATCCATCATTTCTGGCGCCTGCATTGTTTCTCCTTATTCGATGAACAGTGGTGTTCACTATCAACGGAGTGGATACCCCGGGCATTCCCACTTGTCAAAGAAAAAGTGAACAGGTATGTTTACTGAAATGGCGAAGCGACCGTACAAACAGGACAAGCGCGCAAAGCAGACCGGGGAAACGCGGCAACGCATCGTCGAGGCGGTTGTCGAGTTGCACCGCACTGTCGGTCCTGCAAACACCAGCATCAGCGCCATCGCCGACCTCGCCGGCGTTCAGCGCCTGACCGTTTACCGCCACTTTGAGGACGATGCGGCCATCTTCCGTGCCTGCACTTCGCACTACCTGGCGTTGAACCCGCCGCCCGATCCAGTCGCGTGGCAGAACATCGCCGATGCGGCCGAACGCAGCAGGGCAGCGTTAGGCGCGATGTACGGCTTCTACCGGCGCACGTCCGAGGTCTGGCACAACACATATCGCGACATCGAACAAGCGCCGGCGTTGCGCCCGCCGCTTGAAGAATTCGAAGGCTGGCTTGACGGCATCCGTGACGATTTGCTGAAGGCCTGGAAGCCGAAGCGTTCGACGCGGCCGGAACTGAAGGCCGTCCTGCGCCACGCGCTTAGCTTCAGTACATGGGAGTCGCTGACCGCCAACGGGCTTTCCGACAAGACGGCAGTCGAGGTGGTTGAGAAGTGGCTGGCGGCACTCTAAACCTTCCGTCATGCAACGCCGCATCCTGTACCTGCCCGGCCTTGATGGCGTGGCGAACGTGATCGACAAGCTGCAGCCGCATCTCCCGGATGCGGAGCTCGTTCCGTTCAGCTATCCCGCCGGTCGCAGGCTGACGTGGGTCGAGCTGGCGGACCTGGTGGCGGCGAAACTGCAGGCGCTCGAAACACGTCTGCTGATGGGCGAGTCTTTCGGCGGCGCCGTTGCGTTGAAGGCGTCCATCGCGCATCGCGGCCGCGCTGCAGGTTTGTTTCTGGTCTCAGCCTTCAGCTCGCAACCTGAGGCCTTCGCCGCGGCGCTGGGCCGTACCGCCACACGTGTGCTGCCGCGCGGTGTGATGAAACCCGTGGCGCGCCTGCTGGCGGGATGGAAGCTGGCGGGCACCCTCAGTGGCGAGGACCGCGAGAGGTTTCTCAAGCGCTACTCCGAGTTGGACTACGCGGACATTGCCGAGCGCCTGAGACTGCTGGCTGACTTTGACGTGGACGATCGACTTGTCGGATTGTGCGGCCCCGTGGACGTACTGTTCGGCAGCGAGGATCCGATCGCCGGCTCGCAAAACCAGCGCGAATTGTGGCAACGTGTGCCGGACGTGAAGCTGCACCAGATGGACGCGTACGGCCACCTGGTTTCGCACGAAGTCCCGATTGGCGTCGCCGCCCGCATTCGCAGCTGGCTGCAGCGCGTGGAGGATGCCGATGCCGGGTAGAATCGCGGCCGTCGACGTCGGCGGCACGTTTACCGACGCCTGCGTTCTCAGCGGCGGCAAGCTGCTGCGCTGCAAGGTTCCCAGCACGCCCGACGATCCGGGTCTGGCGGTGGCGGAAGCATTGGCGCGGCTGGGCGGCGCGGAACTGCTCGTGCACGGGACGACGGTCGCCACCAACGCGCTGCTGGAAAACAAGCTCGCCCGAATTGCGTTCGTAACCACGAGAGGCTTCCGTGACGTGCTCGCCATCGGGCGCCAGAACCGCGCCCCGGAAGACCTGTACGCCCTTGAGCCGAAACGGCGGCATGAGTTGGTGTCGCGTGAATTTCGCGTCGAGTGCGACGAGCGCCTTGAGCCGGACGGCAGCGTGGACCGCAAGTTGACGCGTCAAGAAACTGCACGCGTCGTCGAGCAGGTTGCCGCGCTGGATGTTCAGGCCGTGGCGATTTGCCTGCTGCATTCGTACGCCAACCCCAGGCACGAACAGGTGCTAGCACGCGCATTGCGCAAACTGAAGCTGCCCGTGGTGTTATCCAGCGAACTTGCGCCGGAATTCCGCGAGTATGAGCGCAGCCTGGTAACCGCGGCTAATGCCGGTCTGATCCCCAAACTGCAGGGCTACATCAAGCAGCTCGAGAACAAGGTCAAACCGGCGCGCGTGGTGCTGATGCACTCAGCCGGTGGCTGGCTGCCCGCGAAGATCGCCGCGAATGAGCCGGTCAAACTGGCACTTTCGGGCCCGGCCGGCGGCATTGCGGGGGTGCGGCAGGCGCTGGATGCCGAGGGAATCGAGACGGGTGTTGCCTTCGACATCGGTGGCACCAGTACAGACGTCAGCCTTGTCACGAAGGCACCGCTGTTGCGCGCGGAAACACCGATTGCGGAGTTGCCGCTGCGTACGCCCTCACTCGACATTCATACCATCGGCGCCGGCGGGGGAAGCATCGCGTATTTCGATGCGGGCGGCGCACTGCACGTCGGTCCGGAAAGCGCGGGCGCCGATCCCGGACCGGCCTGCTACGGACGCGGCGGCAGGCAACCCACGCTTACCGATGCGTTGGTGGTGCTGGGCAGGCTCCCTCATGATTTGAAACTGGGCGGAGAACTGCCACTGCATCCGGATCTCGCAGCGCAGGCGCTGAAGCGCCTCAACAAGTCCGCCCAACCGAAACGTCTGGCGGATGCCGTTGTCCGCGTTGCCTTGGCGGGTATCGAGCGCGCCCTGCGCCGGGTGACCGTCGAGCGCGGACACCACGTCGGCGACATGGCGCTGGTCCCGTTCGGCGGCGCAGGCGGCTTGCTGGCCTGCGACCTGGCGGAGCTGCTCGGTATCGAGACTGTGCTGATCCCGCGCGACCCAGGGCTGCTGTGTGCGCTCGGCATGCTGCACACGCCGGCATCACGTGACCTGTCGCGGACGCTGCTTGCAGGCGATGACGCCGATGCATTTGCCACAGCCGAGGCCGCAGCACTCGAACTGGAAGCGCGCGCCGTTGATGAACTCAAGTCCTGTGGCCTGATCGGCCCGTTCAAAACGAATGCCAGCCTGGATGTTCGCTACCTCGGCCAGAGTTTCGAGTTGAACGTGCCGCTGAAGAAAACCTGGAAGCGCGCGTTCATCAAGGCGCACGAGCGGCAGTTCTATTTCGACCGCGGCGATGCGCCGGCCGAGATCGTCAACGTGCGCGTGCGCGTCGAGGCGAAGCAGCGTGCACCGAAGCTGCCGTCGGTTACCGCGAAGGGCAAACCGAAGGCGACTGGCAACTCCAGCCGCGCTCCGGTGTTTGAGCGCGAAAGTATGGCGGTCGGGGCGAAGCTGAAAGGCCCGGCGATCATCACCGAATTGAGTTCCTGCCTGTATCTGAAACAGGGCTGGAAGCTGGAGGTAACAAGTTCCGGGCAACTTGCGCTAACAGGAGACAGGAGCCCGAAGCGCAAGCGACGGGGTAGCCGCCCATGAACGTAAAAACCGCAACCGAACTAGCCGTGCTGCACCATGCGCTGGTGGGCGTCGCCGA